>NZ_AWWC01000029.1:0-97777 GCF_000468895.1 Jonquetella sp. BV3C21 | reverse complement strand
AAAACTGCGGCGCCCTTTTTCGTCGGGCCGTAACAGGAATGTAATGTTTTTGTCAGCTCCCCGCAACGCCGCCGCCGTAGGATAAAAACAGCTTAGAAAAACAATCATTCACGCGGAGGTGCTGTAAGTGAAAATTCGTTTTCTCATGTTGTCCGCTCTGGCGGCGGTGCTGACGGCTTCTGTCGCCGGGGCCTCTGAGCCGGAACTCGTCGTTTTGCCCATCGACCGGGCCAAGTTCTGGGCCGGACAGAAGTTTGACTTCGAGTGCGAGCTCCGGGGCGCGAAAGCCGACGCCATCGACGTGACGGTCAACGGCCAGCCGATCGCCGAGTTCTTCGGAGAGAAGCCGGGCTTCACCGCGTCCGACGAACTGTCCAGCCTGCGGGCCGACGGTGTGACGTTCGCCAAGCCCGGAGACGTCACGGTCAGCGCCTCAGCCCGATCCGGCGGCAAGACCTATCAGGCCGTCAAGCACTACACCGTCGTTCAGGAGTCCATCAAGAAGCCGGTCAAGAACGTCATTCTCTACATCGGCGACGGCATGGGCCTTCAGAGCCGCCAGATCGCCCGAATCCTTTCCAAAGGCATTACCGAAGGCAAGTACAACGGTCTGCTCAGCATGGAGCAGCTGACCGACGGCACGGCGCTGCTGACCACCTCCGGCTACGACTCGCTGGTCACCGACTCGGCCAACAGCGCGTCGGCCTACGCCACCGGCCACAAGTCGGTCGTCAACGCCATGGGCGTGTACGAGAACGCCACGCCGGACCCGATGGACGACCCGAAGGTCGAAGACTTGGCCGAAATTCTTCGGCGTGCCAAAGGCATGTCCATCGGACTGGTCACCACCGCCAGCGTCACCGACGCGACCCCGGCGGCGTTCGTCTCCCACACCCGCCGGCGGGCCGAACAGAACTACGTCGCGACTGAAATGCTGAAAGCCGACGTCGTCTTAGGCGGCGGCGCCCGGTACTTCCTCCCCAAATCGACCGCCGGTTCCAAGCGAACCGACGACAGAAACTTGGTCGAAGAGTTTAAGAAGGCCGGCTACGCCTTCGCGGGCAACAGAAAAGAACTGGCGAAGGCTGGCGGCGACAAGATTCTTGGCTTGTTCGCGATGAACCACATGAACGTCTACATCGACCGGGAAATCCTCAAGGACCCGGAAGTGCTGGGCCACTTCACCGATCAGCCCAACCTGATGGAAATGACCGCTGCCGCGTTGGACCGACTGAGCAAGAACAAGAACGGCTTCTTCCTCATGGTCGAAGGCGCCTGCATCGACAAGCAGATTCACACCATGGACTGGCAGCGGGCCGCCTACGACACCATCGAGTTCGACAAGGCGATCGAGCTGGGCCGCCAGTTCGCCAAGGAGCACGGCGACACGCTGATCATCTGCACCGCCGACCACAGCCACGGTATCAGCATTACCGGCACGTACCACGAGCGCGACGGCAAGACGGGACGGAACGCCGTCAGAACATACGCCGACGCGGGCTTCCCCACCTTCTCCGACGCGAACGGCGACGGCTTCCCCGACAATCCGGACCCGGACGTCACGCTGGCCGTCCAGTATGCCAACTTCCCCGACCACTACGAGAACTACCGCTTCCTTCCCCGCCCCACCGACCCGGCCGTGATGGACGGGAAAGTTGCCCGGGCCAACAAGGAACGCAACCCGAACGGCCGAATGATCTCCGGTGACATTCCGGAAGGCGACCCGCAGGAAGTCCACGCGGCCGACGACGTGCCTCTGTCCGCTGCCGGACGCGGCGCCGAGTACTTCAAGGGCGTCATGGACAACACCGAGGTGTTCTACGGCATCATGAGAGCTCTGGGCGTCAAAGCGACTGCCGGACGGTAATGCATGGTTCGGTTTCAGAACCTTTTCGGCAGAGGAGTTCTTTCGCTCCTCTGCCTTTTTTTCCTTTCTGCCGGTCTCGCGTCCGGCGCTTTTTCTCAGGAGAGCGGAGGGCTCCTCGAGTTTTCTCAAGTGTACTCGGGCGCCTCGTCCCTCGGGCTGGAGCTCTCCCCCAAAGCGCAGGCGCTGAACGGAAAAACCGTCAGCATGCAGGGGTTCATGGCCCCGCCGCTCAAACCGTCCCTTCGGTTCTTCGTGCTGACGAAAGTCCCCATGTCCATCTGCCCGTTCTGCTCGTCCGACGCCGACTGGCCTGACAACATCGTGCTCGTTTATTTGTCCAAGCCGGCCCGCGCCCTGCCGTTCGACCAACAGATCAAAGTCACCGGCCGTCTCGAGCTGGGCAACGCCATGGACGAAGAGACCGGCTTCATCAGCCTTGTCCGAATTTACGCTAACCAAATGGAGGCCTTAGAATGACACCCTCACAAACGCCCTTCCTTCGCGTTTCCGGCGTGACGAAAAACTACCGCGCCGGCGGCGAAACCGTCGCCGGACTTCGCCCCGTCTCGTTTGAGCTGGGCCGCGGCGACCGGCTCGCCCTCGCCGGCCCCAGCGGGTCGGGAAAGTCCACCCTGCTTCACATTCTCGCCGGCCTGTACCGCCCAACGGCCGGGGCCGTTCAGGCCGACGGAAGCTCCCTGCTGGCCGGAACGCCCCAGACCGAAGCGTGGCGCGCCGCCCACGTGGGATACGTCTTTCAGATCATGAACCTGCTGCCCGACTTCTCGGTGGAAGAGAACCTGCTCATCGCCGGACAAATCGCCGGCGTCCCGCGCGAGCAGGCGAAAAAGCGCGGCGCCGAGCTTTTAGATCGGCTGGGACTAAGCGACAAGCGCCGGCTCAAGCCGCGGGCCCTCAGCCTTGGCGAAAGCCAGCGCGCGGCCATCGCCAGAGCGCTCATCTCGGACCCAGAACTCATTCTGGCCGACGAGCCGACCGCCAGCCTTGACGGCCCGAACAGCCAGACCGTCCTCGATTGTCTGACCGAGCTGTGCGGCAAAGGGAGCGCCCTCGTCGTCGCAAGCCACGATGAGAACCTGTTGAGCCGTTTTCCCCGCCGTCTCGTCCTCTCGAAGGACGGCCCGCGGAGGTGAGAGAATGAGCGGTTTTTCAGTCGTTCGGGTCGCCTGCCGCCACGTGTTCTCCCGCCCTCTTCAGTTCTTCACCCTCGCGTTGGCCCTCGCGCTGGGAAGCGCGTTGGCAAGCTTCCTCTTCTTGGCCGTTTCAGGCCTTCAGGACGGCCTCGCGCGGGCCGTCGAGCCGTTCAGCCTGCTGGTCGGAGCGAAGGGAAGCCAGTACCAGCTCACGACGAACAGCATCTTCCTCCAAGACGCGCCGCTGGGCAACATCTCCGGGGACCTGTGGCACGAGCTCCAGAAGGACCGGCGCGTCAAAACCGCCACGCCCCTCGGCTTCGGCGACTCGTACCTCGGCTGTCCGGTCGTCGGCACAGACCAAACGGTCTTCACCATTCGGACCGGCGGGGCCTCCTCGCCCCTCTGGCTCCAAATGAAAGAAGGGCGCGCCTTTCAAAAGCCCTATGAGGCTCTGGTCGGCGCGGCCGCAGCCCAGCTTACCGGCCTCAAGATCGGCGACACATTCAAGACGACCCATGGCATGACCGCCGGAGGTCACCAGCACCATCAGGTTTACACCGTCACCGGCATTGCCGCACCCGTCGGCGGCCCGTACGACCGGGCCATATTCACCCCGATGGAATCGATTTGGGCCGCCCACGAAGGCCACGGAGAACACGAAGGCGGCGAAGACCATCATGACGAAGAGGCGGAAGAAGCAGAAGAGGCACATCACGACGTGCCGACCTCAGGCGACGTCACCGCCGTGCTGATAGAGCCAAAATCGCTCGGCGCCGCCTACGCCCTCGCCCAGAGCTTTATCAAGCGAAACGACGGACAGGTCGTTTTCCCCTCTCAGGTGATCGTCCGGCTCTTTTCCGCCATGGGACGAAGCGAGGAAATTCTTTCGGTAGTCGTCTGGTCGGTCCTAGCCGTCACGACCGTCACGTCCCTGCTGATCCTCTTCTGGTCCGGCTCGTCCCGAAAGAACGAGTACACGCTGCTTCGCGCCCTCGGCCTGCCGGCCCGAACGCTCTTCGCCGTCGGCTGGGTCGAAGGAGCGGTCACCATCTGCACCGGTCTCCTGACCGGCTGGATCGTCGGACGAGCCGGACTGTGGCTGCTGTTCAGCTCCCTCAGCCAAAAGACAGCCCTGACCTTGACCGCGCCGCTCACTGGCTATGAAGCCGGGGCCGTCGCCGCCGCCCTCCTCGCCGGCGTCGCCGTTTCCGCCCTGCCCGCTCTGGCCATGGGCCGAGCCCCGATGGAAAAACTCCTCGGCACCTCGTCGCTGTAGCTTCCATCAGTGAAGCCGCCGATTCTCGGCGGCTTTTTTCGCGCCCTAAAGCAATCACGTAAAGATACCTATGACGAAAATAACACAATGATAATATAATCGTGACACGCTCCGAGGAGCGGTATCTTTTTTGCGAGGTGATATTTGTGATTTCACGTGCAGTAGCCGCATTGATTTCCGTTTTCGCCGCCACGGCCGCTTGGGCGGACCCGATTGGCGTGTTGGTTACCACCCTGCCCCAAAAAGAGCTGGTGGAGAAAATTGGCGGGGACGCGGTCGCCGTCACTGTCATGGTGCCTCAGGGAGCCGACCCGCACAGCTACGAGCCCAAGCCCTCCCAGGTTCAGGCAGCCAGCAGCGCCAAGGTGTGGTTCACCGTCGGCATGCCGCTGGAAGCCAGTCAGCTTGACCGGGTCAAGGCCGTCGCCCCGGACCTGAAAGTCGTCCCTCTGGCCAGCGTCGTCGAGCCGGTCGCCATGAAGACCGCCCTCGAGATTGAGGACGAGGCCGAAGAATGCCACGACGAGAACTGCCACGAGTGCCACGATAAGGATGCCCACCACGGCGACAAAGACTGTCATCATGATAAGGACGGCCATCACGACAGCTGCACCTGCGGTCAGGACAAGGACGGCCATGACAAGGCCTGCCACGACGAGGGCTGCCATGACTGCCACGACAGCGACTGTCACCACGACGCCTGCGAGTGCGGCCACGAGGAAGGACATCATCACCACCACCATCACCACGACGGCCAGCCGGATCCGCACCTGTGGCTTTCTGCAAAGTGCGCGGTTCCTGAGTCTGAGCTGATCTGCAAGACGTTGAGCGAGCTACTCCCCGATCAGGCCGAGACCTTTAAGGCCAACCAGGAGAAGTTCGCCGCCTCTGCCGCCGAACTGGACAGCAAACTGGCTGATATCCTGAAAAACGCCAAGGGCAAGGCGTTCCTCACCTTCCACCCCGCGTGGGGATACTTTGCCAGGGACTACGGCCTGATTCAGGTTCCCATTGAAGTCGAAGGCAAGGAGCCGGGTCCTCAGACCCTCGCCAAGATCACCGACTTCGCCAAGTCTCAGGGCGTCAAGGCCCTGATCGTCGAGCCTCAGTTCTCCACCCAGTCGGCTTCTGTCGTCGCCAAGTCCTTGGGCGTGCCGATGGTCACAGTTGACCCGCTGGCTCCGAACTGGGAAGATTCGCTCATCTCCGCCGCGCAGGCCATCGCCAACGGCGTGAAATGACCGACTCGATCCGACTCGAGGGCGTCACGTTCGGCTACCCGGGTAAAACCGTCTTTACCGACCTGACGCTCTCCATTCCGGACCGACAGTTCTGCGTTTTAGTCGGCCCCAACGGGGGCGGAAAGACCACCCTCCTTAAATTACTGCTCGGATTTACCACCCCTCAATCAGGGGTGGTTTCCGTTTATGAAGAGCCCCCCGGCCGCGGCCAGCCGGTTGGCTACGTCCCGCAGGACGTCACAGCCACCGCCGCCCTGCCCATCTCCCTGTCGTCCGTCGTCCTGATGGGCCGCCTGAACCCCCGCGCCGCCCGCTGGACCCGAGAGGACCGGGAAGCCGCCGACGAAGCGCTCGAGCTGGTCGGCCTGCAGGACCTGAGCCGCTGGCCCTTCGGCGAGCTTTCCATCGGCCAGCGTCAGCGGGGACTGATCGCCCGGGCTCTCGCGTCCCGCCCTCGGCTCATGCTCCTTGACGAGCCACTGGCAAGCGTCGACCCGGCGGGCCGTCGGCTCGTCATGGAGTGTCTCGAAAAGGCAAGCCGCCAAGCCACAGTCGTCATGGTCAGCCACGACTTAGAAACGGTGCCGGACTGCGCGGGACAAATTCTGTTCGTCGATTCGGGCGTCACGGCCTACAGCCCGTCGGACTTCCCCGCCGGCTATTCCCGGCTCTTCGCCCGTCAGGTCGAAACGCCGCCCGCCAACCGAAAGGACAGCCTATGATTCAGGCCCTCATCACCTATCAATTTCTCCGCCACGCCCTGTTTGCCGCCCTGCTGAGCAGCCTCGTCTGCGGCCTGCTCGGCCCGGTCGTCGTGATTCGCCGGCAGGTCATGCTGGTTGGGGGCATCGCCCACGGCGCCTTCGGCGGCATCGGATTGGCCCGCTTTCTCGGCCTGCCGCCCCGGGGCGGCGCCTATGCCTTCACGCTCCTCTTGGCAGGCTTAGCCGCCCGGCTCAGCTGGGAGAGGTCCGATCGGTCCGACACCCTGATGGGTATTCTTTGGTCCGCCGGCATGGCAGTCGGCCTGATCTTCAACGACCTCACGCCCGGCTACGGCGCCGACGTGATGAGCTACCTATTCGGCTCAATCCTCACCGTCAGCTCGGGCGAACTCTTTTTGCTCGGCGGACTGAGCGTTCTTCTGCTCGCCTTCGCCGCCCTGCGGTATCACCAGCTGGAGGCCTTCTTGTTTGACGAGACGTTCGCCGCCACGCGGGGGCTCGCGGTGCGGACGTACCACTGCCTCACAGTCGCCGCCGCGTCGCTGGCCGTCGTCGCCATCATTCGGGTCGTCGGGCTGATCCTCGTCATCGCCCTGTTCACCATTCCGCCCTACATCGCCGAACGGCACGCCCGAAGCCTCGCCGGGATCATGGGGCTGTCGGTGGTTCTCGGCGCGGCGTTCAGTGTCGCCGGACTGTGGTTCTCCTATCGGTTCGACCTCACTGCTGGCCCGGCCATCATCGCCGTCGCCTGCGCCGCTCAGGCAGCCGACCTGCTCATCTTCCGTTCCCGCCACAAACGACCGAGCGGCGGGCGCTCACTCTGGAGGTAAAAAAGATGTACACGCCAATCCACGTCAACTTCAACGTCCTTGACCTGAAACGAAGCATGGACTTTTACGAGAAAGCGATCGGCCTGACCGAGCAACGGCGAATTGAAGGGGCCGACTTCACCATCGTCTACATGGGAAGCCCCACCAGCCCGTTTCAGCTGGAACTCACGTGGCTTCACGACCGAACCGAGCCGTACGACTTGGGCGAAGGGGAATTTCACCTCGCCTTCCGAACCGACGACTTCCAAGCGTCCCACGCCTTCCACGCCAAGAACGGCTGGATCTGCTGCGAAAACGAGGCGATGGGCATCTACTTCATTCAAGATCCCGACGGCTACTGGATTGAAATTCTCCCACCAACCTTTTAAGAGCAAATAAAACTCCCCCGAAGACGCCTTCGGGGGAGTTCTTCGTTTCAAGAGCCAAGCGGACACAAACTGCTAGGGCGGGAACGGCGCGTTCAAGGCCTAACGGTCAAAGGCTTTTCCGCTTGCTTTTCATCGGCCCGCCCTTAACCGAAGCCCGCACGGCGGCTTGTCCACGATTACCCGTCACAAGGGGACAAGTGCAATCCCAACTGAGGAATAACCCTGTAAAGGCCTGCTGAAATCGCCTCCGCCTTCGTTCAGCATTTTTCCCCAGCCACGGGGCCGACGGGTTCAAAGTCCGTTCGCCGAAAAGGCGGTTTTTTCGCCGCGCGCTTTCGCTTTGACTTCCGAGACGGCGCTTCATCGGGACTTAGCCCAAGCGGCCGCGCTTTTGGCCGCCCGCCCGGACAAGAGAACGGAAAGGGCGCAAAAAAACAGCCCCGAGGCAATACCTCGGGGCTGTTCGTGAATAACACGTGTGCTGTCAGAGAATTAGAAGGACAGCTGCGTGCGGAACCGGATCAGGTGATCGTCGTCCAGCTTGCTACCGCTCTCGTAGTTGACGTCGTCGTAAACCAGCTCAAACTTCAGGCTCGGAGCGTATTTGTAGGCGATGCCAACGGACCAGTTAGTCACGTCAATGGTCTTGGCCATGCTAGCGTTCCAATCAGCATCCTTGGCGAGCACAAAGCGCTCAAAGGTGCTGAACTTTTCCGTCCAAGGCTGCTCAGCCTTAGCGTAGAACACCTTGATGTCCGTGCTATCCACACCAATGGCACTGGGAACGACGTCGGCTCCCGCCAGAGCACGCAGACGAGGAGTAATGCTGAACGCATAGTTGTCGTACGGGCCGTCCTGGGTGGTCAGGAAGGACGGATCGAACTGGGCGTACTCCAGCCACAGACTGGTGAACTTCAGCACGTTCTCGTCGATATCCAAAATGACCTTCCAAGCATTCGGGGAGTCATCATAGCCAGCCGGCAGGAAGGTGGTGCTGTTGAAATCCTGATCTTGGAAGTAGTAAGCGCCCTTCAGCTCGAAGCCATCGGCGAATTTGAAGCCAGCACCGAGCCAGTAATAGCTGACCTTGTAGCCGTTCTGGCCCATTCCGTCATCGAACTGATCTTCAGGATCAAACCGCAGAGCGTTGGCGCTAACCCAGAACTTCTCGCCGCTGTATTTCAGGCGAGCTCCGTACACGTAGTCGCTCGGGTCGTCGTAAAAATTAATACCCAGGAAACCAGAATCCCAGTCATGAGTGCGACCGGCCAGAAGAGTGGCCTCAAGGGCGCCGAAGTTCCGGCTCAGCTGGTAACCCTGAATGAGGAAGTCGCCAGCGGTTGCATCGTTATCGGTGTACAGGCCGTCGTCGTCTTCCCAGTCGAAGTCAAACTGCCCGGCCCGGAAGTCCATGCCGAAGAAGTCGGTGACGTCGAAGTAGAACCGCTCAAACACTGCGTTTTCGCCGCCCCATCTGCCGGTGAAAGTGATGTGGTCGTCAACCTTCTTCTGCAGCCATAAGCGATACCGGGTCATAGCAATGCCGTCCCGAGCATCGTGATCTTTCAAATCCTTGTAGTCAAGACGCAGCTGGCCCCAGAACTTCCAGCCGTTGCTGTTCTTCTCCAGGTCGGCGACGCGGCCCTCAAGGCCGTCGACGCGGACGCCCAGGTTATCCAGCTCGTCCTTGAACTCGACCATCAGCTTTTTCAGCGTATCGGCATCTTCACCGGCCAGGCCGCCCTTGTTCATCGCGCGGGCGATCATCATGGCCATCTCGTAACGGGTGATGGGCTTGTTGCCCTTGAAGGTGCCATCCGGATACCCTTCGACAACGCCGTGGGCAGCCAGCTGCTCCACCGCGTCATATGCCCAGTGGTGCATCGGCACGTCGGAGAACGGGTTGGCCGCGAAAGCCGGGGCCGCGAAGGCCACGCACGCTGCGGCGGCGACAACTGCAAGCATTTTCTTCATGCTCATGTTACATTCCTCCTGATAAACCTTTGACTCTTCGAGTCGGCGGAACGCCATCAGCCGGTTATGCAGGAGTTTCCTCGTTTCCTCCGCCTACCGTCACTGTTGTCAGTTCCTGCGTCCGCTCATGCGGACTGCCGCTCTGTGGCACAGTCTAACATTCCTCATCGATTTGTCAAACGTATCCGGCCATTTACGCTTCAAAGATACGAAATAATACTTACTATCTCGCCGAAAAAGGGCGCCAAGCGGCTTGCGGCCGCCCCCTTCCTCAGGCCGTCGGTTCCTCTTGTTTTAGCGGCCGTTTCCGCGCCGCGGGCGGGCGTTCTCACATTGGGACGATTTTCGCCGCGCCGCCGGACAGCTGAACGGGCGTCAGCGCTGGCAGGGGAAAATGGCTCCAGCCGCTTTTGCGGCTGGAGCCATATCGACAGGCCGCCCTGATGGGTTGGCCGTCCACGGGCGGCGTTTGGCTGGTTCAGCGCCGCTACGCCAGCGTGGCGTACATGACGGCTTTGATAGTGTGCATCCGGTTTTCCGCCTCGTCGAAGACGACGGAGCGGCTGCTGCTGAAGACCTGATCGGTCACTTCCATTTCGGTTAAGCCGAATTTTTCGTGGATTTCCTGTCCGATGGTCGTCTTGAGGTCGTGGAAGGACGGCAGGCAATGCATGAAGATGGCGCGGCGGGAGCCGCGGGAGATGGCCTGTTCATTCACCTGATAGGGTTTTAACAGTTCGATTCGCGTTTTCCACGCCGAGTCGGGCTCGCCCATGGAGACCCAGATGTCGGTGTAGAACACGTCGGCGCCGGTCGTTCCTTTGACGACGTCGCTGGTGAGGGTCACGGTGCTGCCGGTCCCTTGGGCGACTTCTTGGGCGGCTTTGACGAGGTCCGGGGCGGGGAACAGGCTTTCGGGGGCGCAGCAGGTGTAGTTGACGCCCATTTTGGCGCAGGCGATCATCAGAGAGTTGGCGACGTTGTTGCGGCCGTCGCCCATGTAGACGAAGTTGACGCCTTTGAGGGCGCCGAGTTTTTCTTCGATCGTGAGCAGGTCGGCGAGCATTTGGGTGGGGTGGAACAGGTCTGTCAGGCCGTTCCACACCGGCACGCCGGACTCTCTGGCGAGGGTCTCAACCAGTTCTTGGCTGAAGCCGCGGTATTCGATGCCGTCGTAGAGGCGGCCAAGCACTTTGGCTGTGTCTTCGATGGACTCTTTTTTGCCCATCTGGGAGGAGCCGGGGTCGAGGTAGGTGACGCCCATGCCCAGGTCGCGCCCGGCGACTTCAAACGAACATCTGGTGCGGGTTGACGTTTTCTCAAACAACAAGACGATGTTCTTTCCCGCCAGATGACGGTGCGGCACGCCGGCCGCCTTGAGGGCTTTGAACTCTTTCGACAGGTCGAGCAGGTACCGAATGTCCTCAGAAGTGAAGTCCAGCAGTTTCAGGAAGCTGCGTCCGCGAAGGTTTTTTCCCACAGTGCTCACGCTCCTACGTTTGTGTTTTGGCCTTGAAAGGCCATATGACCGCTGATATTGTACACGATTCCGGCGCTTCAGGCGCGGGGCCGCCCGACGTCGCGGCTCCACGCCCGACGGGCGAGCCGGCTCAGGAAGTCGGGCAGTTCCATTCCGGCACTTTTTGCGGCCATGGGGACGAGGCTGTGAGACGTCATGCCCGGCGCGGTGTTGATTTCGAGCAGGACCGGCTCCCCGTCCGGGGGCAAGCGGAAGTCGGCCCGGCCGTAGTCCCTAAGGCCAACGGCACGCCACGCGGCGACGGCGGCTTCGGAGAGGGCGCGGGCTTCTTCGCCGCTCAGCCGGGCTGGCGATTCGTACCGGCTGGCGCCGTCGGTGTACTTGGCCTGGTAGTCGTAGAACCCCGACGCTGGAAGGATTTCGACCGCTGGAAGGGCCTCAGGGCCGGAGCCTGAGTCCCACATGGCGACGGTGAGCTCCCGGCCGGGAATAAACTCTTCCACCAGCGCGCCGCCGCTCTTCTGCTCCCACGCGGCGTTCAGCGCGGGAAGGAGCTCTTCCGAGCAGGAGACGACAGACGTGGCGACCGTGCTGCCGCCGCAGTTGGGCTTGACGATCAGTTTTCCGTACCGTTCCAGCGCGCGGAGCAGGCCGGGAAGGTCGCCGGTTCCGTCTTTCTGCCTCACCAGCACGCCTTTGGGGGTGTGAAGGCCCGCCCGGTCGAACAGGGCTTTGCTGGCCCATTTGTCCATGCAGAGGCCACTGGCTAGGGGGCCGGAACCGACGTACGGCCGACCGCTCAGGTCAAGGGCAGCTTGAAGCCGGCCGTCTTCGCCCCACGAGCCGTGAAGGACCGGGAAGAAGAGGTCGCAGGGCGTTTTCAGGGCCTCAAAGACTTTTTCCGGCCCGGTCAGGTCGATCAGTTCGGTTTCGTATCCGGCGCTTTTCAGCGCTTTTTCAACCGCTTGGCCGCTGACGAGAGAGACTTCCCGTTCCGGGCTGTTTCCGCCGTACAGGACGACGATTTTTTGAAGTTCGCTCATGATCTCACCTGTCCTTCTCCGCGAACGATGTATTTGGTGCTGGTGAGCTGCAGTATGCCCAGCGGGCCGCGGGCGTGAAGTTTTTGGGTGCTGATGCCCATTTCGCCGCCGAGGCCGAAGACGCCGCCGTCGGTAAACCGGGTGGACGCGTTGACGTAGACCGCCGCGGCGTCGACCTGGCGCAGAAACCGCTGGGAAGCTTCATAGCTTTCCGTGACGATCGCTTCGCTGTGGCCTGAGCCGTACCGGCTGATGTGGTCCAGCGCGTCGTCCAGCGAGTCAACGGTCTTAATCGAGAGGACGAGGTCGAGGTATTCGGTCTCCCAGTCCTCTTCCGTCGCTTGGTCCATGGGCACGACGCTTCGGGCCCGCTCGTCGCCCAGAAGGCGTACTCCCCTTTCCCGCAGGGCCGAGGCGACCGGCGGCAGCAGCCGAGTCAGGGCGTCTTTGTGAATCAAAAGGGTTTCGATGGAGTTGCAGGTGGAAGGCCGCTGCGTTTTGGCGTTGACGGCGATGTCAACGGCCATTCGGCAGTCCGCCGAGGCGTCCAAGTACAGGTGGCACAGTCCCATGCCGGTCATGACGTAGGGCGAACGGGCTAAGTTTCGGACTTCCTCTTTCAGGTTCTTCCCGCCGCGGGGAATGAGCAGGTCAAAGTCACTTCGGGCCAAGAGCGCGCGGGCAGCCTCCCGCCCCGGCTCGACGTACAGGCTGACGGAACCGGCCGGCAGGCCGGCAGCACCGAACGCGCCAGTCAGACTTTCGGCAATCTGACGGTTGGAATGGGCCGCTTCGCTCCCGCCGCGAAGGACTGCGGCGTTGCCCGACTTGACGCACATGGCGGCGGCGTCGGCCGTGACGTTGGGCCGGGACTCGTAGATCATGGCGACGACGCCCAGCGGGACGCGGATTTTTTGAATTTCCAGTCCGTCGGGCGTTCGGAAGGCTTCAGTTCCTCCGCCGAGCGGGTCCGGCAGAGCGGCGACCGCTTCCAGCCCGCGGGCCATGTCTTCGACCCGCCGGTCGTTCAGCGTCAGCCGCTCGATCATCGCAGCTGACAGGCGGGCGGCCTCGGCGGCGGCGACGTCGCGCCGGTTCGCCTCGAGTATTTTCCAAGCGTCCCGCCTCAGAGCGGCCGCTCCGGCTGACAGGGCGCCGTCGCGCTGGCGCGACGACGAGCAGGCCAAGAGGCGCGCGGCGTCGCGAGCGGCAAGGCAGAGTTCGTCCAACGAGCTCATTCGTCTTTTCCCCTTTCTGGCCCGTTCGCGACGGGCCGGACGAGCATGTTGTCCCGGTGCATGACTTCGTCGTAGTCTTTGGCGCCCAACAGGCTTTCGATCTGGTCGGTCTGACAGCCGGCGATTTTCGCTAGGCTGCGGGAGTCGTAGTTAACCAGCCCGCGGGCTATTTCCTCTCCCGACGGGCCGCAGACGCTGACGACGCGCCCGGCTCCGAAGTCGCCTGACACGCCGGTGACGCCCGACGGCAGCAGGCTGCCGCCTTTTAAGCAAAGCGCGGCAGCGGCTCCGGCGTCAACGGTCACTCGCCCGTGAGGCACGTCGCCCCACGCGATCCAGCCTTTTCTGGCCCGCTCGGGCGTCGGGGCCGGAAGGAAGAGCGTGCCCAGTTCTTCGCCGTCCAAAATTCGGTACAGGACGCCGTCTTCGCTTCCCTTGGCGATAACCAAGGGAATTCCGGCGGAGCGGACTATGTCGGCGGCAGCCAGTTTGGTGAACATGCCGCCGCTTGACGCGTTGCTCCCCTTCGAGCCCGAGCCGTCGCGGATTTTCTGGCAGATCGTCTCTACTTGGTGAATCAGCTTGGCCGACGGGTCGAGCCGCGGGTCGGCGGTGTACAGGCCGTCGATGTCCGACAGAATAATCAGCAGGTCGGCTCCGGCGGCGCAGGCGACGAGCGCCGAGAGGGTGTCGTTGTCGCCGAATTTGATCTCGTCGACGGCAACAGTGTCGTTCTCGTTGACGACCGGCACAGCGCCCAGTTCCAGCAGGGCGCGGAAGGTGTGGCAGATGTTCAGGTACCGAGACCGGTCGCCGAAGGCGTCGCGGGTGACCAGCACCTGAGCCGCCGTGTGGCCGTACTCGCCGAAGAGCTTTTCGTACTCCCCGACGACGAGCCCTTGGCCGATGGCCGCCAAGGCTTGGCGGACCGGCAGGCTGGCGGGCTTAACCGCCAGGCCAACCCTTCCCATGCCGGCGCCGACGGCTCCCGACGAGACGAGTATGACTTCCCGCCCCTGATTCCGCAAGTCTGCAAGGCTCCGGGCGATGCGTTCCATTCGGCGCAGGTTCAGCGTGCCGTTCGGATGGGTAATCGTGCTGGTTCCCACCTTGACGACGATCCGCCGGCAATTTTTCAACGTTGCTCGGTTCATATGGCGTTTCCTCCTTGATCGGTTCAAAACCCCGTTTTGACGTGAAAGAAAAAAAGAGCCGGCTCAAAGACTTCCCGTGAGCCGGCTGCCGGTTCTCCCCGGCGCTTACTATCAATGGAACAAATCGTTGACGCCTTTGAGCAGTTCTTTCTTGAGGCCTTCTTTCAGCTGATCCACCGGATCCTGCGGCCGTTCGTCCTGAACGGGCTGATCCTCTGGCGCTGCTTGGCTTTCAGGCTGACTCTCGGGCTGAACGTCCGTCTTTTTAGGCTGAGGAACAGGAACGACTGGCGTCTTCTGCTTGCCGCCGCTCAACACGTCCCTGATGGCCTGCTCCACCTGACCGGAGGGCTTTTGAACCTCCCCAGCGGGAGCCGGCTCGGCTGTCGTCGTTTCTGCCGCCGTTCCTTCCTGCTTGGCTGGCTCCTTGATCGACGACGGTCCGACCTTCAGGCCCTTGATCTTCGGGCTGTCGGTCGTTCCCGTCACTGTGAACGCCACGTCGCGGAAGTCCGCCGACTTAGCGCCCTGCGCGCCGCCGGCCACGATTCCAGCCAGCGCGCCGCCGAGAGCGCCCTGAAGGCCACCAGCGGCACTGCCAACGGCCAAGCCGGTCAGTGCACCGCTGCCGGCGCCGAAGATGACGTTGATCGCCATGGCGTTCAGGTTGCCGTTCACCTTCAAGTTCAGCGCGCCGGTCGAGCCGATATTACCAGTAGCCTTGATGAATCGATAAATTTTATCACCGTCCCGGGCGAGCACCTGCGTTCCGGGCTTGAGGGTCAGCCCCGCCGCCCCGGTCGTCATGTCAAAGGGCACTTGAGCCGACGCGTATTTAAGTGATTTTTCCCCGTAAACCTGCGAGAGCAGGTCAACCCACGTGAAACCGACCACTTCTCCGCCGTCTGAAGTCAGCTGACCAGAGCCGGACAGCCTAAACGGCGAGAGAACGCCAGATAGCTGGCAGGTACCTGCAACGCGCCCGGTCAGACCGCCGCCCAGTCTGGGAACGGCCGCGCCGATGACCCGAAGCAGATCGACGTCCGAAGCGGAGACTTTCAGCGACAGGCCGAGCGTCTTCAGGTCCATCTTCGCGGGCGCTTGGAGCTTTCCGCCGTAAAAACCAGCGTGGAGGTCAGGAAGCTCCAAAGTCGTGCCGGAAAGACGGATCGAGCTGGCCGGTCCGTCGAAGGCAAACCCGGCGACGGTCAGCTTGTCAACCGACAGAGAGCCGGACCCGGAGTACGAGCCGCCGGCCATCTTGCCGTCCAGCGACAGCTGGCCTACCCCGGAAAGGCCGAGGGACGACGTGTCGGCGAAGCCGACGAACGCTTTTGACAGGTCCACGCCGAGGGCCTTGACGGAGAAGTCGCCGTCGGCCAGAGTCTGCAGGTTCATCGACCCTGAAAGGTCGAGGGCCGCGCCGCCGAAGGCGGCTTTGACGTTTTTCAGTGCCAGCCGTTTCGACGTGCCGTCAAGCGAGCCGGTCACCCCGTCAAACGCCATACCGGACGCGACGAGGCGGTTCGACGAAAAGTCGGCGCTGATCTTTGGATCGAGCGCCGTACCGGAGACCGACGCTTTGGCGTTCAGTTTGCCGGAAACCATGCCGGGGGCGAGCAGTTTGGTGATCTTGGCGAGGTCGCCGCCGGCAAGCTCGGCTTGGGCGTCCAACGCCAAGTCAGAGAGCCGAACCGACCCTGCAAGGGACAGCGGGCCGCCGGCTGAGCCTTGGACGTTGCTGAAGCGAACCGACTGGCCGTCGTAAGCTATTTTCCCGGTTAGGGAGTCAATCGGCACGCCGGCCGCGACGAGACGGTCCGCGCCGAACGCCAATTCGAGAGATGACGGGACGCCGTCCTGAACTGACAACTTTTGGTCGGTGGCGATCCAGAAACCTTTAACCGAGACTGGATCCAACGCCAGAGACGCGCTCTTGGCCGACAGTTCGACTTGAGGGTTGGAGAACGAGCCAGTCACTTTGGCGGTCAAGTCCGCCGCGCCGTCGATCTTCGGCAGGCCGGGGACGAAGGCGCTCAGGCTCTTGGCCGTGAGCCCCTGAGACGTCACCGACAGGGCGAGCTGACCTTTCAGAGGCGAGACGCTGCCGGAGACCGAGACGGGCGCGCCGTTCACCAGCGCGGACGTGCCGTTCAGCGAAAGCACGCCGTCGCGCCAGGCCAGCGGCACGTTCAGCTTGGCGACAGTCACCCCGGAGGCGGAGACCGACGGGGACGAGACTGTCCCGGTCAGCTGAACGTTCGAGAGCGGCCCGGCGGCCTTCACTTGACCGCTTAAAACGCCGCTGACCGGCGGCAGGTCGGAGAACATTTTTGTCACCTTGGCTAAGTCAAGCTGCTTGACCGAGCCGGCCAAGTTAACCGATGGGTTCTTGAGGAGCGACAGAGTGCCGTTTACCCCAATCGGAGCGCCGGCAAAGTTGGACGACGCCTGAAGCTTAACCTGGCCAGCCGAGTTAAAGTCAGCTGAAACGTTCGTGTCGGTCACAGACACGCCGGCGGCGGAGAGGGTCTTGGCCGCGATTCTCGCCTTGCCTTCCGGGGCGGCAAGCGGCCCGGAGAGGGAGATGAAGGCCTGCTCAACCTGCCCGGCCGCGTCGGCGGGGATTTCAGGCAGGTACTTTCGCAGGGCGTCTATCCCCACTGGGCCTTGACTAGTCAGCGAGATGTCCGTCGTCGCCGCCTTGCCGGAAAAGTCCATCGCGACGTGACCCTGCATCGGCACGCCGGCAAAAGCGACCGTCAGCGGATCGGCCCGCAGGGCGTCATTCCCGTAGCTCGTCTGAGACGAGAAGGACAGCGGGACACCGGCGACTGCGCCGTCGTCAAGCGAGACGGTTCCCTCCGCCATGGGGGCCTGAGGCGTGCCGCCCAAGGTCACCTGAGCTGAGACGCGGCCCTTGGCGACGCCTGAGGCGAGCTGTGGAACGATGACGCCCAGCTGGGTCAGATCCACGTCCGCCACCTTAACCGTCATGTCGATATTCGGCATGACTTTGCCGGAAAAGTCGATCGTCCCGCCGGCAAGTTCCAAGTGGGCTTTTTTGAACTCGGTGACGTCGCCAAGCGATCCCTGAGCCGTCCCCTTGACGGGGAAGCCGGAGACAACCACGTCCATTTCGCCTTCGACGCGACTGCCGTCCAGAGAACCGCCGAGGGATTTGAGCTCCACCGGCCCTTTGGGCAGGAAGTCAGGAAGCGGGGCCATCGGCGTTTTAGCCACTACCTCGGCCAGAGAGCGCAGCTTTTCAAACGTGCTCGTCACGCCGCGAAGCTCCACCCAGCTCAGGGTGACGTTGCCGGTAATGCTCTTGAGCAGGTTGGGACGCACGAAAAGGCTTTGGGCGTCAAGAAGCGGCGCCCCGTCCCGGTTCAGCTGAATGCCTTCCAGCGTGTAGCCTTTGAACGGGTTGCCGCCCACGCCCTGAATGGAAACGCCCATGCCGTATTCGTTGGCTACGAACTCACCGGCCTTGTGAGCGATCAGGTTCCCGCCGAAGTCGACGTTGTACAGAACCACGCCGCCGGCGACGAGAATCCCAAGAATCAGAAGAAGCGCCTTTTTACCTCTGGTCATGTTCATACCTCCAACTTCATCAGTTCCTGCGCTACCCCATCGCGGATAAGATTTCCGCGCCGTCAGCCTGAGCGGTCTGACAGGTCAGAACGATTTTTCCGCGGGCCAAGACGGCCAGATTGTCCGAAAAACGAAGGGCGTCGCTGAGCCGGTGAAACGCGCATAACAAAGCCGCGCCGGACGAGCGGAACTCGCCCAACATCTTGAAGAACCGCTCCCGGTCCCTTAAACCGATAAACGCCGCCGGCTCGTCAAGCAGCAAAACGCGCGCGCCGGCCGCCAACGCCTGAAGCAACAGGATCGTCTGCTGCTGCCCTCTGGACAGGTCTCCCACCCGAACGCCTCTGGCCGGCAGGGGAACTTCCCAACGGTCCAGCAGGTTCTGGGCGTCTTGAGCCATTTTCTTTCGGTCGACCCACAAGCCCCATTTGAGCGGCTCCCGCCCTAAAAAAATATGGGACGCCACGTCGAGGCCGCCGGCCAGCGCCGGGGACTGGGGCACGAGCCGAACGCCGGCTTTCTGAGCCAGACGGGGCGAGCCTAAAGTCAGCGGGCGCCCGTCGATTCGGATCGATCCGCTTTCGGGACGCTCAGCGCCGGAAAGACAGGCCAACAGGGTGCTTTTCCCCGCGCCGCTGCTTCCCAACAGGGCGGTGATTCGGCCCCGTTCCAGCGTCAAAGACGCACCGTCAAGGGCCTGAACGCCGCCGAAGCGCCGACAAAGGCCGACGGCTTCCAACGCATACAATTCAGTTCTCATTGTAACACGCGTCGGCTTCCTCCGCCGCTCCGAGGAAGCTGAAACAATACCCCTTCATTGGCCAAGAGAAACTGTTTCATCGCCGCGCCGCCGCCGAATTGGCCCAGCCGTCCGTCCGACAGGACGACCCGGTGGCACGGAATGACGATCACGAGCGGATTGGCGGCCATCGCGTTGCCGACCGCCCGGGCCGCTTTGGGACGCGCGGTTCGGCGGGCCAACTCGCTGTACGTGACGGTTTTCCCCCACGGAACGAGCCGAAGGGCCTCCCAGACTTGGAGCTGAAACGGCGTGCCGGAAAAGGCCAGCGGCAGGTCAAAGACCTTGAGCCGCCGGGAGAAATACGCCCGAAGTTGGCGGGCCGTCTCCCGAAGAAGCGGCGTGTCAGGCCCCTGGACGACGTTTCCCAGCTCGCCGGGGAAGCCGACCTTAACCAGTTTTCCGTTCTCCTCGCCGACTAGCAGGGGGAACGGTCCGGCGTCGACGCGCCTCAGCAGGACCGGGCCGCTCATTTGAGCCTCACAGGCAAGCCGCAGACGACGAGCCACGCTTGGCTGCAGGCGGCGGCTATTCTCTGGTTGAGCCGGCCCGTCACGTCCCTGTATCGGCGGGTGAACGGGTCAGCCGGAACGATGCCCATGCCAAGTTCGTTGGTCACGAAAATAAGGTCGCAGGGCGGGCAGGCGGCGGTCTGGACGAGCCGGTCGAACAGCCCACAGCTTTCGCCGTCCCAAACCTCCGGCGAGGACAT
The DNA here is from genome assembly GCF_000468895.1 of Jonquetella sp. BV3C21. Taxonomy (NCBI): domain Bacteria; kingdom Thermotogati; phylum Synergistota; class Synergistia; order Synergistales; family Dethiosulfovibrionaceae; genus Jonquetella; species Jonquetella sp. BV3C21. Next base: position 78,313 of record NZ_AWWC01000029.1, on the reverse strand, counting down.
GACGTTGCAGCTCCACACGGTTAAGCAGTCCACCAACGCGACGCCGTCAGACGGCAGGCCGGCCAAAGCGTCGGGCAGGTCGAGAGGCACTTCAAGGGTCGTCCACCCTTCGCCTCTGGCCTGCCGGTGAGACTGGATCCGCCGGGCCATCTCGTCGTCCAACGCCTGAGCCGTGGCGACGAAAAACCTTTTTTTCCGCCCTTTGACGAGCGACAGGGCGAATTCGCTTTTTCCGCTCCGGCAGCCGCCGGTCACTAAAATACTCTCCACGCCCAGCGCCTTCTTTCTTTAGCTCAATAGGGCGTAGACGGCCAGACAGACCGCCTCCGCCGTCTCACATGAAGCGCCCAGTACGTCGCCAGTAATGCCCCCCAAAAGCCGCTGGCATCGGAGATCCAAGCAAAACGCAGTCCCAGCGGCGCAGGCCAGCGCGACAAAAACAGCCAGCGAGCTGGAACCAAAGATCAGGCCGACCTCCAACAGAATCAGCCAGACGCCGCCGGCCCAGTTTTTTTTCGCGTGAGGGGCAAAGGCAGCTGCCAGCCCGCCGCCGGCGTAAGGGAAAAACGCCAGCCCGCCGGTCAGGCAGGCTCGCCCGGCGCCGCAGGCCAACAGCAAGGCCGTCAGTGGGTCAGGTATCGCGGCAATCGAAGCGGCCTTCAGCGATAAGACTGCCCAGAGAGCAACCGCCCCCATCGTGCCAATTCGGCTGTCCCGCATGACTTCCAACAGTTTTTCGCCCCGCTTGCCGCTCATGAGGCCGTCGAACGTGTCGGCCACGCCGTCCAAGTGCATTCCGCCGGTCACGCCGGCCAAGAAAACAGTGATGCAAACGGCACGGATGGTCCACGGACACCCGAGCCGCTGCAGCAGGTAAGAGACGCCGCCTGCCGCGGCTCCTATGACGAGCCCGCCGACGGCGAACAGGTTGATTGACCGGCCCAGCTCGTCGGCTTCGAACTGGCCCGGTATCGGCAGGCGGGTAAGAAATTGAAGAGAAGCGATTAACGATCGGATCATTTGGCGCCTCGAGTTCCGTCTTCCGAAATGCCTTCGGGCACGCCGGTCTGCTCGAAGGTTGGAAGCCCCATCAGCGCGACGGCAGAGCGCAGGAACGGAGCGGCCAACGGGCAGCCGGCCCCTTCGCCCAAGTGAAGGTCCAAGCTGTAGAGTGGTTCCAGCCCTAAGGCGTCGAGGACGGTTCCGTGTCCCCGCTCGCTGGCTCGGTGAGCGGCGACCAAGTAGCCCCGGCAGTCCGGGGCCAGCCTGACGGCCAGCAGGGCGGCGGCGCCGGAGACGAAGCCGTCGAGAACCACTGGTCGGCGCGCGGCAGCGGCGCCGACGATGAACCCGGCCATGGCGGCGATTTCAAAGCCGCCGACCTTGGAGACGACGTCCATCGGGTCGGACGGGTCCGGCCGGTTGAGCGCAATCGCCTTCTCGATCAGAGCAACTTTGTGCGCGAGTTTTCCCTCGTCGATTCCCGAGCCTAGGCCGGTCAGGACCGCGGCGCTTTTTCCGGTGAAAACGGCAGCCAAAGCCGCCGCCGCGGACGTGTTGCCCACGCCAATTTCCCCGACGGCTAAAAAGTCGTTCTCCGCCGCTAAATGCCGGGCGACGGCGGCGCCGACGTCAAGGCACTCCTGCGCCTGTGAAAGGGTCATCGCTAGGCCTGACGCAAAGTCGGCCGTGCCGGGCGCGATTTTTCGGTGGACCATTCGGCTTCCCAAGTCGGACAGATCGCCTTTTATCCCCACGTCCACCGGCAGGACGGTTCCGCCGTGAAGGCGGGCCATGCAGTTGACCGTCGCCGTCCCTTCGGCCATGTGGCGGGCCACCAGTTCGGTGACAATCTGGGGCGAGTTGGTGACCTGAGGCCGGAACAGCCCGTGGTCGGCGCAGAAGGGAACAACGCAGAACCGCTCCATCGTCGGCGCGAGCTCGCGGCGCATCGACGACAGCCGGGCCGCCAGCTCCATGAGCTTTCCCATGGCGCGAGGCGGCATGGTGAGCCGGTCAAGGTGCGCCCACGCCTTCGAGTACCACTCGTCTGACGGCGCTTTCAGCTCCCTCAGCGCCATTTTAAAGTCGTTCACCGTTCCCCCTCCTTCAGCGTCTCTTCAAGCGCGGCCAGCAGCTGTCGGTTCGCCGTCCCGTCCTTGACGGCCAGCCGAACGTATCGGTCGTCCAGCCCGGGGAAGTCGGCGCACCGGCGAACCAAAATTCCCCGCTCGGCCAACTTTTGAGCGACGAACGTTCCGGTCGTCCGCTCGAACCTGACGAGGACGAAGTTGGCCGACGGCGGGAAAACGGTCACGCCGGGCAGATTGGAAAGGCCGTCCGTCAGGTATTTTCTCTGTTCGATCAGCCACTTTCGTCGGCTGGCGGCGTATTCGTCCAGCCGGCCGAACGCCTCGGCCGCGCGGGTGGCGGGGCCGCTGACCGACCAGTCGGGGAGCTCGTCGGCCAACTTGGCGAGCAGCTCTTTTCCGCCCAGTACCCAACCGAGACGAAGCCCCGGCAGGGCCAGCGACTTGGTTACCGACTGAAACACGACGACGTTCGGCCGTCCGCGCAGCAGGGGCCAGCACGAGTTGGCAGCCCCGCCGTCGGTCAGGGTCACGAACGACTCGTCAAGGACCAGCAGGCCGCCTCCGTCAAGCCACGGGGTCAGGGCGGAAACCAGCTCGTTTGGCTGGAACAAAAACGACGTCGGGTTGTTCGGGTTGCCCATCAGAATTGCCCGGCAGCCGGCCGCCCCTTCCGCCAGATCGTCCGGCGACGGGCCGGGAGATTCCAGTTTCAGATGGAACGGGCGCACGTCATGCCCGCCCCGGCGGGCCAAAGAACGCCGGTAGTCCACAAAACTGGGCTCGGGCAGCAGAACAGGACTGGGCAGCAGCGGCCCGAGCGCCCAAAGGAGCTGGGACACACCGCAGCCGGGAAGGACTTCGTCCTCCGAAGCGCCGCACAATCGGCCGACGATCTCCCGAACGCGGCGGCACTGAGGATCCGGGTACGACGTCAGGTCATCTGACAGGTGTTCCGTCAAGGCGTCGGCCACGGGACGCGGCACGCCTAACGGGCAGATGTTGGAGCTGAAGTCGAGCCACCGTTCCCGGCCCCAGGTCCGACGGGCTCCTTCCACGTCGCCGCCGTGCCGCGCCGCCGTCATGGCAGGAGCCACAGAGGCGACAGGAGCAGCGCCGCCCAGAGCGTCGCCGGCCACAGAAACGACCGAGCCATGTCGATGTGCCGGACGTTCGGCTCGTCGGTTCCGCCGGTCAGTTCGGGCTTGACGACCGTCATTCCGCCGTAGGTGTGAGTCCCGCCAAGGGTGATTCCCAGCGCCCCGGCCATTGCGGCTTCCGGGTATCCGGCGTTGGGGCTCAGGTGGCGGCGCCCCTGCTCGAAGCCGGTGCGTAGCGTCTTGGCCCCGTCGAAACCCAGACTCGGCGCCATCAGGGCGAACAGAATGACAGCCAGCCGGGCTGGAATCCAGTTGAAAACGTCGTCCGCCTTCGCTGGGACAAAACCGATGTCCCGGTGCGTCTCGTCCAAGTACCCAACCATTGAATCCATGGTGTTGACCGCCTTATAGGCCCACATGGCCGGAGCGGACAGGCCAAACGGCGCGCCGAGCGCCGCCCAAAAAATCGGGGCCAAGGCGCCGTCCGAGCAGTTTTCCGCTACCGTTTCGACGACCGCCTGAACTACTTGATATGAAGAAAGCTCTCCGGTATCCCGTCCAACAAGGCCGGCCAGCCGACGGCGGGCCGACGGCAGGTCGCCGGCGCGGAGAAACCCGGCGACAGCCGCGGCTTCCCTGCTCAAACAGGTCGCCGCCAGCCCAGAAAACAGCCAGTAGGTCTGGACGAGAAAGCCAGCCGCCGCGCTCAGCCGACCGGCGGCGGCAACGGTCGCCCAGACGAACAGAAACGTCCCAGCGACTGTGGCGCACCAGCCGGCCAGACCGGCCAGCCGAAGGCGAAAGGCGCTTCGCTCTCCCCCGCTCAAACGTTTTCTTGCCAGACGGTCCCACCAGCCGATGAACCGGCCAACAGCGCAAACCGGGTGAGGCAGCCCTTCCGGGTCGCCGAACAGCCAGTCGGCGGCCAGAGCCCAAGCGAGGGAAAAGAGGCCGGTCACCTCGCTACCCCGACGATTTGGTCGAGCTTGGCCACGTCCAACGACGATTCCAACAAGTCAGCTAGCCGGTCGTACCGTTCGTTCCGCTCCTCGGCTGTCAGAGGCGCGGCGGGAACCTCCAAGCTGTCCTCTTCCGGCAGGCCGGAACGGAAGTACCGCACCACGCCGAGAACTGGCTTGCCTGTGATGTTCTCGATCATGGCCAATCCGGGTTCCAGAAGCGACAAATCGCCGCGGAACTTGTTGATCACCATTCCTTTGACCAAATCGCGCTCCTCCGGGTCCAGCAGGAGCAGCGTCCCAGCCAAGGCGGCGAACACGCCGCCCCGGTCGATGTCCCCAACCAGCAGAACCGGCGCGCCGGCCATTTTCGCCATGCCCATGTTGACTAAGTCGTCCTTTTTCAGGTTGATCTCCGCCGGGCTCCCGGCTCCCTCGATGACGACCACGTCGTTTGACGCGAGAAGGCGCCGCCAGGACTCTTCCACTTTGGGACGGAACTTTCCCTTGTCGGCCTGATACTGGTGGCCCGGAATCAGCCCAATCGAACGGCCTTGGACAAACACCTCGCTGACCCCTTCGCCGGCCACCCGCAGGAGTATCGGGTTCATGTCGCTTTCCGGCTCCCGGCAGGCGGCTTCGGCCTGAGTGACCACGCTGCCGGCGATCGCCCGGCCGTCCGGCAGGTAGGCAGGGAACGCCATGTTCTGAGCCTTAAACGGCGCGACGCGAAAGCCCCGGCGGGCGTACAGCCGACACAGGCCAGCCGTCAGCACGCTCTTTCCCACCGAAGACGAGCACCCCTGAACCATCACGCACTTGGATAAAAATCCCATCCCGCACACCCCTTCTCAGTCCGCTTGCCCAGTTGGGCCGGACGCGCCGGAAAACGTTCCGGATACCGTCACGATACCAGTTCATCTGGTGAAAAACAACAGCTTGTCTCTAGTTTCAGTTTGTTTTTTCATCTACAATGGACGAACCAAGAAAAACCCCTCTGGGGCCTATGTTCTTTCGGAGGTGAGACCGTGACAATCCAGTTTATCGGCTGGGCTGCGGCCGTCAGCGCGCTGTGCGCGGCCTGCGCTTTGGCCGTCGCGATCTGGCACGTCAGGCTGTCCCGGCGCGACAGCGACGACGCCCTCGACATGATGATCGGCCTGCTTCAGGAGGAAATGAAGGACCAACGGGCCGAGGCGCTCCAGCGCGGCGCCGAAAGCAGCCGGGACGTGCGCGACGCTCTGGACTCTTACGGCCGGCGGGCGGCGGAGAGCTTTGACCGGCTGAGCGGACTTCAGGCTCGACAGATGGAGTCGCTTGAGCGGCACACGACCGATCAGCTTCTGTCGGTTCAGCAACGACTCGGCGAGCAGGAGACAAAACTGGCTGAGGCCCTCGCCCGGCTTGAAAGCGAGAACTCCCGGCGGGTCGACGAGCTCCGTCAGGCGGTCAGCGAACGGCTTGAGACCACCCTGTCCCGACGGCTGGGCGACTCGTTCGCCCAAGTCAGCGGACAGCTGGAAGCAGTTCAGCGCGGCTTGGGAGAGATGCAGGGGCTGGCAGGCGACGTGGGCGACCTTCAGCGGACCCTCACGGGCGTCAAGACCCGAGGGACGTGGGGGGAAGTTCAGCTCGAAAGCCTCTTGTCGCAAATTCTCGCCCCGGCTCAGTACGAACGGAGCGTCGTCCTTGATCCGGACTCGGCCGAGCGGGTCGACTTCGGGCTGAAAATCCCCACCGGCGACCCGGACGAGCCGCCGCTGTGGCTGCCCCTTGACGCCAAGTTCCCTCTGGCGTCATACGAGCGGCTGTTGGCCGCCAGAGAGCGAGGCGACGCCGACGGAGAAGCGGCTGGCCGACGAGAGCTGATCAAGGCCCTTGACCTTCAGGCCGCGTCGGTGCGGAAAAAGTACGTCCGCCCGCCGGTCACGACCGACTTCGCCCTGCTGTTCCTGCCGTCGGAAAGCCTGTACGCCGAAGCGCTGCGCGACCCGTCGACTCTGCCGTCGCTTCAGGAGCGGCACCGGGTCGTCCCGGTTGGGCCGACCACATTGGCCGCCCTGCTCAACAGCCTGAGGCTCGGCTTTCGCGCCTTGGCCATCAGCCGACGAAGCGGCGAGGTCTGGCGGATTCTCGGCGACGTGAAGACCGAGTTCGCCCGCTTCGGCGAGGTTCTCGAGCGGGTGAGGAAACAGCTCGGCGCCGCGGCAAACTCGATTGAGGAGACCGGCCGGCGGACCCGGGCGATGGAACGGCGGCTCGAGGGCGTTGAACGGTCCGATGAGCCGGAAGGGCGAGAGCCCGAAGGACCGGCCCCCAGCCATAAAAAGGCGGAGGCTCTCCGATGATATCGGAGGGCCTCCGCTCGTTTTTACTTCTCGTCTTTCGGGCCCACTTGAGCGGCCCGAGCCCCTTCAAAGTCCTGCCAGATGAGGGCGGCCAGCGCCGGGTCGATCGCGACACGCCCGCCGATACGGGCCAGAGCTCGAATGCCCGTCAGCAGGGCCTTGTGCCCGTCTTCCCCGACCGTGGCCTCGGCGAACGCGGCCGTGTGGGCCGGCAGCTTAGTCTGGCAGATCGAAAGGAGCGGATGAATGGCCGGACAACGGTATGATACGTTGCCGATGTCGCTGGACCCATCCAGCTCTTCGCCTTTCGCCACCGGAATACCCATGTCGTCCAGCACGCGGAACGCCAGTTCTTCCGCCGCTAAGTTGGGCAGCATGTCGTCAAAGCTCGGCATGAATTTGTTCCACGTCACGGACGTTCCGGTTGCCAGCGCCGCTCCCTTGGCGGCCGCCAGGACCATCTCGTTCAGGCTATCGAGCCGCGGCCGGTTGACGGCCCGCGTCTCGACGCGGCACGACGCCTTGGGAGCGATGACGTTGATCGCCCCGTCGCCGTCGGTGATGACCGAATGGAGACGGTCCGACGGCATCATGTGAAGCCGCATCATGTCCAACGCGTTCAGGAAGAGCCGAAGGCCGTTCAAGGCGCTGCGGCCTTTCCACGGGGCGCCGGACGAGTGAGCCGGCTTGCCCGAAAAGTCAAACTGCCAGCCGTCCAGCGCGAGAAAGCGCGACGCGACCTTAGCCATTCCGGTAGTGCAGTGGAACATGAGGGCGAGCGTCACGCCGTCGAACACTCCGCCTGACGCCATGGGGATTTTGCCGCCCCACGTCTCTTCGGCCGGCGTGCCGATCACCCAAACAGTGGCGTCGCAGCGGTGACGCTCCAGCACGTGGGCCAGCCCCATGCCGGCGAACGCCGCGACGGTGCCGTGAAGGTTGTGACCGCAGCCGTGTCCCACGTCCGGCAGGGCGTCGTACTCCACCAAAAACGCGACCACCGGGCCGCCGTGCCCCAACGTCTTGCGGGCCATAAACGCCGTGGGCATCTCCATGAACGGCTGCTCTACCGCGAAGCCGTGCCGCGCCAATAGGGACGCGAAAATTTCGCTGGAGCGGACTTCCCCGCCGGAAAGCTCCGGATGAGCGGCCAGATCATCGCTGATCCGCACCGCCTCCGGCCCTTGAGCCTCTATCCACTCGTCAAGCCCTGCCTCGACCGACTGCCAGACCTTGCACTGCTTGCGCGCTTCAAAGTTCTCCTGCATGCTCTTGCAGGGCGCCTTGTCGAACACCTCTTCCCAAGTGACCTGCCTGGGCTGAGGTTCAACTGGTGTCGATTCTGCAGCCGCCGGTTCTGTCGGCTCTGGCTGAGCCGGATTCTCAGGGTAAACGGCCCCACGAACCGGGAAGGCGGCCGGATGGCCCTCTGTAGCCTCCGCGTCCCAAAGGACCGTGTACTTCCGCAGGAACATCGTCGGCGAGTAGGCCAGCTTGGCGTGGCGCAGCCCCGGGTCCCCCATGTCCTCCTCCCGGTTAAGAAGCTCATACCGGCCGTTCAGGAAGACGGCGAAGTCCTGGTTAACCACCTGGTACGAGCCGTCGTACTCGGCCAGCCCTTTTTCAAAGTGAACCTGCAGGGAGCCGTCGGGAACCGGCTCGGCGAGCGTGTAGGCGATCAGCTGACCGTCCGCCGCCACGGCGCCGCCGACTAAGCCGAACTCCTTCCAGTGGGCCAAGGCCAAACGAATGCAATCGTTCTCGGTCCTCAAAAGCGTTTCCGATTTCGAGCCCGGTTGGAGCGCCTGCTCTGTCAGCCAACGGGCCTGAAGGGCCAAGATCGGGTCGATCAGCTCGTCGCTCAAGGGGACGAAAACGCTTTTGTGGTGCCGACGGAACTGGTTGATCTTGTTGCGCCGTCGCATGTGGCGGTTTCCGGCTAAGGTCTCCAACTCGCCGGCCCGGTACAGGTACTCGAACGAGTTTCTGTCCTCTTCGATGGCGATTTTGTGCCCTAGCTGGTCGGACCAGATCAGGGCCAGATGCTCCGGAACCGTGACGAACCGGGCTTTCGGCCCCACCTGTTCGATGAGCCGTTTTTCCCAGTCCTGATTCTCCCACGAGCCGGCCGGCGGCAGGTGCAGGGCCTCAGGCCGAGTCTGACGGAGCCAGACCAGATCGTTATCCCACGCGGCCTCGTAGCCGAAGAGCCCCGACCACCCCAGCAGGATAAGAAAGCTCTGGTCGGACGAGCTTTGAGGGCACTCCTTCCACAGGTTTTCATAAGCCTCCCGCTGCCTCAGTTCCAACGGTTGATAGGGTTGCGTCACGTCAGTTCCTCCTTGACAGCGCGCTCACTTCGTCCCGGCGGGCGAACCCGTTTCAGGATCCGGGGCCGGAGCGGTCAGGCGCTGATAGATGCCGTAGTTGGCAAGAACTTTTTTCACGTACTCTCTCGTCTCGTCGAACGGAATTTCCTCAATCCACTTCTCCCGGCTCAGCTCGGGGGAGTTCGCCCCGTTCCATTTCGTCACGCTGCCCATGCCAGCGTTGTAGGCCGCCGCGGTCTGGTAGAGCGAGTCGAACTTTTTCATCAGCCACGCCACGTGGGAAACGCCCAGCGCGATGTTGTCCGACGGGTTGTACCGGCTGAAACTCTTGAGCTGCAGCCGCCGCGCCTCGTCCTTGGCCGTGCCGGGCATGAGCTGCATGAGCCCGGCCGCTCCCGCCCAGCTCGTGACGCTCGGGTTAAAAGAGCTTTCCTGCCGCATGATGGCCCAGATAAATTCCGGCTTAACTGACAGCTCTTCGGCTTTGGCCTTGACCAGCCCGCTGAACGCCTGCGGCCAGAACAGCTGGACCGTTTTCTTGTCCGGCAGCTCCTTGCCGTACAGGAGCGCTTTTGTCAGAGGCCTGACGGCGGCAAACGCCTCGTCGTCTTGGCCCAGCCAGCGGCATACCCGAGCGAGAGCCAACCGGTCAGCGAGGGACGTTTTGCCTTCCAGTTCGAGCTTGGCGTGGGACACGAAGCCCCACTTCTCAAGATCCGACGGCGGCGACGCCGGATCCGGCGTCCCGTCGGGCCGCTCGACGAACAGAGGCGCGTCAGGGACGGCGATTTGGCTGTAAAACGAGTACGGGTCCTCGGCGGTCAGCCTTTTCAAAACCTTTTTAGCCTCGTCGGGCTCGTCCAGCTTCTGCAGAGCCTGAGCCTGCCAGTAAAGCACCTTCGGAAGCTGAGACCAGTTTTTGCATTCTCCGGCCCGCCGCCACGCGTCAAGGGCTTCCTGAGCCTCTCCGGCGATCCAGTGCTCCCAGCCGCGCTGCCAGTAAAGGTCCGCCGTCTGGGGTGACTTGGGGAACCGGGCGTCCAACTGCTCCTGAGCCCATTCTTTTTGGTCGGTGGACCGCCTGCTGAGCTGGGACAGAGCAGAAAGGGCCAGAGACTCGTCGTCAGACGACGCGGCGGTCACAAGGGCCTCCGTCGCCGCCGCCGCGGTCTCCTCGTCCTTCGACTCGGTCAGGGAGGACAGCCTCTGACAGGCCTGACGGACCATCTTTCCCTGCGGCGTTAGCAGGGACGCGTAAAGCGGCACCGCGTCCTGTCTTTGACCCAGCCGAACCAGCGCGACCGCTCGGGTATAATCTGCCAAAAGGCCCCACTGGCTCTTCAACGGTACCTTCGCGAGCAGGGCAACGGCCTCTTTGTTGTTTCCGGCCACGTAGGCCGCCCAGCCGAGCCGGTAGTTTTTCTTCGCCGACTCGGGCGCTTTTTTGATGACCTCCAGAGCCTTGGCGTTCGCCCCTTCAAACGACAGCAGAGCGTACGCCTCGTCAGCGGTCATACCCCCCGACGCGGCCAGAGCGCGAAGCGCCATCTTCCGGCGGGAGGACGACTTGCCGGCCAATTTAAGCATCTTTCGATAGTGAACTAGGACGTCCTGCGGCGTCCGAGCCACTCGGGCGAGAAGGTACTCGCCGAAAAACTGAATCAGCGAATTATCCGACTTGGCCAAGGCAATGCCCGCCTGCCGGGCGTCATCCTTCTGGCCCAGGCGCTCAAGCGCCAGAGCCATCAGCAGATCCGCGTACGGGCGAACCGACGCCGGGTACTCGTCTTTCAGCTCTCCCATGATCGCCTGACTCTCAGCCCAGCGGCCCTGAAGCCATAGGGCGTTGGCGGCCAAGGACCGGTCGACCGGCTTCAGGCAGCTTTTATCGGCAAGCAGCGCGTCGACTTTCTTCCAATCCCGAGCCCAGAACGCCGTGGCCATCGGAGTGACCGAAGAAACTGGTGCTGACGGGGCGGAAGCTATCTTTTCCCCTGCGGCGGAGAAAACCGGGATCGCGAACAGCAGCGCCGCCGCCGCGATGGCGGACTTCAATCGAAACATCAAATCACCTCTCTCGTCGCCGTTGAATATCACGCCTGTGTTTTCAGTGTACCACGGTTGATATGGCCTGCGAACCGAAAGACGGCCCATCGCGTCCGGCTCTCTTGCCGGGGCCTCTTTCAACCTCGTATAATCAAAGGAAAGAAACGCCCGCGAGGAGGAATGGCCTGTGATCAAACGAGGACTGATCGAAACGATCTTTTCGGCGTTCAGCATCGAGCGGTGGAACGACCACCCGAGAACCGCCCAGTTCACCGAAATGGACAAGCAAGCTCACAAGGCCATCATCGCCTGGGCGATCGCCCGCACCGAAGAGGACCGCGGGCGGACGATTGACTGGAACCGGCTGATCTCCGGCGGGCTGTTTGAATTTCTTCACCGGGTCGTGCTGACCGACATCAAACCGCCGGTCTTTCACCGGCTGATGGCCGACCCGGAGCAGAAGCGCCGGCTGGACAGCTGGGTGCTTTCCCAGCTTCAGCCGGTCCTCTCGCCCCTGCCGGGCCGCCAGTTCGAGGCCTGCGGCGAGTGGTTCCTTAACGGGGCCGACTGGCCCGAACGGCATATTTTAAGCGCCGCCCACTACTTGGCGACCCAGTGGGAGTTCGGCTTCATCTCGTTTTGGAGCGCGCCGCTCTACGGTATCGAACGGACAAAAAAGGAAATAGACGACGCGGTCGCCGGACACGCCGATTTGCCGGCCGTGGCCGCGGTGATCGAGTCGAGGAAGAAAGGCTCCAAAGAAGGGCTGTCGGCGTTCTTCTCCTTGGCCGGACAGCTTCAGTTCCAAAAACGCTGGGCCCAGACGAGCCGCTTGCCGGTCACGTCGGTGCTTGGACACCTTTTCATGGTGGCGCTGCTCTCGTGGTGCGGAGCCCTCGAGATCGGAGCCGGCCCGGTCAGGCGACGAAACGACTTTTACTGCGGCCTGTTTCACGACCTTCCGGAAGTCCTGACCCGGGACATCATCAGCCCGGTGAAGCGAAGCGTTCAGGGGCTTGAAGAGCTCATCAAGGACGTGGAAGCTCAGGAAATCCAGCGGGTCATCTTTCCGCTCCTGCCGGAATCGTGGCGAAGCGACCTGCTCTACTACTGCATGGACGAGTTTGAAAACCGCGTCCGTCCGGGCGGCCGGGTCAAAATTCTGCAAGGCCCGCTCGGCCCGGAACACGACGCGCCGGAATTTGACGGCGTCGACGGCCAGATCGTGGAGGCATTCGACAAGCTGTCGGCCTTCGTAGAGGCCAGCCAGTCGGTTCGGCTGGGAATCGCCGCTCCCGCCCTGCTGGAAGGCCGCCGCCGGATCTTGGAGCGTTTTGCCGGCAAACGAATTGGGCCTCTGGACATCGGCGCCCTGTTCGATTATTTTCTGTGAGATACCCACACCTTGGAGGAGGAATTATCATGCGACCGATCATCGCTATTGCCAGCAATCTTGAGTTTTACTCGAACCGGGAAAAGGTCTCGGCGAACCGCCAGTACACCGACGCCGTCATCGCCGGCGGCGGCGTTCCGCTTCTGCTGCCGGTCACGCTGGAGGAGGAAGTTCTGTCCAGCGCGATGGACATCGTCTCCGGACTGCTTCTGCCCGGCGGCATCGACGTCTGCCCGTCCTTTTACGGCCAAGACCCTCAAGAGGGGCTGGAAACGGTAAACCCGGAGCTGGACCAGTTCCAGCTGGCCGTCCTGCAGATCGCCTGTGACCGGAAGCTCCCTGTTCTGGGCATCTGCCGGGGCGAGCAGGTTTTGAACGTGTTCTTCGGCGGCACGCTCTACCAGCACCTGCCCAACCGAAAGAACACCATTCAGCACCGTCAGCCCATGGCCGAGCGGTTCACCAGCCACAAGGTGACCGTTGAAGAGGGAACAAAGCTGGCGAAGATCACCGGCACGTCGTTCTCAGTCAACAGCTTTCACCATCAGGCCGTTGACGCGCCGGGCAAGGGGCTGACCGTCTCCGCTCTCGCTCCCGACGGGGTCGTTGAGGCGGTGGAACACAAGGACCTGCCGTTCGTCGTGGGCATCCAGTGGCACCCGGAAGGACTGCTTGGCCACACGCCGGAAGCGCTTCCGATTTTTCAGGCGTTCGTCGCCGCCTGCGCAGCCGCTAGGCCGTGACGTCTCGAAACGTTAAGGCCTTCCTGCTGGCTCGGCTCCGGCAAAAGCTCCGAGAGATTGCCGGCCTGCTGGCGGCTGCGCTCGTCCTGTCGGCGGTCTTGGCACTCGTCGGACTTCTCGTCCTGCTCCTGCTGCCGTCCAGCTGGGCCGACGCGGTTCGATCGCTGAACCTGAAACCGAACGCCGCGTCCCTTGCCCGCATTCGGGATGCTCTGGGCTCCGACTGGCGGGGGGGCGCGGCGTTCTTTGGGCTTCAAGTCCTGCAGGTCGTGTTAGCTCCAATTCCGGGGCAACTCGTGGCGTTCGCCGGTGGCGCCGTCTTCGGCTTCTGGAAAGGGCTTGCCATCACCATGGCCGGCGTGGAAGTCGGCTCGCTGGCAGCGATCCTTTTAGCGCGGCGGTTCGGCAGACCGGCGGTCGATCGGTTCGTCCCAGCCTCCGCGGCCCAAAAATTCAGCTACCTTTTGAACGACCGGTCAGGAGCCGGGTTCTTCGCCCTGTTTCTGCTCCCGGCCGTGCCGGACGACGCGCTGTGCTTTTTAGCCGGACTGACGTCCGTCCCTCTGAGGCGGATGATGGGGCTGTGCCTCCTCGGCAGGCTTCCCGGCTTTGCCGTGCTGTGCTTTGCCGGCGCCGGCGCGGGGCAGGGCGGCTGGGCGGCGCCGGCCGTCTTTGTCGCCGCCGTTTCAGTTGGGCTGGCCGGCTGGTTTTTCTCCGACGAGCTGGTCGACCTGGCAACCCGCACGTCAAGCCGCTGGGGCAGGCGCTGAACTGCTCACCTCTGCAAGGCCCTGTTATTTGCCCTCCGGTTCGGCCTCGCCCCGGCAGATCTCTTCGGTTCGGGACGCGCCGATTCGCGTCGCCCCGGCGGCCAAGAACGCCAAAGCCTGAGCCCGCGTCCTGATTCCCCCGGACGCCTTGACGCCCATCGAGCCACCGACCGTCTGAGCCATCAGCGACACGGCGTGCTCCGTGGCCCCGCCGGACGAAAATCCGGTACTTGTCTTGACGAAGCCCGCCCCAGTCTCCCGACAGAGACGGCACGCCCTGACGATCTGCTCGTCGTTAAGAAGACAGGTCTCCAAGATGACTTTAACGATCCGGCCGGCCGCCGCCTGAACGACTGCCTTCACGTCCTGCCTGACCGCCTCGTCGTCGCCGGGTTTAAGAAGCCCGATCGGTAAAACCATGTCCAGCTCGTCCGCGCCGTTTTTGACGGCATCAGCCGCCTCAAAGGCCTTGGTCGCGGTCGTCGACGCGCCGGACGGGAAACCGATGACGGTGCAGACCTTCACCGAACTTCCGGCCAACCGGCGGGCCGCCAGCGGGACGTACAGAGGCGAGACGCAGACCGACGCGCAGCCAAGCCGAAGCGAGGCGTCGCACAGCGCGTTGATCTGTTCGGGCGAAGCGTCGGGCGCGAGAAGAGTGTTGTCAATCAGATGGGCCAGTCGTTCCATTTCTTTGCCTCCTTGTCGTTTTCTCTTATTATGCCACCGATTGATAAAGCGCCGCCCCACAAAAGGGGCGGCGCTTCGCTTTTTTCGTCTATTCGTGCCCAACCGGCAGCCAAAAGGCCATGCAGGCGCCTTCCGATGACGGCAGCGCGGCCACGTGTCCGCCGTGGCGCAGGATGATCCGCTTGACGATCGCCAGCCCAAGGCCGTAGCCGCCGACCTGAGCGCCCCGGCCGCGGGATCGGTCGCCCCGCGAAAACCGGTGGAACAGGGCTTCCGTATCGTCGTCCGACAGACCGACGCCGTTGTCGCTGACCTGAACGCGCCACTCGTCCCCGTCCCGCTCGACCGACACGGCGATTTTCGCGCCGGGCGTTTTGCCGAACTTGGCGCGGGTGAACTTGAGCGCGTTGTCCAGCAGGTTGCCGAGAGCCGTTTTCAGCTCGTCGGGACTGCCGAGAATCGGCGCGTCGTCCGGCACGCTGCAGGAAATTTCGACGCCGTCAGCGGCCGGCAAAGCCTTGTAGTCGTCGGTCGTCCCCCGACAGAGCTCCGCAAGGTCAACCTGCTCCATCGGCAAGCCCTCCGGCTCGGCCTCCAGCCGGGACAGGTACAGCAGGTTGTCGATCAGGCCGGTCAGCCTCTTCTGCTGTTCGAGTATTCGCTCCAAGTGCCGCTTCTGGGCGTCGGATGCGTCCTCCATTAAAAATTCTGCGGTCATGCCGATGGCGGTCAGGGGCGTCTGGAACTCGTGTCCCGCGTCGGCGATGAACGTCCTCCGGGCCGCGTCGAGCCGCCACGCGTCACTCTGGTCGACGATGACGATCAGGTAGCCCCTCGGGGTCAGCCGCCCTTGGCAGGCAAAGCAGGTGTTCCGCTCCGGCACGACCAGCTCGGCCGACGGCGCGATTTCTCCCCCGTCAAGCCGGTCGATGAGCCCAAGCAGCTCCGGCGGCAGAGCCGAAGAGGCCGACTTGCCGAACAGGTCTTCCGCGTCAAGCATTCGGCAGGCTTGGGAGTTGCAGCGGACCACCGCCGAGCCGCGCACGACGATGACGCCGACTGGCAACGTTTCGATGAGCGATTCCAGCTCCGCCCGGCGGGACGACACTTCCAGATTGGCCGCGGTGAGCCGGGCTGACATGGCAGACATGGCCTGAGAGAGCCGGCGCAGGTCCGGGTCGTCGACGATCGGGAACAGGGGCAGCCGGTCGGCGGTCACCTGATCGGCGACGGCCGCTAAGTCCTGAAGCGGGCGAAACAGGCGGCGCAGCGTCCAGAGCATGAACGCCAAGGCGACCGTAGCGACGACCGCCAGCAGGATTAAAAAGCGCCGGTTAGCGGCTCCAATGCCTTCCGTTAAGCCCTGAAGCGGGAGGGAAAGGCGCAGGACTGCCGGTTCTTTTCCCAAGAGAACCGTTCGGGCGCAGTACAGATAATAATTGCCCTCGCTTCGGCTGTACCGGAGTTCAAACCCCTCACCGTCCCGGCGGGCCGCCGCCACTTCCGGGCGGGAAGCGTGGTTGTCCAGCGACGACGTGGGAATCGACGAGTCCAGCAGGGGACGGCCGGTTGAGTCGATGAGAGTAATCCGCCCGCCGAGCATTCGGGCTTGATCATCCAACAGGGCCGAGAACGACTCAAGCCCCTTCGCCTCCAAAAGCTGAGCCGTCAGTTGGGTCTGCTGGCTCAGCTGAAACGACGCCTGCCGGATCAGGTGCTCTTTGAGCGTCATCCTGAAGATGGCCCACGACGCGGCCAAAGCCCCGATAAGAAGTACCCCCAAAGCGACGGCGATGCGGGTTTTAAGGCTTCGCCTCATTGGCACTGCCCCTCCATTCCAATCGATAGCCCCGGCTGCGGAGCGTGGTAATTTCCGGCCCGTCTGGGCAGCCGGACAGTTTTTTCCTCAACCGGGACAGGTGAGTGTCAAGCGCCCGGCTTTCCGCCGGGTCAAGTCCCCAGACGACGGCGGTGATCCTGTCGCGGGAAACGGGCCGACCCGGACGGCTGGCCAAAAGTTCAAGGATCTGGAACTCCGTCGGGCTCAGCTCGGCTTCCCAGCCGTCGATCCGCACGACGCCGGTCTCCTGATCGAGGAAGATCCGCTCGTCCTTCGTCTCCTCGGCGTCCTGCCGCGCCATGCTGCGGCGGCGAAGCTGGGCTTCGACCCGCGCCATCAGCTCGGCCAGAGAGAAGGGCTTTCTGATGTAGTCGTCCGCTCCGGCCGCCAGTCCAGCTACCGCTTCCGATTCGTCCCGCCGGGCCGTCACCATGATGACCGGCGTGTCGCGGGTCTCCGGCGCTTGGCGCATTCGACGGCAGACTTCCCAGCCCTCCAGGCCGGGAAGCATGAGGTCCAACAGCACAAGGTCAGGCCGGCCGGTCATGATGAGTTCAAGCCCGGTGTCGCCGTCCCCCGCCCAGCTGGCCTCGTACCCAGAACGTTTCAGCGCCTGGACGAGAATGTCGGCGATCGGCGCCTCGTCTTCTATCACCAGAATATGCGCTCTGCTCACGGCCTGCTCCTTTCTGCGCCGCCTTCGGTCAGCTTCTCAGCTCCCGGGGCCGGCGGTGCTCCGAAGCCCTGACCCGGTGGCCGGTCACGATGTAGCACACGTGTTCAGCCACGTTGGTGCAGTGGTCCCCGGCCCGCTCGACCATGCGGGTCACTTCCATCAGCCGGCTCGACTGTTCGAGGGTCTCGGGCCGCTGAGCCATGATGGACGCCAGTTCAATCAAAATGGCGTGTTCCAAGTCGTCCACTTGGTCGTCCATGGCGAAAACAGCCATGGCCTCGTCGCCGTCCCGATTTGCCAGGGCTTTCATCGCCCGGTCGAGCATGGAGGCGACAAGGCCGGCCATTCGGGGCAGGTCGATGATCGGCTTGAGCACCGGCTGATTCAACAGCTTCAAGGTGTCCTTTGCCGCGTTTTCGCCGTAATCGCCGAGCCGCTCCAAGTCGCGGGCCATCAGCATGGCCGACGTGACGAGCCGCAGGTCCGCGCCCAGCGGCTGAAAGCGGGCGATCGCGTTCAGGCAGACGTCGTTGATCTCGTCGGCCAGCAGATCAACAGCCTCTTCGCCGGCGATGACCTGCCGGGCCGCCTCGGCGTTCCGCTCCGCCAGCGACCAAATAGACCGAGTTACCGCCAAGCTCACCATCGAAGCCAACCGGGTGAGCTGATTTTCAAGAGCCCGGTAGACGTCCGCCGGTCTTTTGTTTTCCTCAAGCCAATTTTCGTTCATCGCGTTCATCTCCTCCGAACGGGACGTGAGGTCCTCTTTAGTTTAGCCGAATCTGCCGGTAATGTAGTCCCCTGTCCGGGGATCCACCGGAGAGGTAAAGAGCTTCGTCGTCGGCCCAAACTCCACCAGCTCGCCCAGCATGAAAAACGCCGTCATATCGGAAATGCGGGCCGCCTGCTGCATGTTGTGGGTAACGATGACCACGGTGTACCGCTCCCGCAGCGTCCGGCAAAGCTCTTCAATTCTCTGCGTCGCCATCGGGTCAAGGGCGCTGGTCGGCTCGTCCATCAGGAGCACTTCCGGATTCGTCGCGATTGCTCGGGCGATGCACAGCCGCTGCTGCTGCCCGCCCGACAGCCCTAGACCTGACGACCGAAGCCCGTCTTTGACCTCGTCCCACAGGGCCGCGCCCCTCAAGCTGCGCTCAACGATCTCGTCGAGCTCCGAGCGGCTCCGCTTGCCCTGAAGCCGGGGGCCGTAGGCGATGTTGTCGTACACCGACATGGGAAACGGGTTGGGCTTCTGAAACACCATGCCAACCCGACGCCGCAGGTCGTTCGGGTCCACGTCGGACGCATAAATATCCTGCCCGTCGATGGTGCAGAGCCCGGTGATCCGCACCGACGGGATGAAGTCGTTCATTCGGTTGAGGCACCGAAGAAAGGTGCTCTTGCCGCACCCCGACGGGCCAATCAGAGCGGTGATCCCGCCCGTAGGCACCGACATGCAGATGGAATGGAGCGCCTGCTTCGTCCCGTAAAATAGGTCTAATTTTTTCGCTTCTATTTTAGACGGCTGACCGCCGAATTGCTCTGACATTTTTCGCGCGTCCTCCTTTTCCGCTTACGCCCCGCGCCGGCGCTTCCGGCTGAGACGGTTGCGGGCCAAAATACCTGTCAGGCACAGGGACATGACGAGCACGAGCAGCACGACCACCGTCCCGTATTGTATGTGGCGCGTCCCGGAGATATCCGTTCCGGCCGTCGCCAAGACCATCACGTGATACGGCAAGGCCATCACCTGATCGAACAGGCTGGCGGTCAGGTGAGGCACGAAAAACGCCGCGCCGGTGAAAATGATCGGCGCCGTCTCGCCGGCAACTCGTCCGAGGGCGAGAATCGCCCCGGTGATGATCGACGGCACGGACGACGGGAAAACGACGTGCCAAATGGTGTGCCACTTGCCCGCGCCGAGCGCGTATGACGCCAGCCGTTCGTCCTGAGGAACCGCCCTGAACGCCTGCTCGGACGACGTGACCAGCAGCGGCAGGCTGAGACATGCCAGCGTGAGGGACGCGGACAGCAGGCTGGGGCCAAAATGGCACAGGATGACGAACAGCTCCAGCCCGAAGAGCCCGAAGACCACCGACGGAACGCCGGCCAGACACCGGATAGCGGTCCGCAGCGCGCTGACGAACGGCCCCGGCTTGGCGTACTCGGCGAAAAAGAGCCCGGTTGCGACGCCGATCGGCAGGGCGAACGCCATGGAAAGCACGACCAGCTCAACCGTCCCGACGATGGGCGTCAAAATACCGCCGGCCGTCATGGAGTTCCGCGGCTTTTCGGTCAGAAACTCCCACGAGAGCGCCGACCAGCCTCTTTGGAGAATGAACGCAAGGATGCCAACCGCCAGTAGGATAAACGTCAGGGCAATTCCCCAGAAGAGGATCGTCGCCGCCTTGTCCTTGAGCTTTCTCATGACCTGTCTCCCAACGCGCTCCGGCGCTCAACGGCCATCGCTAAGCCGTTCAGTATCAGAGTGCCGGCCACAAGGATCAGCCCGGCGAAAAAAAGTGCCCGGTAGTGAGGCGAGCCGACCGGCGTCTCGCCCATTTCCGCCGCGATGGCGGACGTGAGAGGCCGAACCGGCGACGTCAAGGACCGCGGGAAGACCGCCGCCCCGCCGGAAGCCATCAGGACCACCATCGTCTCGCCAAACGACCGCATGATTCCCAAAAGAGCCGACGACATCAGCCCTGACGACGCGGCGCGAAGGACGACCCGGCAGATCGTCTCCCACCGGGTGGCGCCCAGCGCCATCGAAGCGTCCCGAAGGTCCTGCGGCACCGCCTCAAGCGCGTCCTGAGCCAAAGAGCCGACCACCGGCACCATCAAAAGCCCGAGAAGAATCGACGCGTTCAGCATGTTGAGACCGCTGACCAGACCGAACGTCTGCTGCATCCAAGGGGCAACTAGGACCATGCCGAGGAAGCCGACCACGATGGATGGAAGAAAGCCGAGCAGCTCCAAGGCGGGCTTGAGGATTTCCTTCATCCGGCGCGGCGCGATCTCGGCCAAAAAGATTGCCATGCCGAGGCCGAACGGCAGCCCCACCAGAGTAGAAATCAGCGTCACCGCCAGAGAGCCGACGATCAGGGCCGCCATGCCGAGCACAGGGGGCTCTTCGGCGGGATACCACAGCTTGCCCGTCAGAAGCTCGCCCAGAGAGACAGTCTTCAGGACCGGCAACCCTTCCCAGAGCAGGAAAACAAGGATGAACGCCATGATCAGCACGCCGACCCACGAAAGGGCCTTGATGAGAAGTTCCATCCTCCTGTCCATGAAATTCTCCTTTCAGGCAGGAAACGACGGGAGCCGCCCGCTCCGTCTCCGAGCCGGAGACGGCCGGGCGGCCGGACAGCGGCCTCGAGGCCGCGCAGTACCTTCCCGTCAGAAACCGAGTCTTACCGAACGTCCCGGAGCGGGACGAAACCGCATTCCTTCACGAGAGCCTGTCCCTCGTCGCTCTGCATGAAACTCAGAACGTCTGCCACGGTTCCCGTCGGCCAGCCGTTCGTGAACATGAAGAGCGCCCGAGCCAGGGAGTACGTGCCGCCGCGAACCGTTTGGACTGAGCCTTCGATCCCGTCGACTTTCACGGCCTTCACAGCCGGATCCTCGTATCCCAGACCGATGTAGCCAATCGCCAGAGGGTTGCCCGCCACAGCCTGAACAGCCGCGCCGTTGGAAGCGACGACCAGTGCTTCCGTGGTTACCCGCGCCTTGTTCATAATCTTTTCTTCCCACACTTCGAAGGTGCCCGAGCTGGTGTCCCGACCCACGACGGCGATGGCCTTATCTTCGCCGCCGACTTCCTTCCAGTTGGTGATCTCGCCGGCGTAAATGCGCTTCAGCTGATCCTTGGAAAGGTCAGTCACCGGGTTGGCCGGGTTGACGATCGGAACCAGCGCGTCCAGAGCGATTTCAAAGGGAACCGGGTACCGTTTGGCGTCGATAGCTGCCTTGACCTCCGCGTCCTTGATGAATCGGGACGAGTTCGCGATGTCCGTGGAGCCGTCGATCAGCGCCTTGATGCCGTTGCCGCTGCCAGAACCGGAAACGGTGATCGTCACGTCCTTGTGGGACTCCATGTACTTCTCCGCGGCCTTCTGGGCGATCGGAAGAACGGTGGTAGAACCGTTCATGTCGACGGTCTTCTTTTCAGCAGCCCAGCTGCACCCGGCAAACACCGACAAGCACATCAGCGACAGAAGAACTTTTTTCAATTCGCTCATCCTCCTCAAAATTTATCTTCCTGTGACAGTTTGAGTGTATTCGCCCTCCCTTAACAGAACGCCACGGAAACGTTACAGCTTTGTTACAGTCCCAAGGGGCTCTTCTCTGTTGCGCCGACACAGCAAGTTCGTATAATAAAAAGCATCGGCAGCCCGCCCGCCCCGAGAGGGACGGCGACGGGCTGACACGAGCGAAAGGATGGATCGCCATGCAGACTGCTGTTATTACTGACCGCATTTGGTGGGTCGGCGTGAACGACAGAACAACCGCCCGATTCGAAAACCTCTGGCCGCTGAAACGAGGGGTGTGCTACAACTCCTACCTGATCGACGACGAAAAGGTTGCCCTGATCGACGGAGCCCGAGCCGGGTTCCTCGACGACTACTTGGGACACATCGAGTCGGCCCTGGGGAAAGACCGGCAGGTCGACTACCTGATCGTCAATCACATGGAGCCCGATCATTCCAGCGCTATTTCTATGCTGCGCCGCCGCTTCCCCCGCATGACAGTGGTCGGCAACAAGCAAACCCTCCAGCTAATGCGCCAGTTCTACGGCCCAATCGACGGGACCCTTCAGGTCGGGGAAGGCGATCGGCTCGAGCTGGGGAGCCACGTCTTAAAGTTCATTCTGGCCCCGATGGTCCACTGGCCGGAGACGATGTTCTCCTGGGAAGAGACGACCGGCACGCTGTTCCCCTGCGACGCCTTCGGCAGCTACGGCGCGTTGGACGGCTCGGTCTTCGACGACGAGAACGACTTGGACAACTTGGAAAGCGAGACCCGCCGGTACTACGCCACCATCGTGGGCCGTTTCGGCCCGTTCGTCCAAAAGGCCTTAGCCAAGTGCAAGGACCTGCCGATTCAGCGCATCTGCCCGTCCCACGGCCCAATTTATCGGTCTCATGTGAGTCGGATCGTGTCGCTGTACGACCGGCTGAGCCGGCAGGAGACCGTCCCCGGCGCCGTGCTGGCCTACGGCTCCATGTACGGACACACCGCCCAGATGGCGGAAGCCTGCGCTCAGGGCCTGAGGGAAAAGGGCATCCTGTCGGTCAAAATTTACGACGTCTGCGGCTCCGACCTGTCGGAAGTCATCGCTGACGTGTGGCGCTACCGCGGTCTGGGCCTGTTCGCCTGCTGCTACAACATGGGCCTTTTCCCCGGCATGATGCCGCTGCTGGAAAAACTCAGAAACTGCAAGGTTTCTGACCGAATACTCGCCTTGGGAGGCAACTACAGCTGGAGCAAAGGGCTGGAACTCAAGCCGCTGATCGAATTTGCCCAAGAGGGCAAGTTCGTCATGGCGTCCGACCCGATAGAAATTCAAAGCGCCGCGACGCCCGAACAGCTTGAAGCCTGCCGCGAGGCCGGGCGGCGCATGGCCGAGATGATGGCCCAAGCGCCTCAGGCCTGAGGCGGCCGACCGGATAAAAAAGTCTCGCGCTCCTCTGTAAATAAGGAGCGCGAGACTTTTGCAGGTAAAAAAATTTGTGTTACTCGGCGAGGGCGACGACCTCGATCTCAACCTTGCCATCCTTGGGCAGGCGGGCCACCTGAACCGCGCTGCGGGCAGGCTCCTGACCGTTGAAGTAGGTAGCGTACACGCCGTTCATCTTGGCGAAATCGTTCATGTCGGCCAAGAAGACTGTGGTCTTGACCACCTTGTCCATCGACGAGCCGGCGGCTTCCAGAATGGCCTTGACGTTTTCAAGGGACTGTTTCGTCTGCTCCTCCACAGTGGCGGGGAAAACGCCCTCAGCGTTCATGCCCAGCTGACCGGACGTGAAGACGAACGGGCCGGCGCAGATGGCCTGGGAATACGGGCCGATGGCTCCGGGAGCTTTTTTCGTGCTGACTACTTTTTTCATAAGAATACCTCCCTCACTCAAGCTGAAAACGGCGCCCACCGAACTCTAAGCGCCCTTATTATTATACACGAATCGGAGAGTGGTCCTGAGTGCTTCGTCAACTGTTCACGGCTCTTTTCGCGCTAACCGCGGCGGCCCTTCCTGCTCTGGCGGTCCCTGCCGCCGGGAGCCAAGGGAACGCCTTGTCCGCTAGCTTTTTTCAGATGTTCATCGACGGCTTTCACCCCGAAAGCGGCAAGATGGTCATGGCATATCCGCCCCACGACGACGGGCTGATCCCAAGGGTTTACATCTCGCTCAAGGGGCTTCACATTCAGGGGATGAGGGTCGCGGAAGCGGAGCTGTCCGCGTACAATCTCCGCATGACGCCGCCGGAACAGTGGAAGGAACTCAAGCGGCCCCAAGTCCTCGGCTTTTTGGAGTGCAACGCCCGCGCCGTCGTGAACGAGCAGGACGTGAAGGACTTCTTATCCGGGCGCACGTTCAACCACGGACGCTGGAAAGACGGCACCGTCGACTTCTTCCCCGACTACGTCGATATGTCCTTCCGGCTGAAGGTGGACCTCAAGCTCTTTCACACGACCTTCAAGATGAACGCCCAGACGGCGTTCGACGTGAAGCAGGGTTCCCAGCTGTGGCTGGACGTCAAGTCGTTCTCGGTCAACGACCGGTCAGTGCCGCTCTCGACGGTCAACCAAATGATTCGGGGGGTTCAGCCCATCTTGGACCTGAAGAAGTTCGGCCTCCCGCTGAAGCTCGCCCATATCAAGGTGACCGACGAACAGGCGACCGTCGAAACGCTTCGCCTGCCGCGCCAGTTCGACGGGCCGACTTGGACGTGGAACGGCAAAGCGGTGAGCCGTACCAAATAGAACGCACCTGGAGGGGGGCTTCTGCTATGCCACGGCTAGAAAGCAGCCGGGCGCGGTGGCGCGTTACGGCGCTGAGTCATCTGGTCAACGACCTGCACGCCCAATTTGTTCAAGTTTTCACCCCGCTTTTGGCCGCCCGGCTGGGCCTTTCTCTCGGACAGGCCGGCGCTCTGACCAGTCTGGGCGGGGTCATGCACATGGTCGTTCAGCCGGTGGCCGGCTACCTGTCCGACCGAAGCGGCAACAACCACTTGATCGTGGGCGGCATGCTGGCCGCTGGCTTTTTCAGTTTCCTGATTCCTCTGGCGTCGAACTTCGCCACCGCGCTGGCGTTCGTCTTCCTCTGGGGACTCGGCACGGCCTGCTTTCACCCCCAAGCTCAGGGAGCCGCCAGCTATTCGGCCCGCCCCGAGGAGCTGAGCCGGTCGATCTCCCTTTTTTCGTTCGGCGGCATGCTCGGCTCGTCGCTGAGCCCGCTTTACGGCGTCTTCATGTACCAGACGTTTTCGCCGGCGATTTTGCCGCTGGCTGGCTTAGCCATTCCGCTTCTGGCCGCCGCCGCTGTGGTCCGCGTCGTGCCGCAGGTTAAGGACCCGGCGTCCGAACCTTCTGGGCTGAGACGGCTGCCAAGCAAGCTCGCCAACATGTTCGGCCGCATTTGGCCGGTCTGGTGCGTCACGTTCCTTCGCGACACGACCTGCAAGGCGCTGTCCTTCCTGCTGCCCCTTTTGGTGGCCCTGCGCGGCGGCGACTTGACCCAGGTGGGAACAGTGCTGTTCTTTCTCACGTTCTTTTCCGCGCTGGCCCCGCTGGCCCTCGTGCGGCTCTGGCCTTCAGCCCGTGCCTCTCGGCTGCTTCTTTTTACCCTGCCAATCGCCGCAGCGTTGCTCTTCGTCTCCCGGTGGCTGCCCCTGTGGACTGCCGTCGGCGCGATGAGCGCCGCGTCGCTTTTTCTGACCTGCTCCACTCCGCTGGTGGAGGTCATCGCCCAGTCGATGGCTCCCAACGATCGGAGCACGTCCAGCTCCCTCACGATGGGGCTGTCGTTCGGCGCCGCCGGCGTCATGATGACGCCGCTCGGCTTTTTGGCCGGCCGAATCGGCATCGAACACGCCCTGTCGCTGACCGCTCTGCTGCCGATCGCGGCGCTCGGCGTCGTGACTTTCATCTGGCCGCGCCGCATTCCCGGCGCGGCGCTCGGCAAGTAACGTCCCCATCCGCCCCTGAAAGGAGAAATGCTTATGCCGTTTCAATTCGGAGGTTTCGGCAATTTTCGGGACTTCTCCCGCCGCTTCACCGACGACTTTTCCGACGACGCGCCGTCTGAAAACCAGCCGGTCTTCCGCCGCGGGTTCCCTCTGCGGAAGCGAACCGTCGTCATCGGGCTCGTTCTGCTGTTCGTTCTGGTCGGGCTTCCGGCGCTGGCCAGATTCTTGGCGTCCTACTGGTGGTACGCCGCCGAACGCCTGACGCCGGTCTTTTGGACGCAGGTCCTTCCCCAGTGGGTCCTCTTGGGGGTCTTTACGATCATCGCCTGCGCCGTTTTGGCGCCGTCTCTCCTGCTTGCCCGCCGGCGCGGACGCCAGTTCGCGGAGAACTCCGGCAACGAGCTGGCCCCGCTGTTCGGCTTCCGCACGTCTCTGATCGTCGTTTGGGTGGCGGCGATCCTGCTGTCCCTCCGGCTGTCCCTGCCAGTGATGGACCAGTGGCCGATGGTGCTCCAGTTCCTCTACGGCAAGCCGTTCGGCACGACGGAAACGATCTTCGGCCGGGACGTCGGGTTCTACGTTTTCACCCTGCCGTTCCTGAGGTTCCTGCGCGGCTGGCTGGTGAACCTGCTGTTCGTCACCATCGTGGCGTCAGCGGCCGTGTACGCTCTCGCGCTGTTCGCGGCGCTGAAGCAGGGCGGGGTCGCGGCGATTCCTCACCCGGTCAAAAGTCACCTGCTGGGCCTCGGCGCGCTCCTGACGGTCTTGTGGGCCATCTCGTTCTGGCTCCGCCGGTATGACCTGCTCTACTCGCCCCGGGGCGTGGGGTTTGGCGCCAGCTACACGGACATGCATGCGGTGGTCTGGGCTTACTGGGCTTTAGCGCTTCTCGCCCTGTCCGTCGGAGTTGGCCTTCTGGCGGCAATTCGGGCCAACAGGAGCTGGAAATTCGTCGGCATCATGCTGCTGAGCTTCGTCGCCGCCAGCGCCGTGCTGCAGTCCATCGTCCCCTCGCTGGTCGAGAAGTACGTGGTCGAACCCAACGAGTTCCAAAAAGAAAAGCCTTACATCGAGTACAACATCGCCGCGACGCTGGCGGCTTACGGTCTGGACAAAGCCCAGATCAGCCCGATTGAACCGACGCCCGCGATAAGCCAGGCGGACGTCCAGTCCGACGCCGAGACGCTGGACAACGTGCGGCTCTGGGACTACCGCGCTCTGATCCGCAGCTACAAGCAGCTCCAAGAGATCCGGAGCTACTACAATTTTTCGGGCGTCGACACGGACCGGTATGTCATCAACAGCCGCCAGCGCCAAGTCATGCTGGCCGTTCGGGAGCTTGACCCTTCGGGCATGCAGAACCCCACCTGGGTCAACAGCCACTTGGAATTTACCCACGGGTTCGGCCTAGTGATGAACCCGGCAGGTCAGGTCGCCGCCAACGGACAGCCGCCGCTGTGGATTCGGGACCTTCCGCCGGTCACGTCCGTGCCGATTAACGTTCAGCGGCCGGAAATTTACTTCGGCGAGGAGACGTCGGACTACGCCTTCGTTAAAACGAAGGTGAAGGAGTTCGACTACCCGATGGGCGAGGCGAACGCCCGATCGTTCTATCAGGGAACCGGCGGCGTGCCGATCAACTCGCTGTGGCGTCAGCTGGTCTTCGCACTGGCGTTCAACGACTCGAAGATCCTCTTCTCCGACGTGTTTGACGACGACAGCCGGGTCATGTACCAGCGCAATATCATCGACCGGCTTAATCAAGCCGCGCCGTTCCTCCTCTACGACAGCGACCCGTACCCGGCGATCGTCGACGGGCGAATCATTTGGATTGTGGACGCCTACACCGTCACGGACCGGTATCCCTACTCGGAGCCGACCCAGCTTCACATGAAGGACCCTCGCTCATCCTACCGTTCCCTGACGCTGAACTACATCCGAAACAGCGTCAAGGCCACGGTCGACGCGTACGACGGCACGATGAACTTTTACGTCGTCGACGAACAGGACCCGCTGATCGCCACGTGGAGCCGGATTTTCCCGTCGCTCTTCAAGCCGGCGTCCCAGATGAGCGACGACCTGAAACCTCACCTGCGCTATCCGAAAGACCTGTTCTCCGTTCAGGCCAACGTGTACGCCACGTACCACATGCAGGACCCCAACACGTTCTACAACAAGGAAGACGTGTGGCGGACTCTGACCGGGACCGGCGGCGAAAACAGCTCGGTGGAATCGGACTACGAAAGGGACTGGCGGACTATTCCCGAGCTGACAAGCGGCAGCGGCTCGTTGGACTCGTACTACGTGACGCTGAAGCTGGAAGGCGAAAAGAACTCCGAGTTCATGCTGATGACGCCCTACACGCCGGTTGGCCGAGACAACATGATCGCGTGGCTGGCCGGCCGCTGTGACGGCGACAGATACGGCGACCTGTTGGTCTATCGGTTCTCCAAGCGAACTCTGATCTACGGCCCCAATCAAGTGGCCGCCCTGATCAACCAAACGCCTGAAATCTCCGCCCAGCTGTCGCTGTGGTCCCAGCGCGGCAGCGACGTCATCAGAGGGCACCTGCTGGTGATCCCGGTGGGCAAGTCGCTGCTCTACGTTCAGCCCTTGTACCTGAAGGCCGAGACCAGCGAAATGCCGGAGCTAAAGCGAATTATCC
Source organism: Jonquetella sp. BV3C21 (assembly GCF_000468895.1). Taxonomy (NCBI): domain Bacteria; kingdom Thermotogati; phylum Synergistota; class Synergistia; order Synergistales; family Dethiosulfovibrionaceae; genus Jonquetella; species Jonquetella sp. BV3C21. The sequence continues at coordinate 50,470 of NZ_AWWC01000029.1, read as the reverse complement.
TGTCCAGCGGCGGGCGAGTCGCGTGGGACGAGACATTCGCCGGGGCGCTGGAAAAACTTCTGGCCCAGACGGCCGGCGGCGCCCTGCCGCCTCAGCCGAAGACCCCAGAGCCGCAGGAGAAGGCATCCGGCGGACAGACCGCTGGGGGGAACGCGGCAGAACTGGCCCGACAGGCCCAAGAGGCTTGGCTCGACGGACAGGCGGCGATGAAAGCCGGAGACTGGGCGTCGTACGGCAAGTCGATGAACCGGCTTGAAACGATCCTCTCCGGGCTTCTCGAGGCGACCGGCGCTCAACTTGAGGAACCGGAAGGCGCTCCAGCTGCTGACTCTTCCAAGTAGACCGTCAGTGGACGTTCCGTCGTCCCCTGACTTTTCCTTTTCCCGGCGGAACTGAGCGCGGCGGGCAAAAGCATGAACTTTTCAAAGGAGAAGTGACTTTTATGGCATCTCAAGACGTCTATCAGCGTTCTATTGACCTTCACCGTTCCTGCCGCGGCAAGGTGGCGATGAGCCCTAAAATGGCCGTCGGAAACATGGCCGACCTCGCCTTGGCTTATACGCCCGGCGTCGCCGGCCCCTGTCGGGTGATCAGCTCGGACCGGCAGGAGATTTACGAGCTGACGGCCAAGGCCAACACGGTGGCCGTCATCTCCGACGGCAGCGCCGTTCTGGGGCTGGGGAACATCGGCCCCGAGGCAGCGATCCCCGTCATGGAGGGCAAGTGCGTCCTCTTTAAAACGTTCGCGGACCTCGACGCGTTTCCGCTGTGCCTGAGAACTCAGGACCCAGACGAAATCGTCAAAATCGTCTCCGCCCTGACGCCGACTCTGGGCGGCATCAACCTCGAAGATATCTCCGCGCCTAGGTGCTTCGAAATTGAAACCCGTCTGAAGGACGCCTGCGACATTCCGGTTTTCCACGACGACCAGCACGGCACGGCGACCGTCCTGCTGGCCGCGCTGCTGAACGCGCTGAAGGTCACGGGCCGGAAGATGGCCGAGACGAAAATCGTCATCAACGGTGCCGGCGCGGCCGGAACGGCCATTGCCCTGTTGCTGGCCCAGGCGGGCGCGTCGGACATCGTCCTGTGCGACTCCCGGGGCATCCTGTCCCGTTCTAGGGATCTTTCCCCGTGCAAGGCGCGTCTGGCGGAGGCCACCAACCCGCGCGGCGTCGAAGGGACGCTGGCCAACGCGGTCAAGGGGGCGGACGTTTTCCTCGGCACGTCGGTCGCCGGGGCGCTCACCGGGGCGATGGTCAGGTCCATGGCGCCCGACTCGGTGATCTTTGCCATGGCCAACCCGGTGCCGGAGATCTTCCCGCAGGAAGCGAAGGAGAACGGCGCGGCGGTCGTCGGCACCGGCCGAAGCGACTTCCCCAACCAGGTCAACAACTGCCTCGGCTTCCCCGGCATCTTCCGTGGGGCGCTGGACGTCCAGGCCTCCTGCATTAACGACCGCATGACGTTAGCCGCAGCCGACGCGTTGGCAGGCCTCATTCCCGACGATCAACTGAGCGCCGACTTGGTCATCGCGGACAGCTTCGATCCTCGCGTCGTGCCGGCCGTCGCGGCCGCCGTGTCGAAGGCCGCGCGAGAGACCGGCGTCGCCCGACTGTAACATTTCTGAACCGCCGGGCCGTTTCCGCCTCACTGGGGGAACGGCCCGGCGTCTTTGTCATCAGTTCTACCGAATATCGGGGAGACGCGGGCGTTTGACTCTTCTAACTACTCTTCCAACAGGATAATCTTGCGGCGTTCTACGTTATAATTCACTTGTTTTGAGTTGACCCGGCCTGCCGGGTGATGAGGTGAGACGATGAAAAACATATCAACCGGCCAGAGACGGCTGGCTGCCATTTTAGGGCTGTCACTCGCCGGATTTGTCAGCTTGGCCGTCCAGAACCGAACCGGGCTCGCCATGTTCTTCGCCGGTTCCCTTCTGGCGTTCGCCCAGTGCGGCGCGCTTCTGGCGTCCGACGAGCTTCGCCGGCTGTTCGGCCCGTCGGACCGAGAGGACGCGACGAGAAAGAAGACGGTCGTTCCGCCGTGGCTCAGGACGCTTGGCGCGATCGTTCCGCTCGTCCTTTTGGCCGCCGTGTGGAGCTGGTTTTTCCTCATCGTGGGCGACTTGCCTCCCCAGGAGACCTTGTCGTGGCTCGACGGCATTTTGGCGGTCGTCCCGCTTCTCGTTTCGATTCTCTTGGCCAGTTGGTGGAGACTCTTTGAAGATGATGTCGCCGACGGCGCTCTGATCGGCGCGTTCCTTCGGGCCGACCGAGTCATTTTCGGCATTCTGGCAGGCGGCGCGGCCCTGTTCATCTGGACAGGCGTCTCGATTTCCCTGCCGGTTCGGATCGCGTTCATCCTGCTGTGGGCCTACGCTCTCGTCTCGTTTGCCGTCGGCGCCGTTGGGTTCGTCCTGTCCCTCAGGAGCGGAAACGACGCGCAGTTCGCCATGGCCGGCCGGCTCTTCGGCGGCTCGACGCTGGTCGATCAGCTTTCCGCCCACACCGGCCTGTCGCTCCACTCCCTCTGGAGCCTCGGGTACCTGCGGAAAAAACTTCCCCTGACGGCTCTGGCCGTGGCGGGCATCATATGGTACGCCACAGGGTTCGTGGAAGTCGGCCCCGGCCAGCAGGCCGCGGTGTACCACTTCGGCCGGCTGTCGGCTCATAACATCACCGGCCCGGGGTTTCACATGGTGCCGCCGTGGCCGCTTGGACGAGTCGAGGTCTTCAACACCGACCGGATTCAGGCGCAGGAAGTGGGCTTTCAGCCCAACCAGTCAAAGGACTTCCTCTGGGCCCAGTCCCACAGCACCGACGAGATGTCGTTGGTCACAGGCGGCGGCAAGGAGCTGGCCGCGATTAACCTGATCGTGAAATGGCGGATCGGGGACCTGTTCAGCTACCTGACCAACTACGCTGACCCGGAGCGGCAGCTCATCGCCCAGTCCTACCGACTGTTGGTTCAGGAGACCGCGTCCAGCGATCTGGACACCCTCATTTCCAAACGGCGGCACGACCTGTCCGAACGGGTTATGAACGGGCTCAGGGACTTCTGCAACAAAAACGCCTTAGGTCTCCAAGTCGAAGACGTGGTGGTCAAGAGTATTCACCCGCCGATCGAGATCGGCTCGGTCTACCAGTCGGTGGTCAGCGCCCAGATCGACAAGGCGACCGCCCGACTGGCCGCGCAGGGCGACGCCGACGCCGCGATAGCCGGCGCGCAAAGCGACGGCAAGCGAATGCTGGACGATGCCAAGGCCGAGTCGGAGCTGAAAAACGCCGACGCCAAGTCGGAGGCGACGAGTTATCTGGCCAGCCGGGAAGCGTACCACTCCTCGCCGGCCTGCTACGAGTTCACCAAGACGATGGCCGCCCTGACTCAGGCCTTGGCCGGGCGGAAACTGTATCTGCTAGGAGACGGCGTCGCCCCCGAGCGGCTGATCCTCTCCAACGGCCAGTCTCAGCTCACAGGCGCCGACGGCGCCGCTTTAGACTCAACTCTCTATCAGGACGGCCAGAACGGCTCAGCCGGCGCCGCTTCGACCGCGCCATCCGCCGCCTCGGGGCAGGCGGCTGGCAGCCCGGCGAGCACTGAACGCAAATAGGAGGAATTGACGAATGGCTAAAGAAAGAACTCTCGCTCAGGTCTGCCTCAAGTGGGTACTGGCCGCCGTGGCGCTGGGCCTGATCGCCTTTTTCGGCTTTACCTTTCAGGTTCAGGAGCGTCAGCTGGCTCTGGTGCTGCGGTTTGGCGCGCCCCGGTCTGTGGTGACCCAGTCGGGCCTCCACTTCCGGCTCCCGTGGCCGTTTGAGGAAGTTCGGCACTACGACGGGCGCCTTCGGTACCAGGAGTCGGGCTTTTTGGAAACCCTCACCCGGGACAAGAAAAACGTCGTGCTCCAGACCTGGACGACCTGGCAGATATCCGATCCGCTCAAGTTCGCCACGGCAGTCGGCAACGACGAACAGGCGTCCAAATACCTTGACGACCTGACGACGAACGCCACCAACGGCGTGATGGGCAACTACGACCTGACCGCGCTCGTCTCGCTGGACGAGGGCGACCTGAAAATCGAGAAGATCGAAGGGGACCTGTTCGATCAGGTGGCCGACTCGGCCCAGCGCCAGTACGGCGTCCGAGTGACGGCGGTCAAGCTGCGCCGCGTCGGTTTCCCCTCGTCCAACATGGCCAGCGTGCTGAACCAGATGTCCGCCGACCGGCAAAAGCAGGTCGTCCGTCTGGCGGCCGAAGGCGAGCGCGACGCGTCGGCGATCCGCGGCGACGCGGACGTGCAGGCCGCCACGATCCGAGCCAACGCGCAGGAAGAAGCCGCGGCCATCACCGCCCAGTCTGAGAAGGACGTCTCGGCCATCTACGCGGCCGCCCACTCGAAGGATCCGGAGCTCTTCAAGTTCCTCACCAAGCTCCGCGTTCTTGAAGCTGCGGTGAACGAGTCGACGGTCCTCGTGCTCCGAACTTCCCAGAGCCCGTTTGACGTGCTGAGCGCCAACCCGCTGATCGGCCGCAAGCCCCTTCCCCAGACGCCAGCAAAAGAAAAGGCCGTCTCAACGCCGAACGAGCCGGCCGCGGAGAGCAATCAGTGAACCGCCAAGACTCCTCCGCCTTGGCCAACGCCTTGGTCACTCTGGCGGGGTGCTTCCGCTGGGGCGTCATCATCATCCTCGTCGGTCTGGCCTTTTCCGGACTTCGGATGATTAAAAACGACGAAGCGGCGGTGATCCTGCGGTTCGGCCGGCTGGTGGGCTCAAGCCGGCAGGAGCAGGTTCACGGCCCTGGACTGCTCGTCGCGTTCCCGTCGGTGATTGACCGCGTGGTCGTCGTGCCGGTCGGCCGCGTCCACGAGGTGACAATCGACGCGTTCGCGCCGGGGCTGTCCACTCTGGGACTGATTCGCGCCTCCGGATACGCCCTCACGGGAGACGGCAGCGCCGTCACGCTCCGCGCCACCGCCAAGTACCGCATCGAAGACCCGGTCGCCTGGGCCTTAGCGGTCCAAAACCCCGCCGATATCGTTAGAGGCACCGTCACGTCAGCCATCGGGCAGGCCGCCGCCGGCTCGCCGGTGGATCAGCTGCTGACCACCGGCAAAAAGGAGCTGGCCGAAAAAATTCTGTCCGCCGCTCAGAAACAGCTGGACAAGCTCGACACCGGCGTCGGGCTGATCGCGCTCGAGTTCCGCGCCATCGAGCCGCCGCGGGAGACGAAAGCGGCATTTGACGCGGTCATCGATGCGACGGTCAACCGGGAGACGGCGGTGAAAGAGGCGGTTCAGTACCGGGAGCAGATCGTCCCGGCCGCCGTGGCCGACGCGGCTCAGACGGTGCAGGACGCCAAGGCGCTGGCGTCTCACGCCTCGGCCGCGGCCAAAACCGACCTGGCCGAGTTCTGGGGCGTGCTGCCCCAGTTTCAGACGAGCCCGCTGGTCACGTCCGAACGGCTGTGGGCCGACCGGGTGTCCGAGCTTCTGCAGCGCATGAAGACCACGTGGGGCCTGCCGCCTGACGGCTCGCCGCGGCTTCTGCTGCCTTAGGAGGAACTCATGAAGCGCATTCATTCCATGGCCGACGACTCGCTGCGGGCCGCCGGCGGCAGCTCGCTCACAGCCAGCGAGCGGGAGCGCATCGAAAACCGCATTTTTCTGGCGCTGGCCGCTCTGGCCTGCCTTTTCGCCGGCCTAATTTACCGGAGCCTCTTCCCCTCCCAAACCGCCGTCACCGGCTTTATCTTCTTGGCCGGCTGCCTGATCGGCGCGTCCCCGGCGTTCGTCGCCGCCGCGCAGGGTTTTTTAAGCCCCAACACGACGAACAGCACTGAAATTCTCGTCACCATCGCCATTTTGGCGAGCTTCGTCAGCGGATCCCACGTGACCGCCGTGCTGATTCCCGTCATCCTGTCGTGCGCCCACTTCTTCGAAGAGCGCAGCATTCTGGGCGGGCGCGAGGCCATCGAGGGACTTCGCCGCATGCAGGCTAAGACGGCGCTGCTCGTCGAAGACGGCGCGGAACGGTCGGTAGACGCCGCAAGCCTTGTGCCGGGACAGATTGTCGCCGTCAAGCCGGGAATGACCTTCCCCATCGACGGGACCGTCCTGTCCGGCAAGAGCAACGTGGACCAAAAATCGCTGACCGGCGAGTCGCTGCCCCAGTCCGTCAAAGCGGGAGACCCGGTGTACGCTGGGACAGTCAACTTGGACGGCCCCCTGACAGTCCGGGTCGACAAGCCGGCGGACAACACGTCGTTCGCCAAGATTCTGGAGCTAATGCACCGGGCCGAGCGAATCACGATTCCCGAAGCCCGCGTCATCGACACGTTTCTCCACTACTACATCCCGTTCTCTTTGGCCGCAGCCGGAGCCGTGGGGCTTTTCACCCACGACATCTCACGGGCCATCGCCATTCTCGTCGTCAGCTGCCCGTGCGGCCAGCTGCTGGTCAGCTCCGCCCCGATGATCGCCGCGCTGGGAACCGCGTCGCGGCACGGGCTGCTCATTAAAAACTCCAAGTTCATCGAGGACCTGACCCGGGTCGACACGGTCGTTTTGGACAAGACGGGAACCCTCACGCTGGGCGAGCTTCAGTGCACCGACCTTCAGCCACAGCCCGGCGTCACGAAAAGTGAACTGCTCGAAGCGGCAGCCGTTGCCGCCAAAGACTCGCTTCATCCCATCTCCCGGGCCGTTGCCGCCGCTGCCGGAACCGCCGGCTCGTGGACGGACTGGGAAGTGCGGGAACACTCCGGCCGAGGCATGGAAGCCCGGCGCGGCGGCGACGTCATCCTTTTCGGCAGCGCCGGCTGGCTGACCGAAGAGGGCTTTGACGTGCCGGACGTCTCAAACATCGGCCCGGTGTCGTGGACTGCGAAAAACGGCCGCCTGCTGGGCTGTCTGCTCTTCGGCGACCAAGTGAGGAACAGCGCCCCGGAGGCCATGGGACGTCTGCGCCAGCTGGGCGTGAAGAGGATCGTCATGCTGACCGGCGACAACGACTCATCGGCTCAGGCCGTGGGGAAAGCCTGCGGCATGGACGATATCCGCTCCCGGCTCCTGCCGGAAGACAAGCTGGAAGCCGTCCGAGAGCTTCGAGGGTCCGGCGTAGTACTGGTTGCCGGCGACGGGGTCAACGACGTGCCGGCGTTGGCCGAAGCCGACGTCGGACTGGCGCTCGGCGCCATGGGCAGCGACGCCGCCGTGGACAGCGCGGACGTGGCTCTGATGAACAACGACCTGAACCACATCCCGTTCGCCCTCGACTTGGCCCGCTCCACCAGACGGATCATCGTCCAGAACGTGGCTCTCACGTTCTCGATCAGCTTCGTCATGATCGCCCTCTCGGCCGCGGGAATCGTCGTCCCTCTGACCGGCGCGGTGCTCCACAACGTGGGCGCGTTCGCCGTCCTGCTCAACAGCTCCCGGCTCCTGTCCCTGACGCCGGAAGGTTCCCTTTCGCGCTGACGGCAAATAAAAACGCCGCCGCCCTTTTGAGGGCGGCGGCATTTTTATTCGCCACGTTATCCGGGAAGTCGAAAGGCCAAGTGCGGCCGGCCGTCGAAGAGCGTCACAGCCGCGTCCACGCCGAACAGTTTCTTGACGAACGGGGCCGTCAGCAACTCGGCCGGCGTCCCGTACCCGGGCACTCGTCCGTCTTCCAGTGCCAAAATCCGGTCGGCGACGAGAGACGCCAAGTTCAGGTCGTGAATGACCACCGCGGTCGTCTTCTTCTCCTGCCGGAGCAGCGCCGCAACGGCCAAAGCGTGAGCCGGGTCAAGGTGGTTCATCGGCTCGTCGAGGACGAGCGCCGCGGCGTCCTGACACAGCACCCGGGCCAGCATGACCCGCTGCCGCTCCCCGCCGGACATATCGGACACCCGACGGGATCCGAACCCCTCGAGGCCCACCCGAGCCAACGCGGCCTCGGCGAATCCAAAGTCGTCCGCCTCGTACGCCCGGCCGAATCCGCGCTGGGCGTAACGGCCCATCACCACCAAATCGGAAGCGGTAAAGTCAGCTCCCAGCAGCATGGCGTCCTGTTCCAGCACGGCCAAGTTTCTGGCCAGCTGCCGGGACGACAGGGTCTCCAGCGGCACGCCGTCGATTTTTATCCGGCCTTGGGACGGATAGGTTCGGGTCAGGTGGCGCAGGAGCGTCGTCTTTCCGCTACCGTTCGGGCCGATGACCGCCGTGACCAGCCCGTCGCCGAACGAGCAGGACACGTGATCCAGCACGTACCGGTCCCCAAGCTGGCAGCTCAGATCTTTAATCTCTATCACGACTGGCCTCCGAACGAATAGTCTTTCTGGACGAGCCACACGAACAACGGCGCGCCGACCAGAGACGTGAGGACCCCGACCGGCAGTTCCTGAGGCGCGTACACCGTGCGGGCGAGCGTGTCCCCCCAGACGAGGATAATCGCGCCCAAGGGCAGGGCCACGGCCGTCAGCCCCTTGTGCCCCGGCCCGACGAGACGGCGGGCCAAGTGCGGCGCGAGTAGCCCGACAAACCCAACCACGCCGGTTTTAGACACCAACAGCGCCACCACCAGAGCGGACGTCAGGGCCGCGCCGATCCGAACCGGCCGAACGGGAATGCCCAGCGACGCGGCAGGTCCGTCGCCCAGCAACAGACCGTCCAACTCTTTGTGAGCGGCCAAGGTCCCGACCACGCCAGCGGCCAGCGCCAACAGCACCGGCGGCAGATCGGCCAGCCGGGCGGTCGAAAAGCTGCCCAGCATCCAGAACATCGCGCTGCGCAGCTCCGAGTCGTTGTGGGCCTCGCAGAGCGTGAACGCCGTTAAGGCTGAGAAAAACGCCCCGACGCCCAGCCCTAAAAGCACCAGCCGCAGGGCTGACGGCCTTTTTCCCGCCAGCGACAGCACGACGGCCAGCGAGAGCACGGCGCCGGCGAAGGCGCCCAGCTGGACGGCCCACCCGCCGGCCCACGGCAGCCCGCCGAAGATGATGATCCACACCGCGCCGGCCGACGCCCCGCTGGAAAGGCCCAGCACGTACGGTTCGGCTACCGGGTTGCGAGTCAAAGTCTGCATCAAGACGCCGGCCAGAGCCAAGACCGCCCCTCCAGAGGCGGCAAGAAGCACCCGGGGAAGGCGCAGCCCCCAGACGATCGCCTCGGCCGCTGGCCCTCCGCCCGGGCCGCCCCACAGGTGCGAGACGAGGACGGCCGCCGTCTGGGACAGCGGGACGTGAACCGCGCCGATGCCGAGCGACAGCAGCACCGAGACGACCAAGAAGACCAAAAGAAAGGGCAAAAGCGTGCCCGCTTTTGCCCTCCTGTCAGTTCTAGTCGCCATACACAGCCTTGCTCAGCCGCTCCAGAGCGTCGATGTTCCGGATGCCCGGGCAGATATCAGCCAAGCTCACCTGTGCGAACGCGTTGTTCTTGATGGCCGTCACGTCCTTGAGGGGCGCGAAGTTCTTAAGCCACTCGATCTTCGTGGGCGCGTCGGTCTCCTGGAAGCGAACGCTCTTGCTGTAGCCGATGACCACGATCACGTCCGGGTTTCCGGCCACGACTTCTTCCCAGCTGCACTTGCCCCACGTCTTCTTCACGCCCTTGCCGGCCAAAATGTTCTCGGCGCCGATCAGGCGGAACAGGTTGGTGGTGAAACCCTCATACACGGTGAACGCGTCGTCGCTGCCCGAATCGTAGATGAAAATCTTCTTCGCGGGCTTGCCGGCAATGCGCTTCTGAATCGCCGCCAGCTGCTCCTTCTGCTTTTCCACGTACGCCTTCGCCCGGTCTTCAACCCGGAAGATGCGCCCGAAGGTCATGAAATCGTCAAACAGCGTGTCCAGGTTGGCGTCAAAGTCCACGGTCGAACGGGGAATGAAAATCTTCACGTTCCGATCGAGCAGCGCCTGAGCTTCCAGCCCCTTCTTGGAGAAGGCGGTAGCCCAGCCGGTGGCGAAGTCCGGCGAAGTGGCCATGAAGACTTCCATCGACGGCCAAGTGTCGGACAGCACGGGGACCTTCTTGTACGCCTCGGCAACGGGCGGATAAATCGGCTCCTCGAGGAACGCGGTGCCGACCATCGACGGCTCGAGCCCCAGAGCCAGCATCATCTCAGTGGTGAAGTGGGACAGGCTGACCGCCCGCTTGGGCGCCTGCTCGAATTTGCAGGTGTACTTGACCCCGTCCACCTCGCCGGAGACGGTCGGCACGTCCTGAGCGCCGGCCCCTGACGCCGCCATCGCGAGAGCCGCAGCTGCAGCTCCCAGGGAAAGCAAAACCTTTTTGGATCCAAACATTCTCCCATTCCTCCTTTGTGATCTGTTCCTGCTGTCTTTAAAACTGGCTAAAAAAGCGACGGGCCTTTGCCCGTCGCTGTTGCCGCCGTTGGGGTAAGCGCCCTCGGCGAAACATCGAAGTTACCCGTAGGCCGCGGGCCATCGAAGACTCGCGTCCGGCCAGCAGTCTGACTCGCCGGGCCCCGAGGGGCCCGAGCTCACAGTGGCGGCACCGCGCCGGATTTTCACCGGCTTCCCTGGGCCGAAACGCGTTCATTTGACGTTTTGCTCATCATAAAACAGACCGCTCAGCCAGTCAAGAATTCTCTTTACAAAAAAGCCGACGCGAGAGCCATCCAAACGGCAGCCGTTCCGGCGCCGATGACGGTCCCACATGCCAGCAGGCCCGACAGGTACTCCGCGTCGAGGCCGATCGACCGGCCGATGATGTAACAGTTGAACGCTGGGCTGGCCGCGCAGGTGATGACCGTCGCCACCATAGCCGTCTTATCCGACAGAGGCCAAACGAGATAACAGGCGAAGACGAAAAGCGGCAGCAGAACCAGCTTGACCGCCAAGTCAGGCCAGCAGCCTTTCAGCGCCCGGGGGAGACCATGAAGGTCCAGCGACGCGCCGATGACGACGAGGGCCAGAGCCGTCGAGCCCTGCCCCATAATTCCCAAGGCCGTCAGCAGCCATTCAGGGATGACCGAGGCCGTGCCGGTGAAGACGAACCCCATCGCCAAAAGCGGCGCGATGAACACCGGGTTGACGGCGGTCCGCTTGGCCCCGTCGGCCAAGCCCTGCCAGTCAAACCGGCCGGACAGGGCGACCTCCGCCGCCATCAGCGGGCCGATGTTGTAGAACGGCGTCGACAGCGCGACGAAAGCCGCCATGGCCGACTCGCCGTCCTCGCCCAGCCACAGGGCGACCAACGGCATGGCCACGTAGATGATGTTGCTCCGCACGTCGGCCAGAAAGACCGCGCCGACCCGCCGCCGGTCAAATCCCCGAAGCCACGCCAGCAGTCCCGCCGCCGCCATCGCGAACAGGAACCCGCCATAAATGATCAGCGTGTACCTCAGCCCCTGGACCTGTCCGGGCCGGAACTTGAGCCCCGCGACGAACAGGGCCGCCGGCATGAAAGCATAAAAAAGCAGCTGGGTCATTCCGACCTCAGCCGCTTCGGTCACAATCCCGCGTCCATGGAGCCACCACCCCAAAAACATCAAGGACAGCAGCGCAATAACAGGTGAAACGACAGACATCCAATTCTCCTCTCCAGATGAACTACAGCAGATAAAGCACAGCGCCGTTTCTCTACGGCTTGGAAGGTTCCGGCACGAGCTCCTGAAGCTCTCCCGGCTCGGAAAAGATCGACGAAACGGTAAAAGAAACCGATCGCTTCCTGCCCGTACCGTCCATGACCGTCGCCTCGTGCTTGCCCGGCTTCATCGGCCACATCACCGAGTCAGTTCCGGAAGGCGACGTGCCGACGAACTGTCCGTCGACAAACCAGTGAACTTGGCCCGCTCCCTCGCACCGCAGAGCCAGCTTGCTGCCCTGCTCGTAGTACAGGTAGTCCGCCCCGTCCAACGGAGAGGCCACGATCATCTGACCGGGCCTGTCGCGGCCGGACATGTAGCGGGAAAGCTCCTTCGGCCAGACGGTCACCACCCGCCCGCCGTGGTATCGGTGCATTTGGCAAACCCCCGAAGGGGAGACAGCCGGAATGTACCAGTCGGACGTCCGAGTCGCGCAGGCCGGCGAAGGGGGTAGCCCCGACAGGGAACAGACGCTCCGCCGCTCGAGCCCCTCGGGACGAGGCACAGGCCACCCTTCAGGCAGATGACGGAAAATCTGGCTGGCCGCGGGAACCGCCGCTGACAGCCCGACAAGCGTGCTGTGAGGGCGCCCGGTCGGATCTCCCAGCCACACGACCAACGTCCACCGACCGTTCCAAACGGCCGTCCACGCGTCCCGAAGGCCGTAGCTCGTCCCGGTCTTAAAAGCGAACTTGCCCCGAAGGGCGTCCACCGACCGCAGGGTGATCGGCAGCCGGGACGGATCGGACAGGCAGTCGGTGACCAGCCAAGCGGCTTGAGGCGTGAACACCTGCTCGACGGCGCCAGTCCGACCGGCCTCAAATACAGGCGAAATTCGCTCCCCCAACCGAGCGAAGACCGTGCAGGCCTCCGCCAGCTGAAGGGGGCTCACCTCACAGCCGCCCAGCACGAGCGAATCCCCGTACCAGTCGGCTTCCTTTTTGATGTTTTCCAGTCCGGCCCGTCTCATCCGCCGCAGAAGCTCGTCAGCCGACACGGCCCGCAGGGCCCGGACGGCCGGGACGTTCAGCGAGTCGTTCAGCGCCCGTTTCGCGCTCACCGGGCCGCGGTACAGTTTGTCGAAGTTCCGCGGCGTCCGTCCGCCCATGCCGAGCGGCGTGTCGGCCATCAGCAGGCCGGGCGTCAGGACGCCCCGCTCGAAGGCCATCGCGTAGACGAACGGCTTGAGGGACGACCCGGGCGAACGAAGGGCGGAGGAACAGTCAACCCACTGGCCCGAGTTCCCGCTGCCCCATCGGGCGTTCGGCACCAGAGCCCGGACCGCGCCGGTCTCGTTTTCCAGCAGGACGGCCGCTGCCGTCACTTCCGGCGGCTGGTGGGCCAACGCGGTTTCAAGCGCCGAGCGGACTATCTTCTGACACGACCGATCAAGCGTCGTCGTCACGTCCTGCCCAATCAGCCGGTCGGTGACAGCCTGACAGAACAGAAGCTCCTGAGACGGCGGCTGAAGCAGTCTGCTGGGCAGAGCCTCGTCCAGCGCGCACTGGTACTGAAAGCTGTCGATAATCCCGGCATCCTTGGCCATCGACAGAATAAGATCCCGCCTGCGTTTGGCCGCCTGCGGGTTCAAGTCCGGACGGTACGCGGTCGGCGCCTTGACCATGCCGACCAGCAGGGCCGCCTGAGCGGCCGTCAAGTGCTGGCATGTTCGGCCGAACCACATCTGGGCGGCCGCCTCGACGCCACGGATATTGGAGCCAAAAGGCGCCCGGTTCAAGTACAGCTCAAGGATCTGTTCTTTCTTCAGCCGGCGCTCCAATGTGTCCGCCTGGGCGAACTCCCGAATCTTCGTCCCCAAGGTCCGCGGCGCGGGGTACGCCATGCGGATGACCTGCGTCGTGATCGTCGACCCGCCCCGGCGGCGGCCCCGGAACGCCCAGTCAACGGCGGCCGAAGCCAGCCCCTGCCAATCCACCCCGCCGTGACGCCAGAACCGTTTGTCCTCCACCAGCACGGTCAGCCGGGGCATCAGCTTCCCCATGGAAGACAGGGGAACCGGCACGCAGAACTCGCCGTCGGCGGACAGAGACATGCCGATGATAGTCCCGTCACGGGACCGAACGACCTGAGACGCCGGCCACGAGGCTAACCGGGCTTCCACCAGCTCAAGCGAACCGAGGCGGCGCCACCCCCAAAAGGAGAGAAGCGCCGACGCGGCAAGAACGCCAAGAATGAACAGCCGCTTCCGCGCCTTACTCATGGCAGCGGCGCGGTGGGACTCGGTAGAAGATCGAACAGAGCACCGGCACGATAATCAGGGTCAAGACCGTCGCCACGGTGAGACCGGCCATAATCGTCACAGCCAGCGGCGCGAACAGCTTGTCGCCAGCCAACGGGATCATTCCCAGAACGGTCGTCACGGCCGACATGCTCACAGGACGCAGTCGGCTCACCCCGGCGTTCACGATCACCTCGTACCGATCCTTGCCGGCGGCGAACTCCGACGCCACTTGATCCAACAGCACGATCGAGTTCTTCGAGAGCATTCCCATCAGGCTCAGGAATCCCAAAAACGCCAAGAACGAGAACGGCTGGTTGCTCAGGAGCAGCCCCCAAGTCACGCCGATCACCGTCAGCGGCAGGCACAGGAAGATGATCGTCGGCTCAATGAACCCGTTAAACAGCAGGACCATCAGGAAGAACATGCCGATCACGCCGTACGGCAGGAGCTGAATAATCCCTCGAACGGCTTCGCCGCTGGTCTTGTACTCGCCGGCCCATTCCAGCTTGTACCCCACAGGCAGCGGAATGGCCTCGACTTTCGGCCGCACGGCGTCCAAAAAGTCGTTGGCGTTTTGGTTCAGCGCTACCTCGCTCTGGACGAGAATCGCCAGCTGCCGGTTGTAGGTCCAAAGGATCTGGTCCTCCCAGTCGCTTTCAAAGGACGTCACCACCGACGAAAGGGGCACAGTCCCCAACGCGGCAGGAGCCCAGATCGGCAGGGACCGAAGCGCGCCGTAGTCAAAACGAATTTTCTTCGGCACGGTCGCCAAAATCGGCAGCAGGTCCTTGCCGTCCCGGTAAAGGCCTACCGTCGTCCCGCCCGAGACCATGTGAATCGTCTGGGCGATCATCGGCCGGGTCAGTCCCAAGTGGCGCATTCGGTCCACCGAGATCTGGGGCTTGAGCACCTTCACCCGGTCGCGCCAGTCCGTGCGGGTAAACCGGCTTCCCGGCGTGGAGCGGAAGATCACCGCCGCCTTGTCGGCCAGCTCGCGCAGGACGTTCGGATCGGGGCCGCTGAACCGGGCCTCGACCTTAGCAGTCAGACCGCTCCCCTTGCTGAACAGCTTGCAGACGCCTTCCACTCCGGGCATCTGGGACATCATCCGCTCGGCGTCCTGAAGGGCGGCCAGCGGGCCGTCCTCCCCGTCCGTCTCGACGATCATCTGAGCGAACGAACTGTTCGGGTCCGGCGGCGCAATCGTCAGAAGGAACCGAAGCCCGCCGCCGCCGGCCACGACCGTCACGTGCTTAACGTCTTTTCTCGCGCTCAGCCCGAGGGCTATCGCCCGTGCCTTCTCAAGGTGACTGTTAATATCCGTCCCCTGAGGCGACCACAGGTCGATGATGAAATACGGGCTGTTCGAGTTGGGGAAGAACGACTTCTTCACCGACTTGAACCCCGCCACGGAGACGGCAAAACATCCGATCGTCATCAGGATGACGAGGAACCGCCAACGAATGCACCACTCTAGGAAACGGCGGTACCACCGAAACAGGAAACTGTCATACGGGTCATCGACTACCTTGGTGCCGTGAAGCAGGAACGAGCCCAGCGCCGGCGTGGCAGTCAGGGCCAAAACCCAGCTCCACAGCAGGGAAATGGAGATGACCTGGAACAGGCTCCGGCAAAATTCGCCGGCCGCCTCGTTCGACAGGCCGACGGGCATGAACCCGAGAATGGCGATCAGGGTCCCGCCCAGAAGCGGCCAGAAATTGACCGTCACAGCTTTTTCGGCCACGGCCGTCAGCTCTTCGCCCCGCCCGACCCCGACGAGCATCTCTTCGGAGATGACGATCGCGTTGTCAACCAGCATGCCCAAGGCGACGATCAGGGTGCCGAGGGACACGATCTGAAGGAAAATCCCTAGGACCTTCATTGTCGCCAGAGTCGCCGCGATGACCAGCAGAAGGACAAGGCCGATGAGCAACCCCGTCCTGAGTCCCATGAAGATCAGCAGAATGCCGACCACGATGGCTACCGACTCGATGACGTTCATGACGAACTCGTTGACCGACTGAGTCACGCCGTCGGACTGCAGGTACACCGGCTGAAGCTCCATTCCGATGGGCATGAAGGGCTTCAGCTTTTCCAGCCGCGCCTTGACGGCCTCGCCCATCGCGACCACGTTGCCGCCCTCGACGGTCGAAATGCCGATGCCGAGCGCCGGCCGGTTGTCATATTCCATCAAAAGCTGAGGCGGCTCGGCCGGGCCGCGGGTGACCTGACCGAGGTCGGACAGGCGCACCAGTGAGCCACCGCTTCCGCCCACAACGAGATTTTCCAGATCACTGAGGCTTGAAATGCCGCTTGTCGGGTCAAGCCGAATCAGCCGGTCGCTCAGCTTCACCTGACCGGCGTCGGTCACCGCGTTCTGCTGATTCAGCACCGAGTACAGCGCCAACGGCGGCAGGTGCATGGCCGCCAGCCGTTCCGGCGTGAACTCTATGCGCACCACGTCAGGCCGGTCGCCGATGATTTTGACGCTCGCCACGCCGGGGACCAAGACCAACTCGCGCTTGATCACGTCGGCGAAGTCCTTCAGCTCCTTCAGCGAGTATCCCTCGCCGGTCAGGGCGTAATACTGGCCGTACACGTCGCCGAAGTCGTTATTAACGACAACCGTCACGCCCGGCGGGAGCTTGATCTTGGCGTCATTCACCTTTTGCCGCAAGATATCCCATATTTCCGGCAGAGCGCTCGTCTTGTACTTCGCCTTCATCTCCGCGTAGATGATCGCCATGCCGGGCGTGCAGCGGGTTTTTATCTCTTTCAGCTGCCCCATGGCCTGAATGGCCTCTTCGAGCGGATCGGCCACCTCGCGGCGAACCTCGTCGGCGCTCGCGCCGGGGTACACCGCCGCCACGATGGCCGTTTTAATCGTAAAGGTCGGGTCTTCCAGCTTGCCCAGCTCGAAGTACGAGACCGCCCCAGCCACCGCGATGAGGAAGCAGAAGAAAAGTACCGATACGCGCCGGACGATAGAGCCCCGTCCCAGTTCCATTTTCTACTCGCCCTCCAGCGTTCGAACTTTCTGCCCCTCGTGCAGGAACGAGACTCCCGCCACGGCGATCCGCTCGCCGACGGCCAAGTCCCCGGTCACCAGAGCCCGGCCGTTCACGTACCGAGTCACCTTCACTTCCCGCTTCTGGGCCTGTCCGTCTTTGATGACCCACACGACCGTCCGGCCGTCCGGCGACGCCAGAGAGTTCGACGACACGGAAAAGACCTTCTCGTCGCCCGCCTTGGGCTTGGTCGACACGGTGACAGTCACGGGCATGCCGGGCAGGAGGAAGACGCCCTGAGGCGCTTCCGTCAGGGACACCGTCACGGGGTACGTGCGGGTCATCGGGTCAGCCTTCGTCCCCATGTCCTTGAACTTGAGCGGGAACGACTTGCCAGGGGCGGCGTCAAACGACGCCTCGCCGGTCAAAAAGTCGATGCCGGGGAACCGAACCATATCCAGATCGGGCACGTTGATCTTAATATCCAGATCCCCGACCGTCTGAAGCTCGACGATCGGCTGGGACGCCTGGACATCTTGGAAGTTGTCGACAAGCCGGCGGGCGATCACGCCGTCGAACGGCGCCTCGAGCCGGGTATCCCGAAGCGCGTCTTGGGCGGCCGCCAGCTGGGCTTTGGACGACTCTACCCCAGACGAGGCGAGCCGATAGGCCGTCTGAGCCTGCTCAAACGCCGCCTGAGCGATGGCGCCGGACTTGCGCAGCGCCGAAGCCCGCTGAAAGTCGTTTTTCGCCTGAGCGAGCCGGGCCGAGGCGACCGACAGGCCGGCCGTCGCGTTCTCCACCTTAGTTCGGTAATCCCTCTCGTCGAGCCGAGCCAGTAGCTGCCCCTTCTTGACTGCATCGCCCTCCGACACGGGAAGCTCCACCAGCGGGCCGTACACCCGAAACGACAGGCTCACCTGCCGGGAGCCCTCAAGGGTCCCGTAGTACTTAAAGGTCTGGGCGTCCTGAAAAAAAGAGACGGCCTCCACCTTCACCGGCCGTTCCGGCTCAACGGGAACTGGTTCCTTCTGAAACCCCCGCCACGCCAGCACTGTGCCGCCCACAAAGAGCAGCACCACACAGCCCAACAGCAGGGCTCTCCCAAACAGCCAGAACAAAGGAGTCTTCTTCATGGACTTCCTCCCAAAAACATTCAGCCACCGCACCCTTCAGCGACTGTATTATCTCTTCGTGCCGTTATTTTAACACAGTTGGTGAAAAAACCACCCGTCTTCCGCCCGAGGCCCCCTCGCAGGATTACCTATCTGCATTGACTCTCCATACATGTCGTACTATAATTCATATGAACAACTATAGGAGGTGTTTATATGAAAGCTGAGACTTCCCCTGTTGATCTGTTCCCCGAAAAGCGGCTGGACGACCTGGCCGACCTGTACCGAATGTTTGCCGACACGACTCGGGTCCGCCTGCTGTACCTGCTCAGCCAAGGAGAGCTTTCAGTCAATGAGCTGGCCCACCGGCTCTCCATGAGCCAGTCGGCGGTGTCCCATCAGCTCCGGCAGCTTCGGATCGCCAAGCTGGTTCGGACGCGGCGCGAAGGGCGCACGATCTATTACTCCCTCGCCGACAGCCACGTTGAAGCCCTGCTCCACGTCGGGCTGGAACACGTGAGCGAGCCGTGAGCTCGGCCATCTACCGCTGGCCCGTCGAAGGGCTGGCCTGCCCGGACTGCGCGCGAAAAATTGCCCGCGAGCTGACGTTCCTGCCCGACGTCCGCTCCGCCGCGTTTGACCTCTCAAGAGGCCTGCTGACGCTGTCAGCCCGGGACGGCGCCGACGAGGCGGCCCTGCGCCGCCAGTGTCAAAAGGTTGGCCGGCAGATCGAGCCGACCCTGACGATCGTCGGGCCGCAGGCGCGAGGAACCATGCCGAAAAACGCGTTTCTGGGCGCCGCGCTCCGCTCGGGCCTGCTGGCCGGAGCCGTCCTGCTGTTTGCCGGGCTCTGCGCTTCCGGCGCGCTCCGAACCTTCCTGCTGTTTGCCGGCTGGGCTACCGCGGGCTGGACGACGGTCCGCGCCGCGTGCCGGACCGTTCGGCGGGGAGACTTTTTCAACGAGTTCGTCCTCATGACCGCGGCGACGCTCGGCGCGTGGTGTCTCGGTCAGGGCGCCGAGGCCGCGTCGGTCATGGTGTTCTACCAGTTGGGCGAGGCGCTCCAGTCGTTGGCCGTCGCCAAGTCCCGGCGGGACATCGCCGCTCTGATGGACATCCGCCCCGAGACGGCCCACCTTCTCCGAAACGGCGAACCCGTCACGGCCACGCCGCAGGAGCTGCGCCCCGGTGACACCGTCGCCGTTCTGCCCGGCGAAAAGGTGCCGGCCGACGCGGTCGTGACCGACGGCCGGTCCAGCATCGACTCGTCGGCCCTCACCGGCGAGTCCCTTCCAGAGGACGTGACTGTCGGAAGCCCCCTGTTGGGCGGCACGCTCAACCTGACAGGCCGGCTGGAAGCGAAGGTCACCGCCCCGTTCAGCGGCTCGGCGGTCGCACGGGTCCTCGCGATGGTCGAAGGAGCCGGCTCGCGAAAGGCCCGGCTGGAGCGGTTCATCACCCGCTTTGCCAGATACTACACCCCAGCGGTGTTCGCCGCCGCCCTGCTGACCGCTCTCCTGCCGCCCCTTCTGTTCCTCCAGCCGTGGGCGGTCTGGGCCTATCGGGGACTCGTGTTCCTCGTCATCTCCTGTCCCTGCGCCCTCGTCATCGCGGTCCCGCTGACGTTCTTCGCCGGGCTGGGCGCCGCGTCCCGACACGGCGTTGTCGTCAAGGGAAGCACTTACCTTGAAGCGCTGGCGCGCGTCCGGGCCGCCGCCTTCGACAAGACCGGCACGATCACCACCGGCAGGCCGGCTGTCACGGCGATCCGCGGCGCGTCCCTGGCTGAAAACGATCTGCTGGCTCTGGCCGCGTCGCTGGAGTCCGGGTCCAACCACCCGATGGCGCAGGCCGTCGTCCGCCTGGCGGCAAGCCGCGGGCTGGCCGTCTCCCGGGCGGGAGACCTGCAGGAACTTCCCGGCCGAGGCGTCACCGGATCGGTGAACGGGGAAACGTACTTTCTCGGTAACTCGGCCCTGATGGCCGATCAGGGCGCCAAGATTCCCGATGAGTTCGCCGACGCTTCGATTCACCTGTGCCGCTCCGGCGAGTGGATCGGCTGTCTGTCCGCCGCCGACTCGGTCAAGCCCGACGCGGCTTCCGGCCTGAAAGCGCTCCGGCACTTGGGAGCTGGCTTCCAAGCCATGGTCACAGGCGACAGCAAGTCGGCCGCCGACGCGGCCTCGAGCGGGTTGGAACTTGACGAGGTCAAAGCGTGCCTTCTGCCCGACGAGAAGGTCCTGTCCCTTGACGGCTTCAGACAATACGCCGGCAGCGGTTCGCTGATATTCGTCGGCGACGGCATCAACGACGCGCCGGTTCTGGCGGCCGCCGACGTGGGCGTCGCCATGGGCGGCCTCGGCAGCGACGCCGCCGTAGAAGCTTCCGACGCCGTCGTCATGAACGACAAGCTCACGTCGCTGGCCGACGGCGTGTCGGTCGCCCAGCACACCGTGCGGGTTGCCCGGTGCATCGTCGCCGCCGTGCTGGCCGTCAAGGCCGGTGTGATGATTCTCGATCTGTTCGGCCTCGCCGACATGTGGCTCGCCGTCTTCGCCGACGTGGGAGTCACCATGGTCGCCGTGGGCGTCGCACTCTCCATCATCCGCTGGTGTCCTCACCGACACAGAAACTGCTACTGCTCCGGCTTTGAAAGCCGCTGACAGGCAAGAACAAAGCCCCGTCCGAAATCGGACGGGGCTTTGTCGTACTCGAAAGTTACAGTCCCAGCGCGTTGGGAAGCCACAGGACCAGCGACGGCACGTAGGTCGTCAGCAGCAGCACCGCCAACAGCGGTATCAGCATGATCATCAAATCCTTGAACATCTCGCGCAGCGACGTCTTCGCGATCTCGCAGGACACGAACAGACAGACGCCCAACGGCGGCGTGCACATACCGATCGTCAGGTTCACCGCCACGATGACGCCGAAGTGCACCAAGTCGATGCCGAACGTCTTCACCAGCGGCAGGAACAGCGGGACGAAAATGGTAATCGCGCTGGTCGTGTCGATGAACGTCCCGGCGATCAGCAGGATCACGTTCATCACGAGAAGCGCGCCCCACTTGGTGTGAATAACCGACAGCAGCGCGGCGGCGATGGACTGGGGGATCATCTGCACGGTCATGAACCAGATAAACAGCCGGGCCGTCATCAGCACGGTCAGGATCACTCCGTTCGTGACCGCGGCGCTGACGAACGCCTCCCAGATCGACTTCCAGCTCAGTTCCCGGTACACCAGCCCGCCCAGCACGAGCGAGTACGCCACGGCGACCGACGCCGATTCGGTGGGAGTGAACACGCCGCCCACGATACCGCCCACGATGATGACCGGCATGATCAGAGCGAGCAGCGCGTCCTTAAAGCCCTGCCGCAGTTCCTTGAATGACGCCCGCTTGGCGCGCCCGACGTAGCCGCGCCGGCGGCTGATCAGCCAGTTGGCCAGCATGAGGAAAAAGCCCATCAGCAGGCCGGGAATCATGCCGCCCATGAACAGTTTAGCGATGGAGCTGCTGACGATGACCCCGTAAACGACCAGCGGAATGGACGGCGGGATAATCGGCCCGATCGAGCCGGACGTCGCCACGAGAGAGGCGGCATACGGCGCTGAGTACCCCTTGGAGAGCATCTCGGAAATCAGAAGCGCCCCGATGGCCGCCGTCGCCGCAATGGCAGAGCCTGTGACGGCGGCAAAAATCATCGACGCCACAATGGCAACCATGCCCAGCCCGCCGGGCCAGTGGCCGACCAACGACTCAGAAAAGTCGGTAATGCGCTTTGAAATGCCGCCGACCGCCATCAGGTTGCCCGCCAAAATGAACAGCGGAATGGCGATGAACGCGAAGTTGTCCACGCCGCCGATCATCTGCTGAACTGTCACCTGCATGGGAAGCCCCGTGCCCAGCAGGCCGGTCAGGGTCACGGCCCCGAGAGAAAACGCGATCGGCACGCCAAGAAGGAAGACGGCAAAAAGCCCGACGATCCAGAGCACGGCTACCGCCTCCCCGCCTCAGCCTGCTTGGCCCCGCTCAGGGCGCGAACCTGACGGACCGCCTGAACCGCCAGACAGGCTAGCATCACAGCCACAGTGATTGGCACGCTCACGTACATCACGCCCATCGGCACGCGGACGTAGTTTGCCATCTGGTCCATGTTGCTCTGCACGAACGGAATCGAGTACCAGAAAATAGCCGCCAAGAAGAACAGCATGACCGCCGTCGCCAGCAGGTCAAACCACGGCCGAAACTTGGCGGGGAAGGCCTGAACGAGCACGTCAATGTTCAGGTGCCCCCGTTTCATCACGCCGACGGCCATGCCGAGAAACACCGAGTAGACGAACGCAAAACGGGTCACGTCCGAAGCCCACGGCATGGACACGTGGAAGACGTACCGTTCGATCACCTGACCGAACGTCACAAGAAAGACAATTACCAGGCAGAATCCGGCAATCGCCGAAAAGACAGCCTGCAGCTTTTTCATCGCTTTCCCCCCTATCTGCGGCAAAGGGGCCGAGCTTCTGCCCGGCCCCTTTCGTTATCGCCGGTTCAGCCCGCAGTCGGCGCCTATTCGGTCACCGACGCCGCAATCGCCTTGGCCTCTTCCATCAGATCGGCCGGCACGGTCTCCTGAGCCAGCTTCGCGATGCTCTCCGTCGCCTTGGCAAACGCGTCCAAATCCGGGCGCTCTTCCACCTGAACGCCGGCGACCTTGATCTCCGCCAGCCGCTGGGCGTCCAGCTCGGCCAGCTTGGCGCGCTGCCAAACCGCCGTCTCCTTCGCCGCGTCCGTCAGGATCTGCTGGTACTTGGGATCCAAACTGTCAAACCACTTGGGATTGGCCAGAACGAGCGCCGGCTCGTAGGTGTGCCGCGTCAGGGACAGGTACTTTTGAACTTCGTAGAACTTCATCGAGTAAATCGTAGCGATGGGGTTTTCCTGACCGTCCACGACCTTCTGCTGAAGGGCGCTGTACAGCTCGCCGAAGGGAATCGGCGTGGGAATGGCTCCCAAAGCCTTGATGAGCTCCATCTTGAGCTTGGACTCCTGAACGCGGATCTTCATGTCCTTCATGTCTTCCGGCGTCTTCACCGGCTGACGGTCGTTCGTCATGTTGCGGAAGCCGACTTCCCAATAAGCCAAGTTGTGGAAGCCCTTGTCGAGCATGATCTTATTCAGCTTTTCGCCCACGCTGCCGTCCATCACGGCGTAGACTTGGGCAGGCGTCTTGAAGAGGAACGGCACGCCGAACAGGTCAAACTCGGGGACGAACCCGGTCATGTTGCTGGGACTCAAGGAACCAATCTCAACCGTCCCCATGCGGACGCCCTCGGCCAGCTCCCGCTCGCCGCCCAACTGGCCCTGCGGGAAAATCGTCACCGTCAGTTCGCCGCCGGACTTCTCCTCGACCAACTGTTTGAAGTGCTCCGCGCCGATGTTGTACTGGTGTTCCAAGCTGCCCGAGTGGGCGAACTTGATATTGATCGCCCCGTAACAAGCCGTCGCCATCACCATCGCACCAACCACCGCTGCCGCAAACCGAACCTGTTTCATCTTTTTCCCCCCTAAAAAATTTGATTTACCGTCTCAAATCTCGTTCTTGCTCTGTCGCCTTCTGCGCTTTTTGAGGCTACGGTCTGGGACAAAAGTCTCCCAAGCTGTAGATCCCCGGGCGCCGATCCCTGAACACGTTAATTGAGCTGCGAATGTCCCGGATAACCGACAGGTCAAAATCGGCGCTGATGATTTCCTCGCTCTTGCCGGCCCGCGCCAGCGTCTCGCCCCACGGGTTGATCAGCGACGAATTTCCGCCGTACTGGGTTTTCCCCGCCGTCCCGCAGGAGTTGCACAGAGCCAGGAAAACCTGATTTTCAATCGCCCGAGCCTCGGACAGGACGGTCAGGTGCGGGATCCGAACTGAAGGCCACTGGGCGACGACGAACAACACGTCGATGTCCTTCAGCGTCATAGTCCGAATCAGCTCAGGAAAACGAATGTCGTAGCAGATGATGACTCCGCACCGAGCGTCGTCCAGCTGAAAGACGCTTGTGTGGTCGCCCCACGCGTAGGACTGATGCTCCGCCATCGGCGTGAACAGGTGAACCTTGTCGTACTCGGCAACGACGCCCCCCTGACGGTCGAACACATAGGACGTGTTGTAGATCTTACCCCGCTTCACGTTGCTCACCGACCCGGCGACGATGTTGATCTTGAGCCGCCGCGCCAGCGCCCCGATCTCCGCCTTGACCCGCGCGCCGTCGGCGTCGCAGAGCTCTTTCAGCCCGTCGGTCGGGAAAAATCCCGTGTTCCACGTCTCCGGCAAAAGGACCACGTCGGGCTTCCCCTCCGCGGCCCGGCAGATGAGTTCAGCCGCGTGGGCGAAGTTGGCGTCGACGTCGCCGAGTTTCATGTTCATCTGAATTGAACTGACTTTCACCAGTGCGTTCCTCCTTTCGGATTTTTGTCAGGAAACACCCGCCCGAACTAGTTTCTGTCAGGCAGCTGCCTGACCGTGTAGGCCATTTTAATTTCCCGGCCTAGGACCGGATCGGTCAAGCTCAGCTCCCACTTTTGGCCGAAAACCGTCTCTCCGCCAAGAATCGGCAGGGTGCCGCTGAACAGGGCGTAAGGCTCTTCCGGCAGCGGCGAATCCGCTCCGGCCAGCTCCATCAGCTTTTCCGGCTCCAGCATCTGGCCGAGCTTGCCGGACTGGTAAAGCTCGCCGTCCACAAACGTCTTGAGCTCGATCTCGTCCCAGTGATCCCGTATTTCGTCCACCAGCCACGCCACGGGCGCGACCACCTTGGTGCAGACCTGCTTCGCCTTGGAGACGGAGACCTTTTCAATCGCCCGGTCGGTGTGCTCGCTGGCCGGCATCACGACCAGCCGGCCGCAGCAGGTTCGGGCGAGAAAGACCTCCCCTTCGCCGGACGTCGAGCCCCCCACGACCCAAAGCTCGCTTCGGTCAGTCACCCGGGCCGGCTCAATCCAGTACATCGTCGGCACCTTGGCCGGAGCAGGGACGCCCAGCTTGCGCAGCTCCTCCACGTGGGCCCGGACGCTTTCCTGATTTCGCCCGGTATAGCCGGCCGCCACGCACGACTCCCAGACGAGCGCCGCCTTCCGGCTCAGTCCGGACTTCTCGATCACAACCGTTTCCATTCTCATGTTGCCTCTCTCCTTTCGATGAAGCTCCAGTTCCCCCCAAAACCCCGCGGCTTACCACACCGCCAGCTCCCGGGGCGAACGGGTAATGAACTCCGGCCCCCGGGGCGTTATCTCCACCATGTCCCCGATCACCGCGCCGCCGACGGCGGCCGAAAAAACGTTCGGGTGCAGCTCAAAGACCATGCCGGGACGGACTTCCACGCTCTCCGGCTCCTGAGCCGGCGGGGCGTAGTCGTGAGGAAAAGGCCCGGTGAGAATCGGCTCCTCGTAGTCCAGTCCCAAGCCGTGGCCGTCCCGGAACCGAAAGAGGCTCCCCCACTCGTCCCGCTTCCTCCGCTCCAGCACGTCCGTCATCGCCCCAGCGGCGTTCTTCAGATCATTCCCGGGCCGCAGCTTCCCGAACCCGGCGTCCTCCATGGCCTTGACCGTCTCGAACAGCTCGACCTGCCGGGCGTCAGGCGTCCCGACCGCCCCCGTGCGGAGCTCGTGTCCCCAGTACCCTTCGTACATCAGGAAGATGCCCAAGAGCACCTGATCTCCCGTCTGAGGCGTCCGCAGCCCCTCGTCTCTGGTGAAGCGGCACCGGTCAGCCCGGGGCGCGACGGTGAGCCACGTCTGAGCGTATTCGGCCCCCTCGTCCTTGGCGATGTGCTCCAAAGCCGCCTGTATCTGATACGCCGGCTTCCCGCTCCGAACCAGCCCGCCTAGGCTGGCGACCATACGGTCGCAGATCTCGCCGCCTCGCCGGTGAAGCTCCAGCTCCCACGGCTCCTTGACGGTCCGCCGGCGGGCCAAAAGCCCTTCGCCGTCGCCCCAGCGCGGCCCGCAGCCACTCAGAGCCGCCCACAGCGGCCAGCTCATCCAGTTTTTCCCCGCCACGGCGACCAGCTCGCCACGGGCGAAAAGCTCTCTGACTCGGGAAGCCGCTTCCGCGGGGAACTGATCCGGCGGCACGAAGAGGACCTCGACGCCGGGCAAAGTCTCTGAGGCCCGCGCCGCGTAGAACACGTTCTGGACCAAAAGAACCGGCCGGCGCCGGGCCTTCAGAAGGAGCAAGGCGAACGAGTTGAGCGGGTTAAAGTCCACCAAGTACCGCAAAAAGCCGAGAGAACCGTTGGCGACACCTAAAGCCGATCCCCACGCCCCGACGGCCAGCCCGGAAAATTCCTCCGCCGCCAGATCGGCTAGGACGTCTGAGCGCCGAGCCTCAAAAAGGTCAGACTTCCAGCTCATGGCAGCCGCCCCGATCCTCCCCGCCGACGTCGTTGGTAACCAACATCTGTTCGGTGATGTTCAGGTGTTCCTGCAGGCTCTGCCGAGACAGTCGCACCTTGCCCAAGCGCAGGGCCTCGACGACTTTTCCGTGCTCGGCCAGCACGTCGCTGTACCGAAACGGCGTCATAGCCAGCATGCCGTACCAGATCATCTCGTCGCTGACCGTCTGCCAGAACCGAAGCAGGGGCTTGTTGCCCACCACGTGGAACGGCACGGCGTGAAACATCTGGTCTGTGACGATGAACTGAAAAAGCTGTCCCTCCAGTTGGCTCATCTTCCCGTCCAACCGTTTCATCTGCTCGGCC
The DNA here is from genome assembly GCF_000468895.1 of Jonquetella sp. BV3C21. NCBI lineage: Bacteria > Thermotogati > Synergistota > Synergistia > Synergistales > Dethiosulfovibrionaceae > Jonquetella > Jonquetella sp. BV3C21. Next base: position 23,766 of record NZ_AWWC01000029.1, on the reverse strand, counting down.
GCTTCGGCGGTACGGCCGCAGGTAAAGAGCATCTCGAGAACCGCCAGTTCCAGCAGCGACCGAGCCTGAAACGTCTGGCGCATCTCATCAAAGTTCACCTCTCGGACGTTCAGGCACTTCCGGGCGCTGATTTTCAGCCACCCCTGCTGAGCTAGCCGCTGAACGGCCTCCCGCACAGGCGTTCGGCTCATGTTCAGTTCACCAGCCAGCGCCCGTTCCTGCAGAACGGTCCCCGGCTGGTACTCCAGCGAAAGAATCTCCCGTTTAATTCGGTCGTACGCGACCACCGCGAGTTTGTCCGGTTTATCTGGCATGCCAGCGCCTCCTCTGGTATACCACTTGATTGTACAACGCCGTGCCGTTTCGTCAATACTCTAACAAAGTAAACTGGAACTTTTTCTTTCAAAGTTTTTGTGGGCCGATCGACTTGGACGCCCGCCATGCAAAATATGCCTCAAACTTCCCCAAGCCCAAAGGGCAAGACAAGCCTCGGGGCTTACGTCTCTAGGGGCACGCTCCGAGCGCGGGCCTCTGCGAAAGGCCGCGTCATTAGATTTCCCCAAAAACTCAAGAGCAACGCGCCCTTCCCGTCTTGCGCCTCTGGCAGGAGCACAAGCACGGGTGTCCTGTACGAAAGACACCCCCCAGACCTTCCGAAGCTCAAAGGACAAGACAAGCCACAAGACTTCCGTTCCCGAGCCGCGCAGGCCAAAGCGCCGCCCTGCACGGCAGTCCCCCAGACTTTCTGAGGCTTAAAGGACAAGGCGAGCCTTGGGGCTTTCGTCTCTAGGGACACGGGCGCGAGCATGGCCCTCTGTGAAAGACGGCGTCATCAGACTTCCCCAAGCCCAAAGGGCAAGACAATCCTCGGGGCTTTCGTCTCTAGGGGCACGGGCACGAGCGCGAGCCCTTTGTGTAAGGCCCCGTCATTAGATTTCCCCAAAACTCAAGAGCAACGCGCCCTTCCCGTCTTGCGTCTTTGGCGGGGCCACAAGCACAAGTGTTCCCTGTGAAAGACACGCCCTTAGGCTTTCTGAAACTGAAAGGGACAACTCGAGGCCGCCATATACGAGCCACGACGCCGATTGATTTCCATCAAAAAAGGCCGTCCGTCGCTTTAAAAAGCGACAGACGGCCCGATATGGCGTTTATAGGCTATTTCAGCAGGTTCGGGGACCGGCGCAGGAAACAGTTGTAGAGCCGGACGAACAGAAAGGCGTACAGCGGAATGGTGAAGCACTGGGCGATGAACGCCGGGGGCATGGTGACAGCCGGCGACACGTGGAAAAAGGCCCAAATGCACAGGGGCACGGCCGTGGCCGATACGAGCCCGGAAACGGCCATCGGCAGTAGCGTGCCGGCGAACGAGAGCTTTCTTCCCGTCAGGTCCCAAACCAAGGCCGGGAGCATTCCGCGAATGCCGGCGGTCAGAGTGAAGACCGGAATGTACGGCCCCATCGGGTTGATCATGTAGCCCAGCAGGTCGCCGATGGCGCCGACGGCGAAGCCGGAAGCCGACCCAAACGCCATGCCGGCAAAAATCGGGGCGAGCGGGCCAAAGCCGATCCGCACGCCTTCAATGCTGCCCATCGGGATCCGCAGGCTGAGTATTCTGCTTAAAACGATATTCAGGCTCACGAGAAGAGCCAGCGCCGCCAGACGGCGGGGAGACAAACGAGAGTTCATAGATGACACCGATCCTTTCATAGCGGTCCCTTATTCTAACTGACGCCCAAGATTTGGTCAAACACGTCAGAAGGAACCAGCGAACCGCCGGTCAGCCACGCCAAGGCCGGCGTCGGCCGCCCAGCGGCCTCCCAGCCGGCCAGCGCCGCCGCGGCTGACGGCTCGGCTTTAACTCCCCGCCGTCTCAGCCGCCGGGACCAGTCGATCATGTTCTCGTTCCTAACCGTCAAAGCGCCGTAGACTAACGGCTCCAACACGCGAAGCGCCAGAGCGGAGGCCGTTCCCACCGCCAGACCGTCAGCTTCGGTCTGGCCGCCCAGCCCCCAGTCGGTCACTGGGAACGGAGCGCCGGTCAGAAGCCCCGCCAAAACGCAGGGGAACTGAACCGGCTCGACGAGCCAGAACCTGACGCCCGAACCAAGGGCACAGGCCAGCCCGAACGCGACGCCGGCAGGAGCGCCGCCCACGCCGCAGGGCAAAAAGACGTTCAGCGGACGATCCGCGCTGAACGCTATTCCTTCAGCGGCCAGCTGTCGGGCTGTTTCCGGCCCGGCCGCGCTGTAGCCGGCAAAAAGAAGCGGCGAGTTCTCGTCGTCCACAAAGTGGGCCATCGGGTCGCCCTGACAGGCTGCCCTTCCTTGGGCGACCGCTTGGCTGTACGGGCCGTCGTGTTCCACCACTTCCGCGCCCCGGCGTCGAAGGAGTTCTTTTTTCCACGCCTTGGCGTCCCGGGACATGTGGACGGTCGTCTGAAAGCCCAACGCCGCGCCAATCGAGCCGACGCTCAGTCCTAAGTTGCCGGTCGAGCCCACAGCGAGACGCCGCGACGAGAAAACCGCCCGCGCCTCGGCGCCGGCCAGCTCAAGAGCCGTCCCGGCGACCAAGCCCGATTCAAGCGCGGCCCGCTCGGCGTGCCGCAGGACCTCGTAAAAGCCGCCGCGGGTCTTCACCGAGCCGGTGACCGGCAGACAACAGTCCATTTTCAGCCAAAGTCCGGCTTCGCCCTCACAGCGGACGACCGGCGACTCGACCGCGCCGCCGGCCATTGACGGGAAAAGGGCGGCCAGCAAGGGCGCCCACCGCCTGAAATCCTCGGCGGCCCGAAGGGGCACGTCCGTCGGCTGACCGCAGGCTGAAACGGCCGCTTCCATCGGCAGACGACGCGGCGCGAGCCACCGAACCGGCTGGGCCTCTTTGACGAGCTGGACGCTGAAACGCTCCGACCCGGCGGTCACCTGCAAAACCTCAGAGGACTTCTACCAGAGTGACTTCAAAGTTCAGCCGCTTGCCCGCCAATTCGTGGTTCGCGTCCAGCTCCACAGACGCCTCGTCGACGCTGGCAATCTTCGCCGGCGCGTGTCCCACCAACAGGCGGTCTCCGACCTTCGGCGAGTACCCTTTCGGCAACCTGTTCCGAGCCACCCGGAACACCATATCGCTTCGGTACTCCCCGTACGCGTCGGCCGGATCCAGCTTCAGCGTTCTCGTCTCGCCCACGGCCATGCCCTCGACGCCCCGGTCGAACCCCGGGATCATCTGGCCGGCTCCCACGACGAACTCCAGCGGCTCGCGCCCGTCAACCTTTGACGAGTCGAAAACCGTCCCGTCGTCCAGCGTGCCGGTGTAATGAACTCGGATTTTTTTGCCCTTCTCGGCTGTGGTCATTGCCTTTCCTCCTGCGCCGGATCCTTTCCGGCCTCTATCGCCCCGATGATCTCCATCAGGGACTCCCATCGGCTCATCCGCTCTTCCAATCTCGAAACGGCCTGCGCCCTGCCGATCATCGCGCTTTCCAGCTTCGTCCCGCTGGCGATGACCGACGGATCGCACAGCTGCCCGTCGAGTTCGGCAATCAATGCCTCGTCGGCGGCAATGTCCTTTTCCAGTTCGGCCAGCTGGGCCGCGTACTCTTTCTTCCGCCGGTAAATCTCGTTTCGCCGCTCGCCTTCCTCTCGGCGGCGGGCCCGCCGGTCGTTTCGATCCGCCGCGCTCTCCGCCGGGGACGAGGCTTCGGCCGCGGCCATCTGCCGCTCCCGCGCGGCGATGTACCAGCTGTAGTTCCCCTGATAGTCGAACAGCCGATGATCTCGGATCTCGAGCACCCGATCGGCCAGCAGGTTTAAAAAGTACCGGTCGTGGGACACGATGAGCAGCGTGCCCGAATACGCCAAGACCGCCTGCTGAAAAAGCTCTCGGGTCGCCATGTCCAAGTGGTTGGTCGGCTCGTCCAGAATCAGGAAGTTGGACGGCTTCATCAGGATTTTTGCCAGAGCCAGCCGGGACTTCTCGCCGCCGGAAAGGACGGCGACGCGCTTTTCCAAGTCGTCCGGGCCGAACAGGAAACAGCCCAGCAGCCCGTGCCTCTGGCCCTGAGTCCAGTCCGGCGACTGGGAGACGGCCTCCTGCCAGACCGTGTTCTCGTAGCACAGGTTCTCCGACGACGACTGAGAAAAGTACGCCGCTTCCACCCCGTGCCCCAGCGTGACGGAACCGCCGCTCGGCTTTTCGACGCCGGCCAGCAGCCGCGACAGCGTGGACTTGCCCGCGCCGTTGACGCCCACCAGCGCTACTTTTTCGCCCCGCAGAATTTCAAACGTCAGGCCGGAGAAAACCGGCTCGTCGTACTCTTTCGCCAAGTTCTCCGCCTTCAGGACGACCCGCCCGGACTGGCGGCAGTCTGGAAAGCGCATTGAGACCGTCCGTTCCTTCTGAACCGTCTGGACGGGCTCCATCTGCTCCAGCCGCTTGATTCGGCTTTGCGCCTGCGTCGCCTTGCTGGCCTTGTACCGAAACCGCTCCACGTAGGACTGCAGGTGCTCCATCTCGGCGCGCTGCCGTTTCGCCTGCTTGGCGAGAAGTTCTGCCTGAGCCTCCGATATGGCTAAGTAATCGGAAAAGTTTCCTCTCGTGCAGGTCAGCCGGCCGTTTTCCAAGTGAGCCACCGACGTGACGATCTTGTCCATAAAAAACCGGTCGTGCGAAATGGCCACCATCGTGCCGTCATAGCCTGACAGCCAGCTCTCGAGCCATTCCATGCTCTCGGTGTCCAGGTGGTTTGTCGGCTCGTCAAGCAGCATGTGATCCGGCCGGCAGAGAAGGAGCGCCGCCAGCGATATTCTCATCTTCCAGCCGCCGGAAAAGTCCGAGCACCTCTTTCCCGCGTCGCCGGGACGAAAACCAAGGCCGCCTAATGTCTTGGCGGCCATGCTCTCAAACTCATATCCGCCCAGCCGTTCGTACTGGGCCTGCAGTCTGGCGTGCCGGTTCAGGTCGTCCGGCCCAGCGGACGCGCCCATTCGGGCCTCGGCGTCCTTCAGCCGGTCGGCGGCCTCGGTCAGGCCGGTTCGTTCTTTCAGGTACTCCATCAGAGGAATCGGCGGCAGCTCGGCCAAATCCTGCGGCAGGTATCCGACCGTCGCGCCGGACGGAGATATCCGAATCTCGCCCGAATCGGCGGACACCTGCCCCACAATCGTCCGCAGCAGCGTCGTCTTGCCGACCCCGTTGGCGCCCACCAGAGCCGTTCGGGCCCCGTCGGGCACCTGCCAGTTCAGCCCGTCAAAAAGACGCCGGCCGCCCGGCAGGGTCAGGCACAGATCAACAACTTGAATCATCCGTCGTTCTTCGGGGACTTCGCCTTGGCGTACAGCTGCCGGCGCACTTCCTCGGTCTTCATGTTCAGCTTGGTCTCAAAATCGGCGCGGGCCGCCAGCAGAGCCCGCTGGTGATCCTCCGCCGCCTGAGTGAGCCGGAAATCGGCCATGCGCAGCTGGCGCTCTTTCTCGTCCAGCTTCTGACGCAGATCCTCCTCGACCGAGTGGGCCTTGATTTCCACCTTTCGCACCCCAGCTCGAATCCGACGATCCACGTCCTTTTGAAGGTCCTGAAACGCCCGCTCCTGATCGGCCAACTGGCTTTGGACGTGAAGTAGCTCGCCCCGTACCTTGTCGAACCGATCCCGATCCTCCCGTTTCGCCCGCTCGGCCTCGTCAGCCAAGAGCTTATTCATCTCCTCGGACTGACGGAGCTGTTCTTCCGATCGGGTCAACGCGGCCTGAAGCTGCGTGGCCCGGTCTTCGGCCGCGCGGACGCTCTCGCCGGCGACCAGCTGCTCTTGAGAATGTTTGAGCTTCAAACACTCGGCGGCGTCCTTGTGCAGCCGTTCCGCCCGAGCCATTTCGGCTTTCATTTCCTCGATCGTCGCCTTTAACAGCGCCGATTCCGACCGGGCGCTCCGAAGATCCGCGTTCAGCTGCTCCGAAAACGCCACGTCGTGGCGATAGTTGCGCAGGGCCTCGGAAAGCTGCTGGGTCTGAATCGACATGGAATTGATATTCCGCTGCGCCTCAGCCAGAGCGCTCCGATTTTCCATCAACTGTTTCTGCAGCTGATCGATCACGTCGTCTCTCTGCTTGATATCGTCGCGGAAACTCTTATCCGCCGACGCGGCCCGCGCCCGCTCAGAAGTCAAAGTCTCGCCCAACTCGGCACAGCACGCGAACAGCCTGTCGCCCAACGACGACACCTGTTCAAGCGCCCGCTTGTATTCTTCTACGTCAGGTACTGACGGGGCCAAAGAGGCCGGGTCAACCTCTGTTTTCTTCATCTCGTCGCTCATGACTTCCTCCCCGCGTCCTCGTTCCGTTTTTTAGAATCCTTCGCCCTGAAGCCTTTCCAACCGGCAAAGTCCCCCGCCGCTTTCCGCGGCCGCCCTCCGCCGTCAGCGCCCCGAACCGGATTTTTCCCGTCGTCGGACCGAGGCCGGTCAAATCTTTTAGGCCGCTTCTCCTCCTGCGGAGCCGGCTTCTCCGACGAGCATCGGGCGCTTCTGCCCTCAGGCCCAGCGGCTTTTTTCGGCCCCTCGGCTCTGGGGGGAAAGTGCCGAGTCGGCGCCTTGTCCTTTGGGTGAAGAACCGCATGTCCCCGCCACTGCCGCGCGGCCGACTCGGCCTTCTGAGCCGCCGGAGCCGGCCTGTGATACCCTAAAAGCTCCGCCGCCGACTGGCCAGCCAGCCAGCCGGTTGTCCAGCAGGCCTGCAGGTTGTACCCGCCGGTCGGGCCGTCCACGTCCAACAGCTCGCCGGCAAAAAACAGGTTCGGCACCTTCGTGCAGGCCATCGTCTTGGGGTTCACGTCGTCAAGGCTCACGCCGCCGCGGGTCACAATCGCCCAGCGGAACCCGGCCAGCTCGGTCGGCGTGACGGAAAACTCCTTCATCGCGTCAACCAACGCCGCCTTGTTCTCCGGCGTCAAGCTCCCGGCCGGATCGCCTTCCTGAAGCCCCGCCAGTCGAATCACCACCGGGATAATCTCCTTGGGCAGCATCTTCCGCAGGGCAAACCTCAGCGGCAGATCCCCCTCAGCGGGGAACTCCCGGTCAAGCCGGGCGATAAACCGATCCCGATCGAGCGCCGGTTTCAGGTCAATACGCAGCCGCAGTTTTCCCTGCGGCAGCAGCTCACCAATTCTCGCCGCCATATCCATTGCCGTCGCGCCGGTCACGCCGAACGGGGCGAAGTCCATCTCGCCAAACCGCTCGTCCACCGGCTCGCCGTTTAAAAACAGCGTCAGCCGAACGTTCTTCAGCTTCAGCCCGTTCAGCTCGGCGCAGAATTTCTCCCGGCACTTCACCGGACATATCGCCGGGCGCGGCTCTTCAATCGTACAGCCCACCCGCTTGGCCCATCGGTACCCGTCGCCGGTCGACCCAGTCGCTGGGAACGACTGGCCGCCCGTCGCCAAGACGAACGCCCGGCCGTCGATCTCTCCCTGTCGAGTGATGACCCGTCGAATCTTTCCGCCCGACGCGTCCAGCCCCTTCACCTCGGTGGACGACAGCACCAGCACCCGGCGGGCGTGCAGCTCCCGCCGCAAAGCCGCCGTCACGGCGCTCGAGTCCTGCCCCATCTGGGGATAAAGCCGCTTTCCCCGCTCGCGGACGGCCCTCACGCCGCAGGAAGCGAAAAACGCCACCGTCTCGTTCAGCCCGAACTCCCGCAGCGCCTGCTCCATAAACGCCGCGCCTTTGCCGTACCCCTGAGCGAGGACGGCCGCGTCCGGCTCGTCGTGAGCGAAGTTGCACCGGCCTCTGCCGGTCAACCCCAGCTTGCGCCCCAGCTCGTCGTTTTTCTCAAGCAGCAGCACCGACGCGCCCATCTGGGCGGCGCGAAGAGCGGCCATCATCCCGGCTGGGCCGCCGCCGATTACAATCACGTCAAAACTGTTCATGGCTCGCTCCTCCGTTCGTCAAGCTTCGACCGAATTGTTTTATAGTACCACGAAGCGCCGACGCCGAGAAGTGTCAGGCATCAAAACATCCGCCAGCCGGCGGGCTTGGCAGCCCCGCGAAGAAAACCCACCAAAGGCTTCTTGGCAGGAAGACGCCGGCTCGGTATCATGAAAAGATCAAGACAAAACAGAGGGGATTGATCCGTATGAAAAACGCCTTCCTATTCGTCGATATCCAGCGGGACTTCTGCCCCGGCGGCGCTCTGGCGGTCGCCGACGGTGACAGCGTCGTCCCGGTCGCCAATCGGCTTTCAGCTCTCGCCGCCCGTCATGGCTGCCCCGCCTTCTTCAGCCGCGACTGGCACCCGGCAAACCACGTCAGCTTTGCCGCCTCAGGCGGGCCGTGGCCGCCCCACTGCGTCGCCCAAACGCCGGGCGCGCAATTCGCCGACGGGCTCACGCTTCCGCCCGAAAGCCGCGTGATCAGCAAAGGCACGTCCCCCGACCGGGACGCCTACTCGGCGTTTGACCGCACTGGCCTCGCCGAACTGATTCGCCGCACCGGCGCGGAAAGGCTCTTCGTCTGCGGGCTGGCAACCGACTACTGCGTCGCCGCCACGGTCAAAGACGCCCTGACGGAAGGGTTCGCCGTCTCGGTCGTTCAGGACGGCTGCCGGGCCGTGAACGTCTCGCCCAGCGACGGCGACCGAGCGCTGGAAGAAATGCGCCGCGCCGGCGCCCTGTTGACCGACTCGGCCGCAGTAGCGGAGCTCCTCCAATGAAGACATACCTCGCCTTCGACGCCGGCACCATGGGCACGAAAACCGCCCTGTACGACCTGTCAGGCCGCCTCTTGGCCGAAAGCTACTGGGAGAACCCAATCGCCTTTCCTCGGCCCGGCTGGGCCCAGCTCGACGTCATGACCTTCCTCGAAAACTTTCGTCACGGCGCGGCCGAATGCCTCGCCGCCTCCGGCGTCAACGGACAAACCGTCGCGGCCGTAACAGGCAGCGGCATCATCTGCGGCGTCGTCGGCGTCGACGGCGCTTTCAACCCGGTCACACCCTTCATTCCTTACTTAGACAACCGAGCCGCGCCCTTGGCGGCCCAAATGCGCCAGACCTGCCCGCCCTACTGGCAGGAAGAGTGCGGCTGCGCCCAGCTCGACGAGTTTCTGCCTCCCGTCGTCGCCCGCTGGCTCTTGAACTCGCCCGACGGCGACAAAATCCACAAAATCGTCAACAACGGCCCGTTCGTCCTGTCCCGTCTCGCCGGCCTCTCGGCCCGCGACGCGTTCATCGACTGGGCCACCCTCTCCGGCTGGATGGCCGGCTACGACGTCAGGACGCGGGACTGGTCGGCCAGACAGCTCGAAGGGCTGAACCTCCCCCGCCGCTACCTGCCCCAAATCGTCGAGCCGTGGAAAGTCGTCGGCGGCCTCTGCGAAGCCGAAGCCAGCGCCCTAGGCCTCAAACCGGGAATACCGGTTGTCGCCGGCGCCGGCGACGTCATGCAGGCCATCCTCGGCGCCGGGGCGGTCTCGCCGGGCGATGGCGTCGACATCGCCGGGACGGCGTCCATCTTCGCCCTCTCGGTCCAAGAACCCCTTGGGCCGGTCAGCGCTCGGCCGGGCTTTTACTACGCCATGGGAACCGAGCGGGACAGCTCGTTCTACTGGACCATGATCCGCGCCGGCGGCCTGTCGCTCCGGTGGTTCCGCGATCAGATCTGCTGCAAGTCCCAGGACCGGGCCTTCTACAGCCGAATGGACGACGCGGCGGCCCAAACGCCCGAAGGAAGCGACGGCGTACTCTTCTACCCGTACATACAGGGCGCCGGTCCCGACCTGCCGGGGGCGAGCGGCGTCTTCCTCGGCCTTCACGGCTCCAGCGGACGCCCCCTGCTCTGGCGGTCAATCCTCGAAGGCATCGCCTTTGAGTACCGGAAAGTCGTCGACTTTTACCGAAGCTGCGGCCTGCCTGTCCTCCGCGTCGTCGGAACCGAAGGCGGCAGCCGAAGCGACCTGTGGAGCCAAATAAAAAGCGACATGCTCGCCTGCCCGTACGTCCGCCTCTCCCGCCCTTCCGGCGGCCTGATGGCCAACGCCGCTCTGGCCGCCTTCGGCTGCGGCGACCTGTCCAGCCTCAGGGGAACGTTATCGGGCTGGAACGCGCCCCGGGACGCCGTCACACCTCGAGAGGACGTCTCGAACCTCTACAGCCGCCGTTCAGCCGAGCGGCGAAAAATACTCGCCCACCTGTCCCACATCTGGGCCCTCTGACCGACCGACAAAAGAACAGACAAAAGAAAGGAGCGCTGCCCCAAAGGGCAGCGCTCCTCTTTGTCGTTCAGTTACTTTCTCTTTCCAGCCTCGAGCGCGTCCAGACGCTTCATCATCTGCTTCATCATCTCGTTCTGCGCCTTGATCGTCTCGTTCTGCTGATTGATCGTCTCGTCCTGATGCTTCACCGTGTCTTCCAGATCGTTCACCTTCCGCAGCGCGGCCATCTCGGTGGTGCTGATTCTGACGGTCCTGCCGTCCGACCGCGTTACCGTCGGCGATGAACCGAGCCGGAACGAAGCTCCCAGCTGGAAGCTCTTCTCGTCTCCAGAAATCGCCATGCCGCCCCTAACCATAACATCCCGGTTGATGTAGTGGCTCAGGCCCAGCGCCACCGCGCTCTTGCCGCTGTAGTAGCCGTAGCCGATGCCCAGCGACGTGCGGTGCGTTTCGTCGTAGGCCATCGGAGGCACCGCAGCAAACGCCGCGGCCATGGCGCCGACGTTGTCAACCCGGCTGTCCAGCTCGTCGACCCGCCGGGCGATTCGGCCAAGGCTCTGACCTGTGCCGCCGGTTACCTTGTTGATCTCGTCTCGAACCTGACCGACCGTCGCCGCGTCGTTCTCGTCAACGCCCTTGCCCAAATTGCTGACCCGTTTGCCGCCCGCGTCGATACCGTCGCGGGTCACGCTCGGGCCGCCGGAAATCTTCAGACCGTCCTTGTCAACCGTCACCTTCGAGTTCTTTCCGTCGCCTACCGTTAATCCGTCGCCGCCGAACGACGCCTTGCCGTCGTTCGAGACGAACCGCTCGGCCTGCACGGCCCCGGAGAACTTCGGAGCGTCCGCCAGCTGAATTTCCAGTCCTCGGTCCGTTGCGACGGTCTTGACGTTCGCGCTGCTGTACGTCCCTTCCGTCTTCGCCAGCCCGTAGACTTCCAGAATCTCGCCCAGCTTGCGGTCGATGTTCTTTCCTTCGTTGGCCTTGAACGTCATCGGCTTCCCAATCTGAGACTGAACTTCGCCCTGCAGGTTTTGAATCGCCGTCTTATTAGCCGCAATAGCGTCCTTGTTGGCGGCTACCTGCTGGTTGGTGGCGTAAAGCTGCGATCCGTTGACCGCCTCCATGCTGTGCTCGCTCACGGCGCCGGCCTTGACGTTGGCAAGGGTCGTTCCTTCCTTGCCTTTCAGCGTCACTTTGCTGTTCTCCGCGGTGTCGTACTGCACCGCATTGGTGCTCACCTGCGTCACGCTGTCCTTAACTGCCGCAATCGCATCGCTAATGGTGTCCTGGCCGGTGCCACCGATGTTCGTCGACGTCAACTTTCCGTCGGTCATCGTCGCGTTGCCGCCGACGAGTACTCGGACCGACTCCATCGAATCGGTCAGCTGATTGCCAGTGACCGCGTCGTGCGAGCCGTTGCCGATGGCGCCATCCGCGACGTCGGTAATTTTCTTTCCGCCGCCGCTCAGCCCGGCCGCGGAGACGAACGTCGTACCGCCCACCGAAATGCCGCCCTCGCTCAGGTCAATTCTCGTCCCGGCGCCGGCGGCGCCTTCAGCCTGCTGAACGATCAGACCGTTAAAGACCGGCTTCGTGCGCATCTGAAGCGAAATGCCGTTCGAATTCACGATCGTCATCAGGTTTCGGCCGTCAAACTGATCCGCGTCGCCGACTCCGGTTCCAGTAATCGAAACCATCGCGCCCAGATCAAACGTCTTCTCGCCTATGTTGCCCTTAAAGCCTCGGCCCTTAGCCGTCAAGTTCTGGGAAAGGTCTGTTACAGCGGCCTGCAACTGGTCTTCCGTCGCGGCCCGGCCTGTCGTCGCCGTGCCGTTCCACGCCGTGTTCGTCAGGCCGGTAACCTGCGAGCCGTCCAAGGTCGTTGTTCCAACCTTTACCGAACCGTCGGTCCCGTTAATCGTCACAGGCTTGCCTGAGCCAATCGTCAGGACGTCGGCCAGCTTCAAGCTCAAGAGCTTCTTGTTCGTGTCAACCGACACGTTCAAGTTGCCGTCGCCCATCAGCCCAATCGTTCCGCCGTCCTTGAGCGAGAAATCGTACGAGTTTCCGGGCTTCATTTTGCCGTCCTTGTCGAACGCCTGAACGGATATCTTCGCCGCGCCCAGAGCGTCGAACTGCCTTTTGTTCACCGCGTCGGTCGGATCGACCGCGTCGCCAACACCCTTAATCGGTTTGCCGTTGGCGTTCAGGCCCGCGGCAGAGACGAAGGTCTTCATAGTTCCGTCCACGTTGAACCCGAGACCGTCTTTGAGCAACAGCGCGTCCGGCGAGTTCGAATCGCCGATGATTACCTCGTCAAACTGAGGCTTCTTCGACATCTTGACTGTCAGAGTCGGGGCATCTTCCGTTGCGTTGTTGGAAGCCACGACCGTCAGGTTCTTCTCCGAGAAGCCCCCCGTCGCCGGAACGTCGGCGCCCTTGATCGTCAGCCGGCTTCCCAGCTTCACCAAGCGGGTCGTGCTGCTGTTGTTGCCGAGGAATTCAAGTCCCGCATCGTTGATAAGCGTTGTCGCTGATTCGGCCACAGCCTTCAGCTGTTCTTCCGTCGCCGCCCGTCCCATCGTGGCAAAGGTTGGAGCCTTCAGATCCTTGTTCGCCAGGCCGGTTACTACTCCGTCCGTCCCGTTGACCGTCACCGCGCCGAGCTTCACCTTGTCGGCCAGCTTCAAGCCTAGGGTCTGCGCGGTCTTGTCGGCGGTCACGATGATGTTGTCGTCGCCTTTCAGGCCGATTCGTCCGCCGTCTTTCAGGGCAAACGAGTACTGACCGCCGGCAGCGTAGCCGGATTTGTCCATCGCGGAAACGGTGACCTGGGCGTTGTTCAGGGCGTCAAATTGCCCTTTGTTCACCGCGTCCCCGGGGTCGACCGCGTCGCCAACGTTCTTAATCGGGTTGCCGTTGGCGTTCAGGCCCGTCGGGGTGGCATATGTATTGCCGCCCACGGTCAGGCCGCCGTCGGAAATCGACGTGTTGCCAGTCGTCACGGATGTGAAGGTCGGTTTTTCGGCCATCTTGATCGTGAGAACCGGGGCGCCGGCCGCGTCCTTTCCGGACTCGACCGTCAGGTTCTTCGTCGAGTAGCTCGCGCCGCCCGCCGGGTCGCCCGCCTTGATTGCCAGCGTGCTTCCCAGCTTCACTAGGTTCGTCGTGCCGGTGTTCCCGATAAACGTCAGACCGCTGTCTTTCAGTTCGCCAGACGCGGCGACGGCGACGGCCTTGAGCTGGTCTTCCGTGGCCGCCCGGCCTGTCGTCGCTGTGCCGTTCCACGCCGTGTTCGTCAGGCCGGTTACGAATCCTTCCGCCCCGTTGACTGTCACGGGGTTAGCCGCCCCGATTTTCACCGTGTCTCTCAGCTTCACGCCCAGCGCTTGGTGCGTCGCGTCAGCCGTCACGGCGAAGTTCTCGTCGGAAAGCAGCTTGATCGTTCCGCCGTCCTTTAAGGCAAACTCATATTTTTCTCCTATAGGCTTGCCGTTTTGGTCCAGCGCCATAAAGGCGATTTTCTTGTTCGCCAGTTCGTCGAACTGCTTGAAGTTCACCGCGTCGCCTTCCTCCGTGCCTTCGGCGACGTTAGTAATCTTCTTGCTGTTGGCGTTCAGACCGGTCGGGGTCACATACGGCTTGCCGCCCACGGTCAGGCCGGCGTCGGAAATCGACGTGTTGCCAGCCGTCACGGTCGTGAAGACCGGGCTGTTGGTCATCGAGATCTTCAAGCCCGCCGGGTTCGTGCCGTTCGCCTCAGTAGCGGTGACCTTGAGGTTGGCTGACGTGTAGGTACCGCCCGTCGTCCCGTCGGCGGTCACGGCCAGGGTATTTCCCAGCTTCACCACGCCGGTCGTCGAGCTGTCGTTCCCCGTAAAGGTCAGGCCGCTATCCTTCAGTTCGCCCGAGGCGGTGCTCGCCGCGTCAGCGACGGCTTTCAGCTGGTCTTCTGTGGCTGCCCGACCGGATGTCGGCGAGCCATTCCACGTCGTGTTCGTCAGGCCGGTGATCTGCGAGCCGTCCAAGACCGTTGTTCCAACCTTCACCGAACCGTCGGTCCCGTTAATCGTCACCGGTTTCGCCGTGCCGACAGTCACCGTCTCGGCCAGTTTGAGGCCCAGAGTATTCGTGGCCTTGTCAGCCGACAGAACCAAGTTGTCGTCGAGGGCTTTCAGGCCCACCTGCCCGTTGCTCGAAAGGGCAAAGGAATAACTGCCCTTATCGCCGTCGGCCTTATCGAACGCCTTGACGGTGATCGTCGAGCCGCCCAGAGCGTCGAGCTGTTTCTTGTTGACCGCGTCGCCATCCTCCGCCGCGTCGCCGACGTTCTTAATCGGGTTGCCGTTGGCGTTCAGGCCGATCGGGCTCACATACGTCTTGCCGCCCACGCTCAAGCCGCTATTGGAAATGGACGTGCCGCCGGCCGTCACGGTCTCAGCCGTCAGAGCCTTAAAGGTCGGGCTGTCGGCCATCTTAATCGTGAGGACCGGGGCGCCGGACGCGTCCTTTCCGGCCACGACCGTCAGGTTGTCCGTCGAGTAGGTCGCGTTATTCTTCGGGTCAGAGGCCACCACGTCCACGGTGCTCCCCAGCGCGACCGCGCCGGTGGTTGAGCTACCCGCCGCGCCGTACGACGCTTTGTTGCCGTTAAACGTCAGCCCATCGGTTTTCGCCTTATCAATGGACTTCTTCACGTCCTTGAGCTGGCTCACGTTGACCGCGTCATTGTCCTTCGTCCCGGCGGCCACGTGGCCGAGGACGACGTCCTCATCCAGCAAGACCCTATTGATGTCCGTGGGGCCTGTCAGCGACAGCCTGATTTGGCCCGTAGGAACCAGATGAGCGTCCGGGTCAGTGATAGTGTCCTTTAGGCTGATGCCGTTCTCAGCCACGTCCTCCAGCCGGTAATACCCCGCCTTGTTATACGTGTTCGTGTGGTTCAGCGCCGGGTCTCGCAGCCAGACGATCCGCTTGCCATCGGCGTCGGTGAAAACGGTGGTTCCCATCGTGCCGGTCTTGGCGGCGATGGCAATTGAGCCGATGTTGTTGTACGTCCGTCCCGGGAGCTCGTACTGCGGCAATTTGATGTCGCCATTGTTCTCGTCCAACGTCATGTCGCCGCCCAGCGAGGTCAGGATCTTCTTGATCTGATAAACCGTCGCCGCCTCGGTATCGGCTTTCCCCGGCAACAGGCCGGAAATACGGCCGCCGTCGTTGATCTTCACAAGGCCAAAGACCGGGCTGTCGGACAAGGTAATCTGTAGCGTCTTCGTTTCTCCGCCGCCGGACAGCGCCGTGGAAATATTCTTGTCACCGACGACCTTCACCGTGTCGCCGGACGCGATTTTCTTCGCCGCTGAGGCTGCCGCGCCGTCCTGCAGGTTCCAGCCGGCGTCAACTTTATCCGACACGACTTTCAGCTGGTGCATGTTCACCGCGTCGCCCGGGTTCACGCCTTCCGCCACGTTGGTGATCGTCACGCCGCCAGTGGGGTTGTTCGTCGGGTCGTACTTGTTGTGCACCGTGTCGCCCAGCGTGACGGTCTTCTTTTGGTCGTTATCATAGGTCACTGCTGGAGCTGCCGCGTTCGGGTCAAGGCCAAGCTTTTTCAGCTGGCTCACGTTCACCGCGTCGTCCTCCAGCGTCCCGGCCGCGACGTTTTGGATCTTCACCGGCGTGCCGGTCGTGCCGGTGGCCGGGTTAGCTAGGGCGTAGGAAATCTTATCCAGAGAAAGCGGATTCGCCGTGATTTCCTTGGGCTGTAGCAACTTCCCACTGTTCTTATCGACTAGGTCGGTTCGCCGGAAGAAGCCGGTCTTATCTTCAGCTGGGCCGACGTTCTCCAAGTAGACCAGCCGGGTTCCGTCGCCCGAGTCCTTCTCCACTGCCACCAGCGAGCCGACCGTTCCCCGGTCGATCGCCGTCAGGGCTTCGCCCACGCTGTGGTACACCCGCGACGCCGACGTGGTGGCTGACACGAGGTATGTCGGCCTGACGAACTTGCCATCTGCTGTTATGGTGCTTTTAGCTCCGAATGACGCCGCCACCCTTTCGAGCTGTTCATAGGTCACAGCTTGGCCGTTTTCGATCGCCGGGTGTAATCCGCTGATCCGGCCGTTGCCGCTTTCGTTGATCTTGATCGACGGGCCAAACTCCGCGGAAGCATGCCCCCCGTCAAGCACGATGCCAGTCCCCGCTGCCCCAAGGGTGATTTTGTCCTTCAGGCTGACGGTGACGTTCCCGACCGCGTCGGCGACCGTGGCAATGTTTTTGTCGTCTCCCTTGACCGACAAAGTTCCGGTGGACAGGTTCACCTTGCCGTTGCCGCTGTCCCCCGCGTAGGACAGGTTGGACGACGCCGCGACCGTGTCGCTGACGGTCTTCAGCTGGTCTTTGAGGTATTTGCCGCTGACGGCTTCGCTTTCTCCCGTCCCGGCGTCCGCCGGCAGGCCGGTGATTTTGTTCGTCGTCTTGTCAATCGTCACGGTTCCGACGGTCAGTTTGTTGGTGTCCACGCCAGCCGGCGTGATGGTCGTCGTGGGCGCACCGGCCGAGCCGACTGTTACCTTGTTATCGGCATGAAGCGTCTCCGCGTTCACGCTCTTGAAGGTGGGCGCGGTGCTCATTTCTATTTTTAACGTGGAGCCGGTCACGCTGGCCCGAAGGTTGTCCGACGAGGCGTCGGCGTTCGCGGCTAAATCGCCGGTGATCGTGAGGCCTTCGCCCAGTCCGACGTCCGCTTTGCCGGTCGTGCCGGAGAAGGCAATTTTGCCCGACGCCGCAACGGCGGCCTGTTTGACCTTTTCGTTGACTGCGGACAGCTGGTCTTCTGTAGCCGCCCGGCCGGAAACGATCACGGGGTTATCGGTGTTCCAACCGGTATTCGTCAGGCCGATTATGTTTCCTTCCGTTCCGTTAACGGTCACAGGGTGGCCGCCAGAGCCGCCGATGGTGACGACGTCGTCCAGCTTAAAGGTAACTTTGCCGTTTTCAGCGACGGTGGAAATTTGGTTCGGCGTGCCGACGAAGGCGGTCCGATCGTCCAGAGCGTTTTCTCCGGTCGTGTCGCCGTCGCCGCTGTACTTGATTTTGAACTGGTCTGTTTTGAGGGCTACCTTGTACATGGTGCCGCCGGTTCCGATAGGCTCATCTGTAACAACCACTCGGCTGTCGGCGCTGGATACCTGCGTGCGGCGGCCGTCCACGTAGTTTTTCACCGTCGTCCCGGTGACGAGGTTGCCGTCCGTTGTTCCGCCAATGGTTCCGCTGCCCAGTTTCCCGGCCCACGCGGTCGGGTCAGTGATGTTGTTTCCGTTCGTTTGGGCGTAATTCGACAGGTCGATTCCCACCGTGTAGGTGGTTGATCCGGCCGCGTCCGTATCAGTCTTCATCATCAGCGGGGCGCCGGTCACGGCAACTTTCGGCAGGGCCGCCGTCTTGGCGTACGGAGCCAACGCCCCTTTCACGGTGGTTCCTGTCACCAGTCCGCCGTCGGTCGTGCCGTTAATTGTCCCTGTGCCCAGCTTTCCAGCCCACGTGGCCGGGTTTGTCACGTTGCTTCCGTTCGTCTGCGCGTAGTTCGACAGGTCAACGCTCACCGTGTAGGTCGTCGAGCCGGTGCTTCCATCCTTCGACGGATTAACCGAAACATTGGTACCCGCCGCCACCTTTGTCAACGCCTCGGTCTTGGCGTACGGAGCCAACGCCCCTTTCACGGTGGTTCCTGTCACCAGTCCGCCGTCGGTCGTGCCGTTAATTGTCCCTGTGCCCAGCTTTCCAGCCCACGTGGCCGGATTCGTGATGTTGCTTCCGTTTGTCTGCGCGTAGTTCGACAGGTCAACGTTCACCGTGTAGGTCGTCGCGCCGGTCTTGGGGTCCGACGAGGGCGACACCGACACAACGTTGCTCCCGCCGGCCACGTTCACACCGGCGGCCTTGAGCTGGGCCACGTTGACCGCGTCGGTGTCCCGGCTGCCCGCCGCCACGTTGACGATCTGACGGGTGGCTGCTGAACTGCCGACCGACAGGACGCCGGCCGTCCCCTTGGCCGTCGCCGCCACGTTTGCGGCGCTGCCGAGATACGCGGCCGAGCCGACGCCCGAAGCGTCTGAAGCAACCGAACCGGACCCCAGAGCGACGCCGCCCGACACAGTAACCGACGCGCCGCTGCCGATAGCCAGCGCGTTGTCTGCATTCTTCGTCTGAGCGCTCGGCCCGATGGCGACCGAATCAACCCCCGAGGCGCCGTTGTTGTTGTAGTTGGAACCATCCGTCTTGTTAGTGCTCGAAACGCTGAAATATCGGTTCTGAGCGGCCTCAACCGCCTCTTTTACCGTGTGGTACGTCGCGGCCCCAATCACGAAGTCAGGCGCTTGATACGTCGTGTTGTCCGACGCGTACCCTGTGTACAAGGCGCCGCCAATTGACTTTGCCAAGTTGTTGTTCACGTACTGTAGTTGCCTTACGTTGACCGCGTCGGTCGCATTCACGCCGCCGGCCACGCCGATGATTCGCCGGGGCGTCCCCTCGTTGGCGATGGCCAGCATGCCGTTCGTCGTATCATTGAGCTTCTGGTGGGTAAACGCCTCGTACTGCCCGTCAGCCACAGGCGTACTCAGCACCGTTCCCGAGCCGATGGCCAGCGAGTTATTCACGCTGGCGGATACCATCGAGTTGTAGCCGATAGCCACCGAGCCCATTGCAAGAGCCTGCGCGTTATAGCCGATCGCCGTCGAGAAGTCGGTACCGTATTGCTGCCCAGCGACCGACAGGCCGCCGACCGCCACTGACGAATTGCCGTTTGCCTGAGCGTAGTACCCAGACGCAAACGATGAAGTACCGGAGGCCTTTGACCCAAATCCAGAAGCGAAGGACATTTCTCCCATCGCCTGAGATGAGCTGCCCAAGGCAAATGAGTTCTTGCCGGAAGCTGTTGCCATCGTCCCTATGGCAACAGCGTTGTCACTTAAAGCTTGGGCCGCCCGCCCTACCGCCATGTCACCGCCCGCGGTGACTAACGAGGATGCGCCGAGGGCTATAGCATTTGCGGTAGTGTGTTGAACCCCTCTACTAATCGTGGCATTCACGCCGATAGCTATGTTGTTATACCCGGTATCAATATTGGAACCGAACCCCATGGCAATGGAGTTCTCTGCTGAACCGATAGTCGGCCTGGTTCCATTAGGGAAGCCCTCTTCGGTATTTCTCGGAGTGTTCGAATACACGATGATAGGGTGTAGACTGCCTATACCGGTAATTGTCGCCCCCAGCGCTGGGTCAGCTCCGTAAGAGCCGACGAAGGCGAACAGCCCGAGTGCGGCTGCAGAAGCCGCCCAACGGAGAGAACGCGATTTTCCTGCTGCTCTGACTTTTTTCATTATTAAACCCTCCAAAACAGAACACCTGCAGCGCTGATCGCCGCAGCTTATCTACGGGTAACGACACAAAAAGACGCCGTTTCACCTTAGCCCGAGCGAAACGCCGCAAAAAAGAGCTGATAATCCCACGACAGCCTCTTAGATCAAGACCGCAATAATTGCCCCGGTGGCCCTCCAGTCGTCCGAGAGAGACGAGACCCAGCGTCCTGAACCGTTTTTCTTGCTTCTTTCTTCGTTGGTCATCCCCCTAGATCCTGCGCCACGTCAGCGAAAACTATCAGCCAGTGGCCGTGACTTCCCTAAAGTTCATCCTCTTCGAGTTTCGCGGGTACTTATGCAAACACCGCCTTACC
This sequence comes from Jonquetella sp. BV3C21, assembly GCF_000468895.1. Taxonomy (NCBI): domain Bacteria; kingdom Thermotogati; phylum Synergistota; class Synergistia; order Synergistales; family Dethiosulfovibrionaceae; genus Jonquetella; species Jonquetella sp. BV3C21. The sequence continues at coordinate 3,835 of NZ_AWWC01000029.1, read as the reverse complement.
GGCAAAATCCACCGTCGTACAGTAGACAAAGCGCCGCCGGATTTTATAACAGTTTCAGCTCCCGATCCGACGGCCCTCTCACAAACTACACATAACTTTGTTAGTGAATTTTACTTCTTTTTCCTAACCTGTCAAATGGATTTCCTACGGGGGGACGCGTTTTTAGGATTTATCCCTAACTTTTTCCAAGTCCTTTGAAAGCTCGTCTCTTAGGCGTCAAAGGCGGCATTTGCCCCGCCGTCTGATCACATCGGCAATGGCAGCCGATTCAATAACCGCCGCGCCGTTCGGTCCGAACTCGCCATGCCATTTGAGCGGCTGAGCCGACGAAAATCGCCCTTGAAACGGGACAAAATTTTATACAGGCCGTCCGGCTTTCACGAGCCCTCTCCCGCGCCGCCGGGCCGGCCCTCCACGGGCCGCAGGGGGAAACGATTGGCCGGCAAGCAAGCCGGGGGAAACCGCCGGAGAAGCAACAGAGCTGTCCCGCTCCGCAAACGCCCGACGAGTTGATAAACGTCCTACAGGCAAAAAAGACAACAGGGCAAGAACCAAGGCCCCGCCGAACTGATGGTGAGCGAGCCGCCGTCCGAACGCGCCCCGACAAACGGGGGACGGGCATGTAAACGCTCCGCGATTTGACGAACCGGCCGCGAAGCGATAACCGCCTCACAGAGCGGCGAACCGAGCGCGGCCTGAGAGCCGAGCGCGGGCTAAGCAAACGGAGAACGGCCCGATAACCGCCCTGCAAACTGGCATGGGGCAACCGAACGAACGCCCGCGAAGGAACCGCCGTCCCTTACCGGACAAGCGAAGGGAAGACAAACGGCCAACCGCCGCGGGAGCTGACAAACCGAACGCAAGCCAATAGCCGCTGACCCGCCGAACTTCCTGACACCAAACCGACGCCCGAGCGCGGGCTTGATACGCCGACCGGGGGCCGTGCTCTCCGTCTCGCCCTCTATTCAAACGCCGACCAACGGGCAGATTGGAGCCGGGAAAAACTTCCGGCCCGGTGAATCTTCTGTGATCTGGCGGCCCGAAACCGGACTGGTGACCGAACAATGGCCCGGCGAAGGATTAGCGAGCTGGCAAGCCGAAAATGAGCTGACGACCGACCGCCGAGCTGATGAGCCGCCGCCGAGCTGGCGGGCCGTTGACGGCCCGACGAATGCCCCGTGAATTGGCGAACCGAAAACGAGCTGGCGACCGAACAATGGCCCGACGAAGGGTTAGCGAGCTGTCAAGCCGAAAACGGCCGAGCGACCGACGGGCCGACGAACCGCCGCCGAGCTGGCGGGCCTTTGACGGCCCGGCGAATGCCCCGTGAACTGGCGGCCCGAAACCGGACTGGCGACTGAACAATGGCCCGGCGAAGGGTTAGCGAGCTGGCAAGCCGAAAATGAGCTGACGACCGACCGCCGAGCGGTTATCGAGTTGCGCTGTCCCTCATGAGGCGAGGGTCTGACACGTCGGCAAGTGCCGCGCAGCGAGACGAACCGTCAGCAGATCTTGTTCGGCCGCCGCAACAGCACGCGAAGGCGTTTGCCGTTTGGCCCGTTGTTTCACTGTTCTGAGCCTTCCAAGGGCGCGCCTGCGCGCTGCCCCGGCTCTTCAAATAGCGGCGCGGCGGGGTTGCTCGGGTTGGGGTAGCCTTTCGTTTTTCCCGTCATCTCTTCCACATCAACGACAAAGACGTTCACCACTTTTTTCATCGCTTCGTCCCGGCTCATATAGTCAACGTTGCCGTCGCTGTAATGGTCTTTTAAAACGGCGACCGCGCGGCGTTTTTCTTCCAAGTCGGTCAGGAAACGGACCGTCCCGGTGCCGCAGACGCTGCGGTAAACGCACCACAGCTTACCCGGCTTGCGCGGGCGGGGCACGATCTGAACCCCGCTGAGGACGTTAAAGGCCACGCGCGGGTTTTTACGCAGCGCGTCAACCTTCCGTCCGGCCATCGCCCCGTGGACGTAAAAACGGCCGTCGCTGTAGCCGTAGTTCAGCGGAATGACATACGGCTCGCCGTCGTCTGACATCGCCAGTTCCATGTAGAGCGCCTCGCGAATGACATCTTCCATCCACTCTTTTGACAGAACTTCCCGGTCCTTTCGCCTCATCATCGGTCCCCCCTCGTTCACGAGCGCCCTGCCGCTTGCTAGCCCGCGTCGCTGGCCGAAAACAGGGCCTCTTCCACCCTGCGCCCTTGGCGGCAAAAAGCGCGTCGTCCCGTTGTTAAGTATAGCCTATTCCTTTTGAAGGCACTCTCTTCGCCCGGATTAGATCGCCAAGCGGCCCCCGGCGGGGCGATAACCACCCGCGCTCCGAAAGCCGCTTGGCAAACGACCAATGAGCTGATAAACCGCACGCGGCGGCAATCGGAGCGCTAAATTGAGCGCCGCCCGCGAACTTGAAACCGTCTTATGAGCCGCGAAAACCACAATGGGCCGCCGAAACTCCCCAGCGAGCCTATATACCGTCTGCTCCCTCATGACCGCCACCGAGCCAATAATCCGTTTGCGACGTCGCAACCGCACGCTACCGCGATAAACGTTCTGGAAGTTGGGAACAACCGCCGACCTGATAAACCGATTGCGGCCTCACAAGCGGTCACCGAGCCGATTACCGCCCGTGGCCTCGTAATCAGTCTCTGAGCAGGTGACCGTTTGCGACGTCGCCAATAGCCAGCAAGCCAGCGACAGCCTCATTGCCTCGCCCCCTTCCTGTGGCCTCACCAAAGGACAGCAAACTAGAACCCGCCGCCCTAGCTGAGAAAGCCACAACGGCCCAATAAATCGTCTTGGCCTCAAAAACCGTTCGCGCGCTCAAAAGCAAAAACGCCCTGACGTCCAGCTCGCGCCCCAACAACCAATCGCTGCCCCGATGACCACTCCGTGCACTCGTAAACAGCCACAAAGGCGGTGAACGTCTGCGCTCTCATGACCGCTCCGCGGGCCAATAAACCGTCCGCGTCCTCACCAAGAGCCGACAAGCTTATAGCCACTTCACGAGTTCGCTATTGCCCGGCGAGCCAATAATCCGTTTGCGTCCTCGCAATCAGCCAATGAACCGCTGGCGCCCCCGCCAAGGGACAGCAAACCAGCAACAACCACGCCAACCAGAGAACTTACCGTCTGCCGCACAGCTAGGTCGGCACAAAAAAGCCGCGCGAGTTGCCCCAAGCCGCCCTCGAAAGGGAAAATGTTCAACGGCCGATAAGCCCGGCCGCCTCAAAAAACGCTCTCTAACATCGAATCGTCCGACGAGCCGATAAACCTTCTGCGTCCGTCGGCTGACGAACGACCGACGGCCAAACGCCCAACGACCGAACAACTACCCCGCGGCCCCGAAAACGCTCCCCGAGCCGGTAACCACCACTCGAGCTGACAAAACTTTCTGCACCCGCCACCCGACCGCCGGGCGAACACGGCCCGAAGACCAAAAAACGCCCTGACAAACGTTCATCGCCAACGAGCCGAAGGCGAACGAACAAATACCACACGAAAAAAGGAGCCGTCAGCGGTACGGTCAGAAGGTCAGGCACAAAAAAGCCGCGCGAGTTGTCAAAGAGGATCCGCGCGGCGGTATTTTCTTCTTTTAGCTCTCATAATCTAAACGAAGAGTTCTTTTTTTATCTCAACAGGTGACTTTTCTACCTTAAATCGCCACAGAACGTTCCTCTCGAAACACGCCACGCGACAGCGAAAGCGCTAGTTCTTCTCTTTTCCGGCGTTCCCCGCACACGGGCAAGGCGACTGTCTTCGCCCCGATTTTCTCTCCGCTTTCTTTCTTCTCTTTCTCGCGACGCTTCGCGTACTGGGCGCTCTTCCCTTTCTGA
>NZ_AWWC01000028.1:0-77103 GCF_000468895.1 Jonquetella sp. BV3C21 | reverse complement strand
CACGGGACTTTTTGATTTTTCACTGTCCTATTGACGGGGAGCAGACCATTTCGCGGCGCGGCCTTTTCATCGATGATTACTTGTTGATCCGATCGGCCCACGACGGGTCGAAGTTCGACAGGTCGCTTTTCTCGTCGTAAACGAGGTTCTTCCATTCCTCGTCGGTCAGACGATCGTCGCCTCCGGCGAGAAATTCATAGTACGACATGGTAAACCCTTCGGCCAGCCGAGCGCCGCCCGATCGGTCGTCCAAGAACACGACGAGCCGGCGGGGAGTTCCAACGCCAATGTAGAGGTCGGCGAATCCCGACATGGCGACGTCGGCAATTAGGGCCATCTTCAACAGCTCGTTGTTGTCGTCGGAAGATGACTGGAACATGCCGATCGGCAGGACCGACGGCGGGCAGAACGAGTTGATCCACTGGTAATCTTCCAGCGTCATCGAGTCGGTCAGCTCTCTCCGGCAGATCTCGGCCATGTGGGTGAAGTCGTCCGCCAGAGCTAGGAACCGCGGCGCGTAGGACTCGTTTTCGTCCGTGCTGTTCAGGTGGAACCGGTCGAGGAACTCCACGATCCGGCCGCAGGCGTCAGCCAGTCGCTCGAAGGTCTTGGGCTGAGGCTCGATGTACCCGCGAAGGATCGGCTGGGGGAACGGGTCAGACAGAAGCGCCATGCCGGCGTCTCCCATTTCCGCGCCGCTTTCTTCGGCGTAGAGGATCGTGTCGTGCTTCAGCTCGGCCATCGAAGCGGCGGCGGTGTACAGCTTGCGCCACTGCCACGCCTCGGTGTGGCAGAACGCCTCGTCGGGCTGTTCCTCGGTAAAGTAGTCCTGAAGCGTCAAGAGCCAGTTGGTGTAGAACGTGTCGTTCTCCTTGGAGAACTCCGGCCAGAGATCGGCCGTTTTTTTCCAACCGTCTTTGTATCCCGCGACGTCGTCGTACTTCTTGATCACCTCGGCGGCGGCGCGGGAGCCGAGCATCGCCAGTGCGTCAGATGGGTCGGGCAGGCAGCGGGAGCTTTCGGCAGGGAGACGGGGCGTCGTCAGGGCGGTGTAGGTCAGCGCGTCAAACGTGACCCGCTTGCCCAGCAGGCGGAACTGAGGGGGCTGAGCCTCGTTGGAGACAACGGCTGAAACGAGCTGCTTCTTAGCCGACTGAACTAATTTGTCCGCTAAACTTTCCATAGCCTCTTTGCTCTCGAAGGCCTCGATCCCCGCGTCCGAGACGTCCTTCGCGAAGGTAAGGTAGGTGTTGGTGTTCGAGTTGCCGATCAGCTTGGTCAGCGGGTCGTTCAGCTCGTTCCAAATTTTTGAAGGTTCGGGAGCGCTCAGCAGCCGGCAGAACAGGGCCGTCAGGGCCGTATTGGCAACGCACTTCTCGTCAGCCGTCAGGGTAAAGCCCATGGTGCCGAGCAAGGACATCACCCTGAAATACCGGGTCAGGTTCTCGTTTAAGGTGTAATGACCTCGGGGCTTATACAGGGAGTATGGCTCGTCAACGCCGGTCAGCTGGGACGTTTGAGTTCCTGTGGCAGCCATAATCTGGCTGTACTCCGCTGCGGCGCGGGGCGAGAGGTCGCCTGAGCGGCCGCAAAGCAGGGCGTTCGCGATATCCAGATAGTCTTTGGCAGTTGTAGCGGCCTCCGGGCCGAGGGCGGTCTTCTGGTACTCCGGGGCGACGCGATTCAGCTCGTCCTGCAGGGCTGAGACCAGCTTTTGGGTCATCGGGAGCAGGGCCTTCTCTTCAACCTGCTGGAGCGACCGGTCGAACAGCAAATGGAGCGTGTGGAGCCCCAAGTCGGCGGTAAGGAACCGGGGCAGAAGCACGCCCTCTTGCAGGGCGAATTTCCCGAGGCTGTCGGCGGCGACCATGTTAAACCCGCACGTGTCAGCCCGCTGTCGGTTGTACAGGTCGATCAGGTCGTCCTGGGTGAGAAAGTCCTCGTAAGAAGGCCCTTCTGGCGAGTCTTTGATCCCTAGAATCAAGCGCCGCGGGTCAAGGTAAAAGCCGTTGGCTGAAAGGGCCCGGCGGTAGGCTTGGTCGTTTGGAACATTTGCCAGCTTATTCAGGTCAAACGGCTCGCCGGCGGCTGTCGGCTTGTAAGAGGACAGGGCCTGCAGTTCATCATCGGGGATCCAAGCGAAGCGGCCGCCCAAGCCGGCGGTCGCCGTCACGTAGTCCTCGGCGTAACGCAGGTCATGAACCTTTGTATCGCTGAAAGAGATGAGGCGCCACGTCTTGCCGTTTTGGGAAGCTGAGCCAATCGAGACGACGACGGTTCCTCGGCGGAGCGAGAACGCTTTCGCAGGCTCCGGCTTTCCCTCGTCCGGGTCATACACCCCAACGACGGCGAGCCGGTACGCCTTGTCGCTCAGAGGAAACTGCCCGGGCATCAGCCACGGGACGACGTCTTGGCCCTTAACCATGTAGTTTTGCGGCTCGGTTGGTTGAAAAGAGCCAGGCAGGGCGGCCACATGGGAGACGGCCACGTACCCGATGACCGTGTTTTTGTCCTTGACCTGAAGCCACGCCTTGTTCTTTAACGTCCCTTCGAGAATGTTCCCGTGGACGACCCGGGCGGCGTCGTAGACGTCCGAGTCTTTCAGGGTGAGAGGCTTATCTTTTGGGGGAATGGACTCGTACAGCCTGGCCGCAGGGGCTGTGACCATCCAGACGTTTTTCTGCGCTGCCCCGGCCATTGAGGCTGGAGACAGGAAAGCGGCTAGGGCTGCGCAGCAGATGGCCCGTATGATGCGCTGATTCATGAAAACACCTCCACGATAGTGAGTGATGGTTCAGCTGGGAGCAGCTGACGATTCAAAGACCATGGATCTTTTTTGCCGCCATTACTCGTTCACTCTGTGGATCCACTTCGGCTCGTATTGAGACAGATCCTTTTTTTCGTCGTAGACGAGAGCCTTCCAGTCCTCGTCGGTCAGACGGTCAGAGGCGTCCCCAAGAAGTTCATAGTAGGACATGGTAAACCCTTCGGCCAGACGGGCGCCGCCCGACCGGTCGTCCAAGAACACGACGAGCCGGCGGGGAGTTCCAACGGCCATGTACAACGTGGCGTTTGTACAGGAAGCGACGTCGGCGATCAGGGCCATCTTCAACTGGTCGTTGTTCTCAGGAGAGATGTCAGACGTCCTAATCGGCAGGACCGACGGCGGGCAGAACGAGTTAATCCACTGGTAGTCTTCCAGAGTCATCGAGTCGGTCAGCTCTCTTCGGCTGATCTCGGCCATGTGGGTGAAATCGTCCGCCAAAGACTGGAACCGCGGCGCGTAGGAATCGCCTGCGTATTCGTCGTTCAGGCCGAATCGGCCGAGAAAGTCCACGATCCGGCCGCAGGCATCCGCCAGTCGGTCGAAGGTCTGGGGCTGAGGCTCGATGTACCCGCGAAGGATCGGCTGAGGAAACGGATTTGCCAGAAGAAGAAACGAAGCGGAGGGACAAGCCCCAAGAGGCATTGCCATAGGTTCTTCCCCGTAGAGGATCGTATCGTGTTTTAGCTCGGCCATCGAAGCCGCGGCGGTGTACAGCTTGCGCCACTGCCATGCCTCGGTGTGGCAGAACGCCTCGTCGGGCATTTTCTCGGTAAAGTAGTCCTGAAGCGTCAAAAGCCAGTTGGTGTAGAACGTGTCGTTCTCCTCGGAGAACCCCGGCCAGAGCGCGGCGGCCTTTTCCCAATTTTCCTTGTACTTTTCGACTGAGGCGTATTCTTCGGTCAGCTCTAACCCAGCCTTGGAGCCGAAAACGGCCAAGGCGTCAGCCGACGGATCGGGCAGGCCGCGTTCCGTTTCCAAAGGAAGACGGGGCGTCGTCAGGGCGGTGTAGAGCATCGCGTCAAACGTGACCCGTTTGCCCAGCAGGCGGAACTGAGGGGCTTGGGGGTCTTTGGAGTTGCTCGCCGAAACAAGCTGCTTCTGAGCCGCTTCGGTCAACTGACTGGCCAAGGCGATCATGGCCTCTTTGCTCTTAAAGGCCCCAATTCCCGCGTCTGAAACCGCCTTCGCAAAGGTAAGGTAAGTGTTGGTGTTCGAGTTGCCGATCAGCTTGGTCAGCGGGTCGTTCAGATCGTTCCAAACCTTTGAAGCCTCAGGGGCGCTCAGCAGCCGGCAGAACAGAGCTGTCACGGCCGTATGGGCAACGCCATTTTCGTTCGCCACGATGAAAAAGCCCACTGTCCCGAGCAGGGACATGCCCCTGAAGTACCGGGACAGGTTTTCGTTCAAGGTGTAGTGACCTCTGGGCTTGTACAGCGCATAGGGCTCTTTAACGCCGGTCAGAGGAGATTCTATGGCGCCGGCAGCCGCCATGATCAGGTCATATTCTTGCTTTGCTCGGTTCGACAGGTTCTGTTCTTTTCCGGAAAGAAGCGAGTTCGCAATATCCAGATAGTCTTTGACGGTCGCCATCGCGTCCGGGCCGAGGGCGGTCTTCTGGTACTCTGGGGCGACGCGGTTCAGCTCGTCCTGCAGGACCGCGACGAGCTTTTGGGTCATCGGGAGCATGGCTTTTTCTTCGACCTGCTGGAGCGACCGGTCGAAGAGCAGGTGCATCGCGTGAAGTCCAAGGTCGGCGGTCAGGAACCGAGGCAGAGAAACGCCGCCGGCTGAGGCCGGTTTTTCAGGAGATCTCTCTTCGTCCGACAGGTCGCTGCACTCGTCAGTCAGCTGTCGGTTGTACAGGTCGATCAGATCGTCCTGAGTGATAGGTTCCTCGTAGGATCCGTCTCCTTCTGAATCTTCCTTCCCTTGGATAATGCGCCGCGGGTCAAGGTAAAAGCCGTTGGCCGAGAGGGCTCGGCGGTACGCTTCGTCGTTGGGGACGCCTGACAGCCTGTTCAGGTCAAAAGGCTCGCCGGGGGCCGTCGGCTTGTAGACGGCGAGGTCCTGCAGGTTCTCTTCGGCGATCCAAGCGTAGCGGCCGCCCAGTCCAGCCTCAGGAGCGACATAAACGTTTTCGTCGTCATCCTGGGCGAGTTCTCCGAGCTTTGTGTTGCTGAAAGAGATCAGGTGCCACGTTTTGCCGTTCTGGGCGACCGAACCGATCGAGACGACGACGGTTCCCCGACGGAGAGAGAACGGTTTTGCCGGCTCTGGTTCCTCGTCTTCGGGGTCTTCCACTCCGACGACGGCGATGCAGTACGCCTTGTCGCTCAGCGGAAACTGGCCGGGCATCAGCCACGGGACCACGTCTTGGCTTGTCACCATGTAGTTTTTCGGCTCTGTGGGTTTGAAGGAATCGGGAATTTGTGCCAGATGAGAAACTGCCACGTATCCGATGGTTGTCTTCCCGTCGACCACTTGGAGCCAAGACGAATTTTCCAGTTTCCCCGTCAGAATGTTCCCGTGGACGACCCGGGCGGCCTCGTAGACGTCCGGGTCCTTCAGGGTAAGAGGCGCGTCTTTCGTGGGAAGGGACTCGTACAGTCTGGCGACCGGAGCTGTGACCATCCAACTGGTACTCTGAGCGGACGGCTGAGCCGCTTTTGCGACGGCGTTTGACGCCAGCAGAGCGGCTAAAGCAGCGCAGCAGATGACGTTGGTTCATCTCGACACCTCTTTGTATGGCGATAAAACCCCAAGACAAGGGGGCCTCAGGAAATTTTTTGCGTTCGAAGTGGAGAACAATTTTTTGAGGGCTCTTTAAGAAGTGAATTAAAGGCCGCGTCGCGAAAGCGCCGCGGCCTTTTGAGTGCCTTTACTTATTTACTTTGTCTGCCCAAACCGGCTCGTACTCGGAAATGTCTTTTTCTTCGTCGTAGACGAGAGACTTCCAGTCCTCGTCGGTCAGCCGATCAGCGGCGTTGCCAAGAAGCTCATAGTAGGACATGGTAAACCCTTCGGCCAGACGGGCGCCGCCCGATCGGTCGTCCAAGAACACGACGAGTCGGCGGGGAGTTCCCACGGCCATATACAGCGCTGTGTCCGCGGACGAAGCGACGTCGGCGATCAGGGCCATCTTCAACTGATCTTTGTTCTCAGAAGAGACGTCAAACATCCCAATCGGCAGGACTGACGGCGGGCAGAACGAGTTAATCCACTGGTAGTCTTCCAGAGTCATCGAGTCGGTCAGCTCTCTCCGGCTGATCTCGGCCATGCGGGCGAAGTCGTCTTCCAGAGCTTGGAACCGCGGCGCGTAGGACTCGCTTTCGTCTTCGCCGTTCAGGTTGAACCTGTCGAGGAAATCCACCATTCGCCTGCAGGCGTCAGCCAGCCGATCAAAGACCTTGGGCTGAGGCTCGATGTATCCGCGAGGAATCGGCTGGGGGAATGGGGTAGCCAAAAAAGCCATGCCGGCGTCTCCCATTTCCGCGCCGCTTTCTTCGGCGTAGAGGATCGTGTCGTGCTTCAGCTCGGCCATCGAAGCGGCGGCGGTGTACAGCTTGCGCCACTGCCACGCCTCGGTGTGGCAGAACGCCTCGTCGGGCTGTTCCTCGGTAAAGTAGTCCTGAAGCGTCAAGAGCCAGTTGGTGTAGAACGTATCGTTCCCCTGGGAGAACTCCGGCCAGAGCGCGGCGGTCTTGTCCCAGTTTTCCTTGTACTTTTCGACTGAGGCGTATTCGTCTGCAATTTCCGAGCCGGCCTTGGAGCCGAGAACGGCCAGCGCGTCGGCCGCCGGGTCGGGAAGACGGCGTTTCGTTTCTTCAGGAAGGCGGGGTGTCGTCAGGGCGGTGTACATCATCGCGTCGAACGTGACCCGCTTGCCCAGCAGGCGGAACTGAGGGGCTTGGGCGTCTTTGGAGTTGGTCGCCGAAACGAGCTGTTTCTGAGCCGCTTGAGTCAACTGGCCGGCCAAGGCAATCATGGCCTCTTTGCTCTCAAAGGCTCCAATCCCGGCGTCTGAGACGGCCTTCGCAAAGGTAAGATACGTATTGGTGTTCGAGTTGCCGATCAGCTTAGTCAGCGGGTCGTTCAGGTCGTTCCAAGCCTTTGAAGGCTTGGACGCGCTCAGCAGCCGGCAGAGCAGGGCTGTCACGGCCGTGTTGGCAGCGCCCTTCTCGTCCGCCGTCACTGCGAATCCCATTGTCCCGAGCAAGGACATTCCCCTGAAATACCGGGACAGGTTCTCGTTCAATGTGTAATGACCTCTAGGCTTATACAGGGCGTAGATCTCGTCAGCGCCGGTCAATGCGGATTGTTTGGTTCCGATAGCAGCCATGATGCGGTCATATTCTTCCTTTGCCCGGCTTGACATCTTCTGAGGTTTCTCGGAAAGAAGCGAGCCCGCAATATCCAAGTAGTCCTTGACAGTCGCTAGGGCGTCCGGGCCAAGGGCGGTCTTCTGATATTCCGGGGCGATGCGCTTGAGCTCGTCCTGTAGGGCCGAGACGAGCTTTTTGGTCATCGGGAGCAGGGCCTCTTCTTCAACCTGCTGGAGCGATCGGTCGAACAGCAGATGGAGCATGTGAAGCCCAAGGTCGGCGGTAATGAACCGAGGTAGGGAGATGTTATCGGTAGAAGAGCAGTTTTCAGGAGCCTCTTCTTCATTCGTTCCTTCGCTGCACTCGTTCGTGCGCTGTCGGTTGTACAGGTCAACCAGGTCGTCCTGTTCGATGCCCGACGGGTAGTAGCCTTCGTCTTCCTCTTCCTCGGAGTTTTTGGTCCCTAGGATAATACGCCGTGGGTCCAGATAGAAGCCGTTGGCCGCGAGAGCCTGGCGATATGCTTCGTCGTTTGGAACGCCGGACAGTCTGTTCAGGTCAAACGGCTCGCCGGAGGCCGTTGGCTTGTAGGAGGCGAGGTCCTGCAAGTCCTCTCCGGCGATCCAAGCGTAACGCCCGCCCAGCCCGTCAGCGACGAGGACGAAGTCATCATCGTCCTCTTCAGCGTAGGCTAAATCCTTGGCTTTTGTGTCGTTGAAAGAAATAAGATGCCACGTCTTTCCGTCTTGGTCCACAGAGCCGATCGAGACGACGACGGTTCCCCGACGGAGCGAGAACGCTTTTGCCGGTGTGAGATCTCCATCATCGGACTCATCCTCCTCATCCACTCCAACGACGGCGAGGCAATACGCGCTGTCGCTAAGCGGGAACTTCCCCGGCATTAGGCACGGGACCACGTCTTGACCCGTGACCATGTAGTTTTTGGGCTCTGAGGATTTGAAAGAATCGGGGATCTGAGCTAAATGAGAAACGGCCACGTATCCAACGGTCGTCTTTCCGTCGAGGATTTGGAGCCAGGACGAGTTCTTGAGTTTCCCCGTCAGGATGTTCCCGTGGACGACTCGGGCGGCTTCGTAGAAGTCCGAGTCTTTCTGGGTGAGGGGCTTATCTTTTTTGGGAAGTGACTCGTACAGTCTGGCAGCCGGAGCTGTGACCATCCAGCGGGCTGTTTGAGCGGCGGTCTGCGCCGTTTTCGCCATGGCGCTAGGCGCTAATAAAGCTGCTAATGTCGCACAACAAATAATACTGGCGATTCGCTTGTACATTTGGACACCTCCATGGGATCAAAATCCCTGTAAGTGATAAAGAGTTCTCGTCAGCTAGCAGTGGCGAAGCGAAAGAGGTCCTTTATTCCTGAGCCGGCGCTTTCGCGCGTTTTTTCCGACGCAGGAAAATCAGGACGATCAGGGCAATTGCAGCCGCAAGCAGCCCGCCGCCCAGAAGCGGACGATACGCGAGCCACGCGATCGCGATGATGATGAAGGACCACGCAAGCCCAAGAAGGAAAGCGACGAGCCCAGTTCCAGCTCCTACGAGGTCGCCCAAAAACGGCAGCACGTCAGCAACGACCGACAGCGGGCGAAGCAGCATGCCTAAACCGGAGCAGACGAGGACGATTCCGAGGACCCGGAGAATCCACGCCATGGTTTTATTGGCGCTGTGAGCGTCGGCAAAAAGCGTTTCCTGAGCGACGGTTCCGTTTTCGAGGCGGTGAAATTTATACCCGTTGGACGCGGTGTACACGTCAAACGTATCGCCGACCAACTTGGCAACAAACGACACATCGCACGGAAGAACCTGCTTATACGTGATGCGGACGTCGCCCACTGACGGTGCGTTCGGCTTGAGCCCTATATAAACTACATTCGCGCGCGGATGAACGTACTGACGGGCAAGTGCCAACTCTGCGCTGACCTCAGGCTGCGCTGGAGCCGGCTGAGCGGCAGCTGCCTGGGCACCGGCTTCTGGTGCGGGCTGCGACGTCGGTTCAGGCTGGGCTGGCTGGGCGGCAGATTCGGCGCTCGTCTGCGGGACTAAAACGGGCTGAGGCGCCGGAGATGCCTCAAGCTGAGAGGATTCCACCTGGGCCGGTTGGGCAGGCTGGGCCGGCTGCTGTGTCGGTTGGGCCGGCTGAGTCTCTGGGGTAACGTTGAGAAGCTCTGCAAGGGCCGCCAGCTGTTCGTCGGTCGGCGCGGCATTCAACGGGGTGCTTCCGCTGACTTCTGAGACGAGGAACGTGGGGAAGCGGTAGGCCCCCAAATGAGCGTTCGGCGCGTACCAGTTTTCGTCTTCAACTGTCAGCAGCGTGGTGTTCTCGTGTCCGTCAGGATACTTGAAATTCGACGAGTCGACGGGGGAAGATCCCCACCCTTTGTTGTAACTGTACGTCGTCACAGTTTCCTCGCCGCCGCCAACTTTCTTTTTCTTCTCTGTGCGGGTCGACTCCTGCCACTGGTAGAACTCAACCTGACGGTTGACGGACAGGGCGACGCCTTTGGCGCCGAACGCGTCGTCACCGATAGAGTCCTCGGTGGTGAGCCGGCCGGTACCGTAGACGACTTTGCCGTTCAAGTCAGCAGCGACAGTTCCCGTGTCGCCGAGAGGAACGGTAACGCTCTTGGCTTCGTTGATAGAGTCTCCGGTTTTAACGGTCCGTCCCTCATTCCAGTAAAGCAGCGCTGTCGCGGCGACGAACAAGACAATACCGACAACGATGCCTTTAAAGGAATTCCCAAAACGGCTTCCCCAACCTGTAGTCGTCGTTTCTGTGTACTGATCCATTTGCACGTCCTCCTTATCCTGTCAGTCAAATATCGGTAAAAAATATCGGAACCCGCATTACCGTCGGTACATGATTGAAGCGTGGCCTGTTGTAGAGCTCTTGTCCCCGCCCAACTCACCTGAATTGGTCCGGCCGATGAGAGCTGAACGATGAAGGTTCAGCCGGTCAAGCATTTTCAAGAAAAGCCAAGTTCCTTTGGGGCAGTCGTCTTTGATCTGTCCGAAAAGGCGAAAGTCCTGGGCCAACAAGGCCGCAACGGTAAGATCGTCCTCGGCGTTGCTCGTGGCGACATCTTTATAGTGCGAGAGGTCGCTGCTCAGGATGATGAGACCGTTTTTCGCAAAGAGAGGGGAAAGCTTGACGGCGGCGACAAGCAGCACGGCAAGAGGCGTTTTGCTGCTCACGATCATCGTCGTCAGCGGGACGTCGGGCCAAAGGACGGAAATTCGTTTGGCGTGAACCGTCACGCCGTGATCGCGTCGGGTCAAGGGATCGTCGAACTGGATGCCCGATTCTTGGAGCAGCTCCCGCGTTTTTGGATCGTTCCCACCGAGTACTATTTTCCCGACAGCCCGGTGAAAATGATCCGGGCTGATGACAAAAATCCTGTCCGGCTTCATCCCGCTTTTGACGATTAGGTCGTAGGTTTGGTCAATAAGCGGAGAAACTTCGTGGTGCGGCATTAAAAACGCTGCCGGCTCTGCGGCGCAGGGAGAACTCCAGATGGAGAAAAACGCTGCCAGAAGGAAAATTGTCCTGCGAATGACTGGGATCACAATAGTCTCCGGAAGGCCTGAGTTAGTTGCCCCAAGACGACATGTCGAAAGCCCCGTCGGAGCTCGCCCCCTTGTCGGCGTCGCTTTTTTCCTCTGGGGTGCCAGAACCGTCGGCTGAGAAGTCGAACGCGTTGTCGCCCCCCTGCGAGTTATGTTTTTGGGCCGGTTTCCCCTTGCCTGTTGAGGAATTGGTGCTCGACGTCTGGTCGTAAACATCCCCGTCGAGGAATTCATCGCCCTTTTGAGTGGACTGGGGGAATCGGACGTCAGAATAAATGGCGCAACAGTTGGAGACAAACCAGTACCCGTTGTAATTGCGAAGGATCAGCGGACGGAGCGAGTCTGCGCCGGAGCTTCGGATCGACACTCGCTTGGCTCCTACATAAGCGGGATCATCTTTTACCTCAACGATGTTGAGAGTGTAGTTTTCCGGGTTCATCGCGTAATTGTTTTTCGGCGACGTCCCTTTCGCGTAGCTGCGGAAGATATACGGCCGGTCGTACAGCCTTTCCGCGAAGTAGCTGTAAGTGGCCCGTTTTTCCCAGCCCGGCTTTTCTCTCAGACACAGGGCGACCATGTTGGACGCTTCTTCGTTCAGGTCTTCCTCTAGGTAGGCGTAAACCGCGTCAAAGAACATTCGTGCGGCGCCCTCAGGAGTCTTCGCTACCCTTTTGTACTCGTCCCGGAAGGTTTGAAAATTCCTTGGCAGACGCGCCTGAGCTCCGCCGGCTAAGCACGCGAACAGAAGGAATACTGCGGCGCCACAGAAAAATTTTTTCATCAGATGTGCCTCCTTCATAAGAATAACGTCGTTGATTCGACGGAAAAACACCGAGTTAATGGGGTGGAACGGCCGGAACTTTTAAAGGCATTTCCGCCTGTTCAAGGCTTCCGGGGCGCAGGCTTTCTGCTGACTGAACTTCGCCGTGGCGCTTGACCGGGTCGGCCGGAGGCGTAAGTCGGCAGGCGGCCCATAAAAGAGCGCCAGCGGCGAGGATTGCCAGAAAAATGAGTGATCGTCTTGTCATAGCGAGGGCTCCGAATGAGTGCTGGAAACCTTCGGGAGAGAGGCGTCCATTCGGCCCATAAAATCGGGCAGATCGCGCCGGCCGGAAATGCCGAGTTTCCGATAAAGGTTTCTCAGGTGGTATTTCAGCGTGTTCTGGGTGATGAACAGCTGCCGGCAGATATCATCGTCTTTTAAAGAGTTGAGGAGCATCAGACAGATTCGGTTTTCCTGTGGCGTCAAGGCGAACGGGGCGAGGATCATTTGGGTTCTCACCTCCCTTTGGCCGCGCAGTACGTCGTCCTCTTCCGCCTGGGACAACTGGGACTCTGCTGATGGAGTGCCGCGAGTTGGCAGGAGAATATAAAGGCCGAAGAAAGAAGCCAGAATGAGAGAGAGAAGGGCCACCTGTTCGCTGGAACTGCTCACGAGCCAGCCGGCTAAGAACCGAAGGACCTCCGCTGCCAGAGAGCCTGTGAACATCGTGGCGACCGCAATGCTCGCCCAATAGCGGCACAGGCGCGGAGACGTGGCCTTCTTGCTGGTGAGGATCAAAAACGTCAGCTCGAACAACGCCGTCCCGACGAGAACTGCCCCGTCTCCAATCCGGGGAAGAGCGCTTTGGAGGACGATACCGCTCGCGCAGAGGACGATGACGGCGTATAAAAGCCGAACCGGGGAAAGAACTTTCTCGTCGGAAAACGTCACGCTCGCTTGGACGAACAAAACGACGCTGTAGAGCGCGGACCAAAGCCACGAGGGGAAAAAGGCGTCCTGTTCAACGGTAAATCCCCCGGCGCATTGAACGGTCAGGCAGAACGCGAACAGATAAAGGGCACTGGAACACGGCGGCGGCGTTCCTTTTGAGGGCGCGCAGAATTCAGGTTCAGGGCTCAGCGCCGACAGCGCGGCAAGCGGCAGGCACTGGACGGCGATGATTCGAAGCGGCCCCGCTGGGACGTACGACCGAACCAGAGCCGCAAGCCCGAGCGAGCAAAGAGAAGCGACAGCGTAGCAGAGAGCCATCGATCCCAGCTCCAAGCGGAACATGCGGGTGAAGCACAGGCAACAGATATACGCCGCGCCCGCCGCAGCTAAGGCAAGAAAGGTGACGTACAGCGTGCTGGCCGCTCCAAATGAAAGACTTGACGGGAGCATAAAAAGCCACGGCAGCAGCCGCTGAATGGACTTGCCGGCGTTGAGTTCCGGCAGGTGGTATGCTAGAAGGGAGCTGAAGCACAAAAGCGTCACAAAAGAGAGCCGAAGCACCAGGCTGCTTCCCACGCTGGTGGGTATCAGGGCGTCCGGAGCCAAAGAGAGCCACGCGTTTATTGCTGTAAGGGCGCAAATCAGGCGCCCAGAGCCGGCGATCATAGGCAGCATAGCAATTCCTCCTTTCAGATTGGCGTTCGTCGTTCGTCGTCAGTATCAGTCTGGCCTGACGAAATAACAACTACCCCAATCATTTTCTACGGGTGGGATTTGCCAGCAGGAAAAAAGGAAGGGCGCACGGCAGAAAAGCGTTAAACGATTCTAACTAGAACGTATTTTTACCATATTATAATAGAGCAAAGGTACTGGCGTTGTCCAGCATGTCAGGCTTTGCGGACGCCGCGTTAAGCGGACCGGCGGTCCCGCAGACGCGCATGCCGGTGAGAAAAAATAGCAGGAAAAAACGCTGAAACGGAGAGGTCTCGATGACGCAAAATTTTGGCCTGGAACGGCTTTGCCGGGTGTCTCTGGAAAACTTGAACTCCTTGGCCGGATCTTGGTCAGTGAATTTTGAGGAGCTAGCTTACAGCGGAGGACTCTTCGCGATCTTGGGGCCGACCGGCGCAGGAAAAAGCTCGCTGCTTGACGCAATTTGCCTTGGGCTTTACGGCGCGACGCCGCGCCTCGGGGCGATAACGCAGGGAACCAACGAGCTGATGACGCACGGCGCCGGCAGCTGTAAAGCGTCAGTGACCTTCTGCGCCGCCGGTGAAACTTGGCAGGCCGTTTGGTCTCAGCACCGTTCAGGGAATCATCCCAGCGGCGCCCTGCAGCCCCAGAGGCATCGGCTGGGCAGGGTCAAAAGGGAAAACGGCGTCGATACCGTAGAGCTCGTGGCAGAAAAAATAAACGACGTCCGCGCGAAAATCACCGAGCTGCTTGGCATGGATTTTGTTCAGTTCACTCGGTCGGTCCTCATCCCACAGGGAAAATGGGCGTCGTTCCTATCCGCTCCGCCGTCAGAGCGCGCCGCGCTGCTGGAAAAGCTCACAGGCGCTGAAAAGTACAGCAAAATATCCGAACGGGTTTCTGAAAGCTGGAAAATAGACGAAACCTTATTCGCCGCCAAAAACGCCGAGCTTGACGCCCTCAACGTCCCGTCGTGCGAGGACGCTCAGTCCCTGCTGGCTGAGGTGGAAGAGCTCCGCAGCCGTCGGAAAATATCCTCAGAGGAGCTTCAAAAGGTCGAGAAAAAGCGGGAAAACGCGGCGCTCTGGGCCGCGTACGAGCGGGACTCGGCGGCATTGGAGGCCGACAGAAAAAAGTTTGAGTCAGATCTGAGCGCGTTTGCCGCCGACCAGCTTCGTCTCGAGCGGCACGAGGCGGCGGAGCCGCTTTTTCTGGCCCAGAAGGAACTCGAAAAAAAGCGTGACGCCGTTCTCAGTTTAAAAAACGAGCTGGCGGCCCGAGAAAAAGAGCTGAAAGAAGCTCGGCTGTCTTTAGACGAAAAGCGCGCCGCATATTCAGCCCAAGAGGCCGAACGGCAGAGGGCCCTTGACGAACTGCGGGAAGAGCGGCGGCAGACCAGAGAAGCCCTTTCTGAGCTGGAGGATCGATCAGCTCTTGAGGGGACGCTCTTTCAACTGAGCCAACTGGAGCTGGAAGAAAAAGAGCTCTCAGAGGCAGAAAAGACGGCCGCTCAAAAAATAGCCGGGACGAACGACGAGATAAAAGAAGCGGCGACGGAAGACGAGAGGGTTAGAGCTGCGTTGGCCCAAGCAGAAAAAGGCCTTGAGGCATCGTGCCTGTCCAAACTGAGGTCGTCGCTTGTTGAAGGTCTTCCCTGTCCGCTATGCGGGGCGCTTCATCATCAGCCTATTGCGGGTCAGCCCCAAGACGTCCAAGCGGGCGAGGAACCGGTCCTTTCCGCCAGAAACGCCGTCTTGAAGGCCGGCCGTCGGCTTGCCAGGCTGGAAGAGCGGCTCAAGACGCTTGAGAACGAGCTGGGGACTATTCACCGCCGTCAGGCCGATTGGTCGGAACGTCGACGGAAGTTCGGCGAGCCGGATCTTCTCATTTCCGCTCTGAGTCGGCGCGTTGAAGCTGTGATCTCCCAGCACGACGCGCTGACCGAAAAAATGGAGAAATTGTCGGCCAAAATTGACGAGCTTCAGTCTGGAACGAACGACGCCCCCAAAAGCGATATGAGGTCCATGGAAGAACGGACAAACCGCTTGGAAGGTCTCATCGAAGGGATAAAAAAGACCATCGCCGAGACGGATCGAACAGCAGAAGAAGCCCTTCGGGAGAGAGACGCCGAAAAAAACAAGCTCGAAAGACGCGGTCTGCCGACTTCGCTGAGCGAACTTCGGCTTTCGGACGGCGAGGCGGCGGCGCTGAAAGAAACTGCCGGAGAACTGAGCCGTCGGGCTGCGTCTTTTGAAGGCCGAAGCGGCGAGGTGAAAAAGCGGGCAGAGGGGCTTCCTTCACGTCCCGCCGAGGACGCCGAGGCTTTAGCGGCAGAGTGCGAAACGCTGCGGGAGAAAATGGGCGCGTTGGACCGTGAACTGGGGCAGATGGAAGAGCGGATGAACGCCGAAAAAAGACTGTCCGAAAAACGAGGGCTGCTCCAAAAAGAGGTTCAGGAAATGAAAGGACAGCTTGAACTTCTGAGAGAGCTGTACGGCTTGGTCGGATCGGCGACAAAGTTCCGCAAGTTCGTTCAGACCCTGACGTTTCACTTTTTGCTCCGTCAGGCGAACGTCCATCTGGACGAATTGTCTGGGCGGTACGCCCTCGTGCCGGACAAAAATGAGCCGATGGACTTTGCCGTCATGGATCGGTGGCAGGGCGGAACCGTCCGATCGGCGCGGAGCCTTTCCGGCGGGGAAAGCTTTCTGGTCAGCCTTTCGCTGGCGCTGGCTCTCGGCAGACGCCGATCAGGGGGCGTTCTCTTCCTCGATGAAGGGTTCGGCAACTTGGACGAGGAAAGTCTCGACGGCGTCCTAACAGCGTTGGAAGCCCTCAAAGGGGCCGGCGGTCTGGTGGGCGTGATCTCGCACGTCAGCGCCCTCAAAGACCGAATCAGCTGCCGAATACAGGTCAGCCGAAGTTCAGGGTGGAGCAGCGTCCTGAGCGGACCGGGCGTCATCTCGGAAAAGGTTCATCCTTGACACGCGCCGAATATTTGTATATAGATGATGTGATATCGGGACTGAAGGTGCGGTCCAAACACTTTGATTAGGAGGAAAGACGATGGTCGCGTTGTGGGTTATCTTAGGAATTGTTGTTCTAGTGATCCTTTGGGTCATTCTGCTTTTCAACGGGCTTGTGAGAAAACGCAACGTTGCCGATGAGGCGTGGAGCGGCATTTCTGTTCAGCTCAAGCGCCGTCATGATTTGATCCCTAACCTTGTGGCGACGGCGAAGGGACTGTCAGAGCACGAAAAGACACTGATGGAAAGCGTCACGGCGGCCCGCGCGGCGAAGACCGTCGCGGAAGTCAACAAGGCGGAAGCCGGGCTGAGCGCTGCGCTTCGCGGTTTCGTCGCCACCGTGGAGGCTTACCCGCAGATTAAAGCGGACCAGGGATTCATGAACGTGATGAGCAGCCTGTCCGAACTGGAAAACGACATTCAAATGTCGCGGCGTTACTACAACGGGGCGGCCCGGGACTTCAACACATCGATTCAGGTGTTCCCAGCTAATCTGTTTGCCGGCATGTTGGGCTTTTCCAAGTACGATTTCTTTGAGTTGGAAAACCCGGAAGAAGCCAAGAATCCTCAGGTGCAGTTCTAACGGAGCAGTGATTCGGCGGCGCGGCATATTGCTGTCGCCGCCTTCTCTGTTCTCGTGATGGTTGCGTATTGCCGACGGTTGGAGACCGGAGACCAATCACGCCCTGTGAGTGTGGGGCGGAAAAGCTGAGTTCTTCTCGTGACAAAAAAGCTGCGAGTTGATTCGCGAGGCAAGGGGAGGTATGAGAGGCAGTGAAGTTGACGTTGCGAAAAATACTTTCGGTCTTCGTGGTCCTTTGCACCGTCGCCGTCGGGGCGAGTGCCGCGGTTCGGATATCCGATTACGACGCCACGGTGAGGCCGCAGAAAGACGGCTGGACCGAGATCTCCGAAAGACTGACTGTGACAGCCGACGCCGAAACCGAATGGGCGTTGGAACGAACTATATCCCGAAATCGACGGGACGGCTTAGCCAGCGTTCCAAGCGACTTGGCCCTCGCGTCGGTAACGTGCGGTGAGAACCTCCAAAAGGCCAAGCTGACATCGGTCGGAGAAGGCTCTTGGCGTATCAGCACGCCGCCGGTGAAATTCGGCGACGAAAAAAAACAGGTGTGGACGCTTCGTTATCGAGTTGCCGGGGCGGTCTTCCCTCACGATGGGGCGGAGCGGCTCAGCTGGAACGTGACAAGCAACAAGTGGAGCGTGCCGATTGACCGAGTTTCTGCGACGGTCATCATGCCCGACGAGCAGGTTCACCTGTTGGGGTTTGCCGCTGCGACGGGCAACGCCAAGGAAAGGGGAAAGGACTTTCGCTCCGAGCAGGATGGGGACAGGTCGGTAAAGTTTCAAACGCTGAGCGGTTTGCCGGCCGGCGACGCTCTGGCGTTGTCCGTCGACATGACACCATGTGTCTTTGCCCGCGCCGGCGGAGCGGAAGAAACTGGCCCGTCTGCCGCCGAGCTGGCTTCTCATACCGCGCAGGAAGCTCAGAAACCGGCCATGAAGGTCATTCAGCCGGCAGTGGCAACACAATCAACAAATCCGGCACAACATGCACAGCCAACGCAGCCGGCAAAACAGGTCTTTTCAAACAGCCGGGATCGGATCATGGATTATGACGTGACGGTTCAGGTTGATCGTGATGGGATTTCTCAGGTCACGGAAAAGATCAAGGTCTGGGTCAGCGGCTTAGACCAGATCAAGCGGGGAATTGACCGCGTTATTCCGACTCTGCGGCTCGCGCCTGACCATACCGAGTTTTCTTCTGACCTGAAAATGAAGTCCATATCGCTGGATGGTCAGCCTGTGCCTTGGAAAAGCAAGGATGGAAAAGACGAAGTGGTCCTGTATCGGGTCGGAGACCCGGACAAATACCTTTCCCGCGGCGAGCATACCTTCAAGTTTGTCTATCTGGTCAAGCGTCAGGTCGTCAGCTTCAAAGGCTACGATGAGCTGTACTGGAACGCCACAGGGAACTATTGGAAATTCCCCATCGAAAAGGCGAGAGCCCGGCTGGCGCTTCCGCAGGGTGCGATTATTGAAGCGGCGGATTATTGGACCGGCGCGACCAAATCGAAAGAAAAGAACGCCTCAAGTCAAAAGGTTGACGACCGGACGTGGACGTTCGAGACGACGCGCCCGTTGGACGTCCAAGAGGGCCTGACGGTTGCCGTGAAGTTTAACCAAGGCGTCGTAATCAACAAAGAAACGGTCTTCGTGCGGTTTGGGCTGAACAACATGATGATCCTGACGGGGATTATTTCTGCCTTTTTGGCCTTGCTCGCGTGGTTTATTTTTGGCAGGGACCCTCGGCCGGGAGTCATCATTCCGCTGTTCCACGCGCCGGAGGGCGTTTCGGCGGCGGTCGCAGAACGTTTGTTTTGCGGGCGCATGGAGGGGCATATCGTCGGCACAGCCATTCTGTCCCTAGCCACGAAAGGTCAGATCACGATTGAGGGAAACAAAAAGGACGGGTACGTTCTGAACGAGGCCGGAGAAGATGTCAAAAAGAAGTATCAAAACCGGCCTTTGACAGGAGACGAAAAGGACTTCCTAGCCAAGCTCGATTTGCCGGTGACCCTCAGGAAAAACACATCGGACTCATCCGTAATTTACGGCGCGTACCAAGAGCTGGCTCTCGACACGGAGGTTGCACTTTCTGACTGTGCTGAAGACAACATGTTGATCCGCATAGGATTGGTCCTGCTGACATTTGTGCTTGTCGGAGTGGGATGCTGGCTTGCAAGTCCAGGCGGAACCGAATGGATTTTGGCGGTATTCATGTACGCCTTTGGCTGCGTTTTTATTAGCGGAGTCGCGTGTGGGATACGGAGAAGCTGTCAGATACCCGGCGGCTGGCTCAGAAGGCTACTGAAGGGCGGTTTTCGCCTGCTCTTCATCAGCCTTTTCATTGGAGTTGTCCTCAGCGGACTTTTTGGGTATATCGCCGACGTGCCCGAAGCTCTCAGGCCGGGGATGACCGTGCTCGCCGTCATGCCGTATATCATCGTCTGGGCGGTGGGATTTTTAGGCCGGTTAACCCCTGAGGGCAGGCAGCTGAAAGACCAGCTGTTGGGACTGAAAAAGTACATTTGTTTGGCTGAGAAAGAGCGGATGAAGCTCATAGACCCACCGGACAAGACGCCGGAGCACTTTGAAGAGCTTCTGCCGTACGCTCTGGCTCTTGGCGTCGAACACCAGTGGGCCGAGAGCTTTGCGGAGATCTTTAAAAAGCTGCAGGCTGAAAATCAGTGGACGCCCTCGTGGTATGAAGGAGAAGGCTTGGCGTTTGCTGCCTCGAGCTTCTGTTCCGACATTTCTTCGAGCATGAGCGACGTCATCTCTTCAGAAGTGGCCCGCGAGATGAGAGCGGCGGCGGCGTCAGGCAGCGGCGGCGGCTTCGGCGGTGGCGGCTGCGGCGGTGGCGGCTGCAGCGGCGGCGGTGGCGGCGGTGGCGGCGGTGGCGGTTGGTAAAGAACCGTCGGCCGGCGTCCGTTAACTGATGTGACGAGCGGCGAAAAAGCCGAAGGCTCCTTCGCCGCGTTTCCATTCTTTGCGGGAGGTTCCGCCGTTGAAAATTCTCCACACGTCGGACTGGCATTTAGGAAAACGCCTGTTCGGGCACAACCTTCGGGAAGCGAGTGAGAGCTTTTGCTCTTGGCTCGTCGGCCTGCTTGAAGCCGAACGGGTCGACGCGCTGTTGGTGAGCGGCGACGTGTTCGATTCCTCCACGCCGCCGCTGTGGGCGCAGCGCTGCTATTTTGACGTCCTGTTGAAGGCCCGGGAACTCTGCCGGGCCGTAGTTGTCACGTCAGGGAACCATGACTCAGCGGAGTTTTTGGAGATAACAGGGATCCCGCTTCGGGAGCTTGGCATCTTCGTTTTCGGGCGACCCGCCGAAGACCTGACGGAGCAGGTTGTCATGGTTCAAAACGCTTCCAGCGAGCCGGTTGGGCTCGTGGCGGCTCAGCCATTTCTCCATGAGTCGGACCTTCACCGCGGCTCATCGCTGGAAGACATTGAGGCTCTCCGAGAAGAGACGTACCGCTGCGCGCAGTCCCGCTTCGCCGAACTGTACGCCGCTTCCCGCGCGCTGAACCCCGAGCGGCTTCCTGTGGTGTGCATGGCTCATCTGTTCGCCGTGGGAGCAAAAGTCGGCGAGGGAGACGGCATGCGGGATTTGGCTATCGGCGGGCTTGACGCGTTCGACTGCCGGGCGCTGGCGGGCTTCGACTACGTGGCGCTCGGTCACGTTCATCGGGCGCAGAACGTGGTCGGAGAGGCGGTTCGCTACTCCGGTTCGCCTCTGGCGCTCGGCTTCGGCGACGCCGGAGCAGTGAAGACTCTCTCTATTGTGGACGTCAGCGCTGGGGAAACGCCGATCGTTCGCGAAATTCCTGTCCCGCCGTTTGTGAAACTCGCCCGATTGAGCGGCTCTTTTGCGGAGATCTTAGAACGCCTAGCCGAGCTGACGGCAAAGGGAGAGCCGGTTTGGGTAGAGCTGACGCTCAGCGAGCCTTCTCGGGGCAGGGACTTGTGGAGCGAGTTCCAGCAGACGGCTCAGGACAGTCCGGTTGAGATACTGTGCGTTCACGTTCCTGACGATCCGGCCGCCACGTTGGCCTCTTGTCCTCAGCAGCTGGAAGAGATGTCTCCGACGGAGGTGTTCCGTAAGCTGATGGAAGAAACCGGCGTCGAATCGGCCCGGCGGGAATCGCTGGAGACGTTGTTCAACCGTTTTGTCCAAGAGCTGGACGCCGGGTCCGAAAAATGACCGTCGGTTCATTGTGTTTCGCCGTCTGTTGTGGTACCATTCACGTGACGAGGTGTAGGCGTAACGGTGGAGAGTGGGGTGTCCCACTCTTCGTTTTTTGTGAGAGGGGTTGATGAGATGGGTTCGTCGTTCCCGGCCCTCCGGGGAGAGCTGACTGCTCTGCTGAAGCCGGTCGTTGTGGAACTCGGCTACAGGTGGGAAGGCCTTCAGCTGGAAGAAATTGGTTCGATGACAGTTCGCGTTTTCATCGACGGGCCGAACGGCGTGACGGCGGACGACTGTGAAGTTGTCTCAAAGGCCATCGACCCGCTGTTGGAAGGAGCTATGGCGGACAGCAATCGATATTATCTGGAAGTGAGCTCCCCCGGATTGGAGCGGTTCCTTTTCGAGCTGGACGACTACCGCCGGTTTATCGGCGAAACCGCTCGGATTCGTTTCCACGGCGAAGGTTCTCACATCAAGCGCCTGACTGGAGTTGTCGAAGCTGTGGACGAAGAAGGGCGCGTCACAATTCATACGGAAGAAGAAACTGCTGCGATTCCGTTCGAGGATATCGTTGAAGGATCGCTTGTCTATAAACCTCAGAAGGGCGAAAAGAAAACGTTCAAGCGAAGCGCTGGCAAGGGAGGTTCCCGCTAAAATGGAATTGGGATTGGACTGCATCAGGGCTCTGAAGAGCCTTGCCGAAGAGAGCAATCTGTCGGAAGACGTCATCGTAGCAAGCTTGGAAGCGGCGCTTGGCGCGGCGTATCGAAAGTACCGGGAGGGCACGACCGAGCCGGAAGTGCACCTCAACCGAGAGACCGGCGAAGTCGAAATTTACGACGTTCGCCGGACGACGGAGAACCCAGTCGCCGGAACCAGCGAGATCACTCAAGCGGAAGCGGCTCAAATGGGATATTCGGACGTTCAGCCCGGCGATTTGGTCCGCGTGCCGGTGTACGTCCACCCGGAGAAGTTCGGCCGCATTGCCGCTCAAACGGCCCGTCAGGTGATTATTCAGCGGCTGAAGGACGCGGAGCGGGAAGTCGTGTTCAACGAGTTCTCCGAGAAGATCGGCGACTTAGTGCTCGGCGAAGTGATCCGCTCGGAAAACGATCAGGTGCTCATTCACATCGGCGAGCGGAGCGAGGCGCTTTTACAGAGGGAAGAGCGGATCCCTAACGAAAAGTACGATATCGGCATGAGGCTCAGGTTTTTCCTGCTGGACGTCCGCCAGACGACCCGAGGGCCGCGAATCGTCCTGTCCCGCACGCACCCGGGGCTCCTTCGCCGGCTGATGGAGCTGGAAATTCCTGAAATAGCCGACGGAACGGTGGAAATCAAGGGCATCGTCCGGGAAGCCGGCGCGCGGGCAAAAGTCGCCGTGGCGACGACAGATCCGTCGGTCGATCCTTTGGGCGCCTGCGTCGGCGCTTCTGGCGCGAGAATCCGTTCCATCAGCAGCGAACTTTGCGAGGAGAAAATTGACATCGTCCTGTGGGACGAAGACCCATTGACATACGTCAAGAACTCCCTTTCTCCGGCGACGCCGGTTAAAATTGAGCTGGTTCCCGACGCGGAAAGGTCAGTCCGGGTATTTGTCAAACCCGACCAGCTGTCACTGGCCATCGGTAAGACCGGGCAGAACGTTCGGCTGGCGGCCCGGCTCACCGGATGGAAGCTGGATATTCAATCGTCCGAGAAGTTGGACGAGCCCGCCGGGCAGACTCGGTGAAGCAGACGATTAACCCCCGCAGCTGCGTCGCCTGCCGAAAAACGGACCAGCCGGAAAACATGATTCGGGTTGTCCGCGCTCCCGATGGGAGCGTCTGGATCGACCGGGACGGCAAAGGACAGGGCCGGGGCGCCTACGTCTGCAAAGACGAGCGCTGTATCGTCCTGACCTGTAAGAAAAAGTTGCTCGACAAAGCGCTTCGCTGTTCGGTCCCAGCTGACGTTTACGTCTCTCTAGCGGCCGAAGCCGGGACGAAAACGGCGGGCGCAGGTCGGACGGAGGACCTGCTTTCCCTGTTCGGCTTGGCGCGAAGCGGCGGAAACCTGACGATCGGTCAGGATAAAATTATTGAAGAACTCAAATCGGGCAAACGTCTCGCCGTCTTTACGGCCAGCGACGCGTCCGCCCGGTTTATTGAAAGCCTCAGAGACCGATGCCGGATCGTTCCGGTTTCAGCGGATCGGGAACGGCTGGGGAAAGCTCTGGGACTGCAAAGCTGTCAGGCGGTGGCTCTGGAAGAAGATTCGGGTTTTGCTCGGAAGGCGGGAGACTTCCTGCCGGAGGAAGGAGATGTGCATATCGAACATGCGAGTATATGAACTGTCCCGTCAGATGGGCATATCAACAAAAGAACTGTTGGCGCTGTTGGCGTCGTTGGGTATTGAGGTGAAAAATCAGCTGGGCTCGTTGGACGAGGCGACGGCTGAAAGGGTTATCGCCGCGTATGAGTCTTCTAAGCTCAAAGCGGAGGAAAAAGCGGAAAAGGCCGGAGAAAAGAAATCGGAAAAACACAAGGCAGAAATTTCTCAGAAACAGGCTCCGGCCGAGGAAGCAAAGCCGGCGGCTCAAAAGCCGGCCGCTGAACCGAAGCCGGCTCAGCCGGCCCCTCAGCCGACTGAAAAGCCCAAAAAGGAATCCACGCCTGTTCGGGACGTGTTTGTTGAAAAGGGCAGCACGATTGAAGACGTGGCTGCCGCTTTAGGCGTCTCTGCCGGCGAGGCGGTCAAGCGCCTGATCTCTGAAGGGCTCATGCTCCCGGCCGATCGGCCCGCTGACGACGAAGTCCTTCTGGTGCTCGGAGAGGCGTTCGGCGTGAACTTGGACTGGGCGAAGCCCAAGGAAGAAGAGAAGAAGACCACCAGCATGCGGCCGACGCTCAAAGGCGACAAGCAGGTCGAGCGGTCGCCGATCGTCACCGTGATGGGGCACGTTGACCACGGCAAGACGTCCACGCTGGATGCCATCCGGAAGACCCGGGTCACCGAGCGGGAGGCTGGCGGCATTACCCAGCATATCGGGGCGTCGCACGTCACCCACAACGGAAAGACCATCGTCTTTTTGGACACGCCGGGACACGCGGCCTTCACGTCCATGCGGGCCCGGGGCGCTCAGGTGACCGACATCGCCGTTCTGGTCGTGGCGGCCGACGACGGCGTCATGCCCCAGACCGTCGAAGCGATCAACCACGCGAAAGCGGCCGGCGTGCCGATCATCGTGGCTATCAACAAGATGGACAAGCCGAGCGCCAACCCGGATCAGGTGAAGCAGCAGCTGGGCGGCTACGGCCTTGTGGCGGAGGACTGGGGCGGCGACACGCCGATGGTTCAGATTTCCGCCAAGTCCGGCAAGAACATCGACGAACTGCTAGAGATGATCCTTCTCGTCGCCGAAATGGAAGAGCTCAAGGCGGATCCGACCGTCAGCCCTGAAGGCGTGGTTATCGAGTCTCGGCTCGACCGCGGCAAAGGGGCTATGGCATCGGTGATCGTCCAGCAGGGAACCCTGCACCAAGGCGACGTGATCGTCATGGAATCGTGCTGGGGCAAGGTCCGCGCCATGTTCAACGACGCGGGCAAGTCGGTTCGCTCGGCCGGTCCCTCCACGGCCGTTGAGGTGCTGGGCATGAGCGCGGTGCCTCAGCCGGGAGAGAAGTTCTACCGCGTCGAGTCCGAGAAAAAGGTCCGGGACATCTTCTCAGCTCAGGAAGAGCAGCGGAGAAACGTTCAGAACGAGCCGGTCAAGCGCATGACCCTCGAAGACCTGTACAGCCAGATGGGCGAAGGCGAAAAGCCTGTCCTGTCGATAGTGCTCAAGTGCGACGTGCAGGGGACGACCGAAGCCATCGTCGGGGCGCTGGAAAAACTTTCGACCAACGAAGTTTCTGTGGCGCTGGTTCATACCGGCGTCGGGCGGATTTCCGAGTCGGACGTCATGCTGGCGTCGGCTTCAAATGCCGTCATCATCGGATTTAACGTCAGACCTGACACCAACGTCGAAAAAGTGGCCGAGCGGGAAAACGTGCAGATACGACTTTATCAGGTCATTTACGACATCATGGACGACGTGAAAGCCGCCATGGAAGGTCTACTGAAGCCGAAGATCACCGAGAACCGGCTCGGCGAGGCCGAGATCAGAGCCGATTTCCGCGTGCCCAAGGTCGGCCGGGTGGCCGGCTGCATGGTGACCGACGGGACAATCAAAAAGAACGCCAGCGTTCGGCTCATCCGCGATGGCGTCGTCGTCTGGACCGGGGCGATCGCGTCGCTGCGGCGGGTCAAAGACGAGGCGTCAGAGGTCAAGGCAGGATTTGAGTGCGGCATGACCTTTACGAACTTCCAAGACTTCCACGTGAACGACGTCGTGGAGTGCTACGAAGTTCTTGAGGAAAAACGCACGCTCTAGCGAACGGTGCTAAAAGGAGCGTACCGGGAAAGGAAACGAAAATGAGCGGCTTTCGCATGGACCGGATAAACAGTCAGCTGATGAGAGAAATATCGCGGATTTTGATGAGCGACGTTAAGGACGAAGTGGCCTCTCAGGCGATCGTCACGTCAGTCGAATGTTCCAAGGACCTGAAGTACGCCAAGGTGTATTACACGGCTCTGACCGCTCGCCGCAAAAGTCTGGCAGAGGCGCTCGAAAAAGTCGCCGGCTTTGTCCGAAAGACGCTGGGAAGTCGGCTGCGCTATCGGACGGTTCCGCTCCTTACGTTCGTCTTTGACGAGACCGAGGAGAAAGCCCGCCAGATGGATACTTTGCTCGATCAGGTTGTCACAGATCTGCCGCCGGAACCTGAGGCGGAAGCGCCTGACGGTTCGAATGGCGAGGGGAAATGACCCTCCGCCGGATCGTCGATGCCTTGGCCGGCTCGGGACATTGGCGTTTAGTGTCTCACTTTAACCCCGACGGTGACACGCTGGGGTGCTGCAGCGCGCTCTTTTCGGTCGGTCTTGCCCTCGGCAAGACCGTCGAATGGTGCGGCCAAAGCGCCGTGCCAGCCAGGTACGCTTTCTTGCCTCACGCGTCGGAGTACCATCAGGCAAACCGTTTGCCCGACGACGGCGCGCTGAACGTTTTTATTGACGTGAGCTGTGCCGACAGAGGCCTTCCCGGGCGAGTTGACGTGAACGTCGACCACCATCCGGACAACGGGAACTTCGCCGGGCTGAATTGGGTTGACCCGACGGCGTCTGCCGCGGCTGAACTGGTCTGGCAGATCGTGAAAGAACTCATTCACCCCGTCCCGCAGGAGGCCGCTCAGGCTCTCTTAACAGCGCTTGTGACGGACACGGGGAACTTCCGATTTTCCAGCGTGACGGCCAGAACGCTATCGGTCGGCTCCGAACTGATCGCTTCAGGCGCCCAGCCCGGGTGGGTCGATCTGCAGCTGAACGGACAGGACAGGCTGGAAAAACTTCACCTCTGGGGCCGATGCATGAGCCGGGCTGAAACGCTTGGAAACCACTGCGTCTTAAGCTGGCTTGACGCCCGCGATTTTGCCGAGACGGGCGCCAGTGAGGACGAGACTGACGAGCTGGTCAATCAGCTGACCCGGCTCAAGAACGCCGACCTCGTCGTCTTGGCCTACGAGCAGCGGGACACCGTTCGGTGCAGCGTCAGAAGTCGGGGCGATTGGTCGGCCAGAGAGTTTGCCGGCCGATGGGGCGGCGGTGGACATCACAACGCAGCCGGCTGCCGGCTGCCCCTGCCCTTTGACGGCGCACTGCAAAAATTGAAGGAGGCTTTGGACGATGCTGAACGGAGTGCTGGTCGTCCGTAAGCCTTTGGGACTGCGAAGCACCGACTGCCTGCGTCACCTGTCCCGCGTCCTCGGCCGCCAACAGAAAATCGGCCATGCTGGGACGCTCGACTCAACAGCCAGCGGCGCGCTGATCGTCATGCTCGGTCGGGCAACCCGGCTGAGCAATTTTGTCATGGACCTGCCGAAGCGATACGTCGCTTCGGTCCAATTTGGCTGGGAGACCGACACGGACGACCGGGAAGGCCGGCCGTTAGGCCCTGAGACCGTCCCGTTTCTGGACGATGAAAAGCTGAGCTGCGCCCTGCTGTCGCTCCTTGGCACCAGACTTCAGGTTCCCCCGGCGGTATCGGCGGTCAAAGTTGCCGGCGAACGGTCCCATCGGCTCGCCCGCGGAGGCTACCAAGTCGAAAACGCTCCCCGTCCTGTCACCGTCACGTCAATTCGCGTTATCGGCTCGTTGGAGAAAAGCTGCCGAGTTCTTGACGTGCGGTGTCATCGGGGCACCTACGTGCGAAGCTTGGCGCGCGATTTGGGGCGCGTTACCGGGTGGAAGGCGCACCTAAACGGATTGGAGCGGGTTTCTGTGGGAAACTTTTGTGCGGAGGGCGGGTTGCCGCCGGACGAATTTTCCCCTCAAACCGTGCAAAGGGCGCTTCACCCTGTGACGGCGGTCGCCCGCCATTACGCGAGAGTGTGCGTTTCCCAAGACGTGGAACGCCGGCTGCTTTGCGGGCTACCCCAGCGGCTTGATTTTTTGCCCAAAATTAAATTCGGTCCAGTCACAGGGCCTGTGGCAGTCATCGGGCCGAGTTGGCTGTCCCTGTGCCGAAACGAGCGGCGAGACGGCATGCCTATGTTGTCCCCGTTAGCCAACGTGCCGCTGGCGAAGGTCGTCGAATGATCGGCGTCATTGGAGCCTTCGACGGGTATCATCGCGGACATCAGGCCCTTTTTGCCGCCGCGTCGAAGATGAGCCAGCAGCTTGAGAAACCGTGGCGCGTCGTCACCTTCCAGCCGAGGCCTCGAACCGTGCTGGCCGGAGCCGAAACGGTCTTGTTTACCGACGCGGAAATGACCAAGCTAGACCGGTGGTTCGGCCTTCTGGAGCCGGTCAAGCTTTCGTTTGACGAGCGGCTTCGCTCGCTGCCGCCGGAAGCGTTTTTGGAAGAACTTCTGCGGTCGGTTCACCTTGACGGGGTTGTGGTGGGGCAGGATTTTCGGTTCGGCTACCGCCGCAGCGGCGGTGAAGCCGAGCTGTCTCGGTGGTGCAGCGCTCACCGGGTTTGGCTTGACATTGTGCCGTCGGTTCAGGATCCCGAAGGGCAGACCGTCAGCAGCACCCGCCTGCGGAAGATCGTCGCCTCAGGCGACGTGACCGGAGCCCGACGGCTGCTTGGGTATGGGTGGTTCGCGTCCGGGACCGTCGAAAACGGCCAAGGCCGAGGGAAAACGCTCGGCTTCCCGACGGCGAACATGAGCCTGCCGGGAACGAAGCTCAGACCGGCTGACGGCGTTTACGCCGGCGCGGCGTTGGTTGACGGGCACGCCTACGCGGCTGCCATCTCGGTGGGAATAAACCCCACCTTTGGGGACGTGACGGAGCGGCGAGTCGAGGCGTTTCTGCTGGACATGGAAGGGGACCTGTACCGACGGCCGGTTGACCTGTTTTTCCTCCAACGCCTTCGCCCGATGATTCGGTTTCAAAACTCCGACGAGCTGTCGCTTCAAATTGGCCGCGACGCCGATCGATCCAGAGAACTCTTCGCGCGGCTGTGGCCGGCGCTTCCTGTGCCTGTTGCGGCTTGTTAAAACACGTGATATGATGAGCGCCGCGCGGCCCCGTAGCTCAGCGGATAGAGCGGCTGCCTCCTAAGCAGCAGGTCGAGGGTTCGAGTCCCGCCGGGGTCGCCATTTGGGCTTTTTTTCGGCATGTTTTGCCATCAATCGGAATATGAATAAAATAGCGTGCTAACCTTGAAAACATCTGGGTTGGCACGCTATAATTTTATCGGGGTTAATCGGAATCAAACGGTCTTTACCGGTGCAAAACCGGGACTTAAACCGGGACTGTGTTTTTCGGGTTGAAGATGTTCCCGTTTACAGTCCCGGTTTTTCTTTCAACCCCTTGCTATTGCCGGTATTTCATTTGGGACTTTTTGCAAAAGGAGCCGTCACCTATGCTGACAAAATTAATGATTGATCGATCAAGCGGATGCAATAATAAAAATAAGATCTTTTTACTGAAAATAAGGTCTTAGTTTATAAGGCCCGCCTCATGGAAGGGAAGAGGCTCTTGACGCTGCTTTTCACCTTTGTCTTATAATGAATACAAACGGAGGAGGAGAGCTGAATTGATGTCGAGTATTACAATCCGTGTAACCGAAAGCGAAAAGGCCGTCCTTGAGAGCTTTGCGGCCGAGCGGCGGCTCACCGTGTCGCAGCTGTTGCGCCAGAGCACTTTGGATCGGATTGAAGACGAGTATGGTCTCGCCGTTTACCAAGAATATCTTGCCCTGAAGGACAAAGAATATATTCCCTTTGATGAAGCCGTCAAAGAATGGTACTGAAGAAAGGCTGCAGGGGAGTAAGCTTTTCAATGGGAGGTCAAACGCTTGCCAGTTAAAGCGAAGTGCCTTATTGAAAACTTATTCGCCGGAGACTCTAGGGCTGCGAAAATCCAAGAGCTTTGGGACGCGGGCGCTGTATCCAGAGAGGTCATTCTTTTCGAAAATAGACACATCTTTGTCCCCCCTCCCCGTTGGCAATGCTAGCCCCTTTAAAAATGTATCTCATATCATCTTCATCGAAATCATATCGCTTCACGGGAATCATATAGGGTGAGCAGGCGTTGTAATTGATATCATGGCTGGAGCCGTTTAGTTAAAGTCAAGGCCATGTTCTTCAAGGAGTTTTATAATTTCTTTTCTCGGATTCGTCCATAACGCCCTGTCGCGTGTTCTGCCGCGGATGAATAAGGACACGCGGCCGCAGCTGAAACGCTGGGCGCAGTAAAATAAAAATAAGGGGGTAATCCGAATGTCTTTAATTGACCGCTGGCTGGAGGACTCAAAGCATCCTTTTTTCTAGTTTAATGACCCCAAAACAGGTGAGCAGAAAATTTTAGACGGCCATAAGATAATTAATCTCACACCCGATGACCCACGCTGGGAGCCTATTGACGAAGATATTTATTACGCTCACCACCCAGAAGCGAAAAAGCTTAAGAAGAATCCCCAAAATAAATAACCAACCAAACTGACGCGAAGCATATGGCCCTCCTGCGCTCTGCGCGAAGTATCGGCTGGCCGCGTATGAGTGGGCTAACGCCGCTGTGCGGCTGTCGGGGGGACAGGGAACCAGAGGAAATAGAAGGAGCGGGCTGGCATTTGCCAGCCCGCTCCTTTGTGCCTGCTAAAAATTATTTGCGGAAGGCGAGGAACCAGTCGCCGGACTCCTGGCGCTCGTCGGCCAGTTTGTAGCCGCTGTGGGTGGCAAAGCGAATCACGTTGCCGCGGGCGGTCTCGTTGTCAACGATGACCTGAAACTCCGCCGGCGCGGAGACGACGGCACGGCGGGTGAGGACGACCGGTTCAGGGCAGGAAAGACCTCTGGCGTCGATAGTCATTATTGCTTCCCTCCTTCAATGCGGAGCTGACGGCGCATAGCGAAGCCCACGATGAGGCAGAACAGAAGACCGATGCCGAACGCATAGGGCGCGTGAGCGCCAATGCCGGCGCCGCTGGAAGCCAGACCGAAGTTGTGGCTCGCGGCCGCGCCGAAGACCATGCCAATGACGAACGCGGCGGCGTCGCCGTCGCCCTCGCCGGCCATGATGAGCTGCCGGCCCGGGCACCCGCCGGCCAGTGTGAAGGCCAGACCGGCCAACACCATGCCGAGGAAGTTCCACACGCCGTCAGTGTGGGCGATGGGCTGTCCGGAAAATCCGGGCTTGAACATGCCCAAGTACATGTTGGTACCCATGGCGACGACGATCAGGGTCACCAGCCCCCAGAATAGGTGAGGATCCCGCGCGATGACGAGGTCACGAATGGCTCCGATGGTGCAGAACCGGCTCTTCTGGCAGAGGAAACCAACGACAAGAGCCACAATCAGAGAGTAAACTATAGGCGCGTGCATGGAGCCGGGGCCCTTTTCGGAGAAGAAGATCGGGCCGGCCCCCTCAGGGCCGAACTTGGGCGCAATAAGGAGAAGCGCCAGCAGACCGAGGGCGACGACCGGCAGGACGAACCCGCCGATTTTCGCTTCCTGAGGCGCTGGGTAGGAACGGCCGAGGCTGAACCCGCCGTTCAGGCACTGGATACCGACCAGAATGCCGACCACTAAGCCGGCTATGCCGACGATCGCGTTCCAGTCGCCGCCGGCCAAGCGAAGCATAGCGCGCCACGGGCAGCCGAGGAAGATCAGGGCGCCGATCATGGCGAAGAACCCTAAGAAGAACCGAACAACAGGCGACGAACCGGCGCGGGGTTTGAACTCTCCGGCGGCCAGAGCGGCAACCAACGCGCCCAGAATCAGCCCGATGACCTCAGGTCGAATGTACTGAACAACCGCGGCGCGGTGGAAGCCCAGAGCGCCAGCGATATCCCGTTCAAAGCAGGCGATGCAGAACCCCATGTTGCCCGGGTTGCCCCAAAGAACCAGCAGAGGAGCGAGGATACCGATTGCCAGACCTGTTATAATTGGGCCGGCCCACGACGACAGAAACGACGGTTTCTCATTCATTCTAACGACCTCCAATTAAGTATAAAAACATTTCATCAATATTATAAGTTGCATTCTGTTCCCGTCAAGAGCGGCGGACTCTGTTGAGACGGAAAGGGAGATGGAAATTGCGGTGCATTGCGACGTTCGACGTGACGAGTATGGCGCTGATGTTTGAAAAAGCGTGCCGCGCCGAGGGGCTGTCAGTCCGAGTTATTCCAGTGCCGCGGCAGATTTCAGCCAGCTGTGGGCTGGCGTGCAGTTGGCCCTGCGATAAAGAGTCGGACGTGAAGGACGTCTGCTCCCGCTACCAGATCGACGTGGCGGGCTGGCACGAGCTGGAGGACTAAGGGGCGATGCTGAACCGGCGAACGATTGAGGACATGTGCAAAGCCGCTGAGGCCGGCTCTTCGGCCGAGTCCGCTTGGGCGGCTCAAATCTGTCGGCAGCTGCTTGACCTGCAGGTCGGCGAAACCGTCAAGGTTTCGTTCGAGCCCGGCGAGGAGTTCCTGATCACCTGCTGTCAAGAGGGTTATGAGCTCGAATGACGAAGAAGCGTCAGGACTGTTCTCAGGCCGGAGCTGAAGACCTTTCATTAGGAGCGGCCTTCGGCCAACTTTTCCCGGACGGCGAGCAGGTCAGTTCGGCCGAGGACATATCTTTTGAGCCGGAGTCTCCGACGGGACAGGGGGAGACGCTGAACCTTGCGGGGCGGCGTATCCGTCTGGGGATTCAGCGAGTTGGTCGGGCCGGCAAAACGGTGACTGTCGTTTGTGGTCTGCCTGACGGCGACGCCGGGCAGAAAGCGGCGAAGCTGCTGAAAAAACAGCTGGGGTGCGGCGCGTCGTTCCAAGACGGCGAGCTGATTCTGCAGGGAGACCAAAGGGAGCGACTCCGGGCCGAACTGAAGGCGCTGGGGGCTTCAGACGTGAAGTGACGCGGCGGCACCTACCTTTTGGGGCGTCAGAATTTTATAAAGCGAGGAGCGAGACGGCGATGAGCGATTTGTTCGGGCGCAGAGTCAACATGAGAGGGTTCCCTTACGAAAGCCTGCCGGCTGACGTGGTGGCTGATCTGGAAAACGCGGCTCGGGTCTGCCGGGCGCTCGCGGTGGCGATGACGACGCGGGCGAACAGCGGACACCCGGCCGGGTCCCTGTCCAGCATGAAAATGTATATGGCCGCGTACGGCGTCGCGAACTTGACGCCGGACAACGCGGCGGACCTTGATCGGGATTACATCGCGATCAGTCACGGCCACACGTCCCCGGCCGCGTACGCGACGCTGGCGTACTACGGGTTTGTTGACGGTTTGGACGCCGTGCGGGAGTTCCGGCGCTGCGGATCACTCTTTCAGGGGCACGTGGAGCGGGACGTCCCCGGAATAGACTGGAGTTCCGGCGACCTTGGCCAAGGCCTTTCGGCCGGGGCCGGGTTCGCCTTGGCTCAAACGGCGCGGAAAAACAAGTCAAGAGTGTACGTCCTCATGGGCGACGGCGAGCAGGGCAAAGGCCAGCTGGCTGAGGCCCGTCGGCTGATCGCGGCAAGAAATCTGCCCGTGACGGCGCTGGTCGACGCCAACGACATTCAAATTTCCGGTCGGGTGGAAGACGTAATGCCGATTCACCTGCGGCAGATCTGGGAGGCCGACGGCTGGCAGGTCATCGAGTGCGACGGTGATAATTTCCCGTCCCTGTACGCTGGGCTTCGCCAGGCGTCGCTGTCCGATCGGCCGACGGTTTTAATCTGTCGCACCACCATGGGACAGGGCGTGTCGTTCATGGAAGACCGGCCGGATTACCACGGCAAGGCGGCTACCGGAGATCTGTACCGCCAAGCGATGGACGAACTGAAAGCGCCTGACTTGGTCGCCATGGCGAACAGCTCGTCCGTCCGGACGGCTGGGGCAAAAATGGACAGGCCTCGCCCGGCTTTGAACGTGGGGGCGCCGCGGGTCTACAAGCTGGGTGAAAAGGTCGACTGCCGTTCCGGGTTCGGCAACGCGCTGAGCGACGTCGGCGCGGCGACGAAGGAAAACGGCGGCGGTCCGCTTCTCGTGTTCGACTGTGATCTGGCCGGCTCGGTGAAAACCGCCGACTTCTCCAAAAAATTTCCCGAGTGGTTCGTCCAGGGCGGCATTCAGGAGCACTCGACCGCGACGGCCGCGGGCTCGTCGTCGATTGCCGGGGCGGCCTCTGTGTTCGCCGGGTTTGGCATGTTCGCCCTTGTGGAAGCCTATAACCAGCAGCGGCTCAACGACATCAACGAGACGAACCTGACCTTGGCGCTGACTCACGTGGGGCTGGACGTGGGCGAAGACGGAAAGACGCACCAGTGCATCGACTACGTGGCTCTGGCGGCGAACTGCTTCGGCTGGAAGCTGATCGTCCCAGCGGACGCGAACCAGACCGACCGGGCGCTGCGCTGGGCCGTTCAGGAAGGCGGCAACGTCTGCTTGGCTATGGGACGGAGCAAACTGCCGGTCCTGGAGTTGGACGGCCGACCGGCATTTGAGAAGCCGTTCGTTTACGGCGACGTCGTCCGTCTGCGAGAGGGGAAAAACGGGGCGATTCTCGCGCTCGGCGCCATGGCGAATCAGGCTCTCGAGGCGGCGGCGCTGCTGGCTCAAAAAGGGATTCAGGTGTCGGTCTACTCGGTGAGCTGCCCGTTGGTCTGCTGTGACGAAACGCTGAAAGAGGCGTTCGAGACCGGGGCGGTGCTGACGCTTGAAGACCACAACGCCCGAACCGGCATGGGAAGCTTGTGGCTGGCTCGGGCGAGCGAGCTGGGGCTGACCGGCCGAGCCCTTCGGCTTGGTGTGACCCACTACGGCATGTCGGGTCCCAGTTCGGACGTGTACGCTCAGATGGAACTTGACGGGCAGTCCGTCGCCGAAAGGTTCGCCCGGCTGATTCGATGATTAAAGCGGCAAAAGGGAGACTTCTGCTTCACCTGTGCTGTGCGCCCTGCGGAACAGTCGGCTGGACCGACCTCTTGGCAGAGGGCTGGGACGTGACGGCGTTCTTCTGGGGGGCGAACATTCACCCGTACGGCGAATGGGTTCGCCGCCGGGAAGCGGTCGTCCAGCTGTCCAAAGCGCTAGACGGTCCGGCTCTGCTGCGCCCGTGGGCGCCTGAAGGGTGGTTTGCGGCAGTCCGCGGGTTGGAGCGGGAGCCGGAAGGCGGCGCCCGGTGTGAAAAGTGTTTTGCCCTGCAACTTCAAGCGGCGGCTGACGCGGCCCGCCAGGGCGGCTTTGACGCGCTCTGCACGTCGCTGACGTCAAGCCGGCAGAAGTCGCCGGAGCTGATTAACCGACTGGGGAGAAGTATTGCCGAGCGGCAGGGTCTTTATTGGGAAGAGCGTATTTGGCGCCGGAACAACGGCGCGGCCCGTTCGGCCGAAATCTGCCGCCGATTAGGTCTGTACCGGCAGGATTACTGCG
This sequence comes from Jonquetella sp. BV3C21, assembly GCF_000468895.1. Classification (NCBI taxonomy): domain Bacteria; kingdom Thermotogati; phylum Synergistota; class Synergistia; order Synergistales; family Dethiosulfovibrionaceae; genus Jonquetella; species Jonquetella sp. BV3C21. The sequence continues at coordinate 42,225 of NZ_AWWC01000028.1, read as the reverse complement.
GCTGTCTTTTCAGTCTGGCGTCCCGGCGGAGAGAAGGGAAAATCGCATGAGCGGGATAGTGGATCGGGTTGGCAAGCTGCCGCCGGACGTCCTCCAACAGTCCGTTCTTCGCTGGACTGGCGCGCCTCGGCCCGAGGTTCGCGTTGGTCCGGGGCTTGGAGAGGACGCGGCGGTTATCGACTGGCCGGCGGGCCGCCGGCTCGTCGTGACTAGCGACCCTATTGTGGGCGCGTCAAACGGCGCCGGGCGGTATCTCGTCCAAGTCAACGCCAATGATATCGCCTGCAAAGGCGGGGATCCGGCCTTTTTGGTCGTCACGCTGATCGTCCCGGTCAAACTGGGGCGGAACTGGGCGTCGGAGGTCATGGAGCAGGTCGATCAGGCCTGCCGGGAGCTCAACGTGGCGGTGGTGGGCGGACACACCGAGCTGACAGACCGATATGACTGGCCGGTGATCGTCGGAACCATGATCGGGACAACCGAGTGGGACCTTCAGGCGGGCCGGATTCGGCCCGGCGACAGGCTGATCATCACCAAGCACTTGGGACTTGAGGGAATGGCGATTCTCGCGTCCGATCGGCCGGATCTGTTAAAACCGTCGATGACGTCAGAGGAAATCGCTCAGACAGCAGACTGGCGCGGCCGTCTTTCCGTGCTGCCCGAGTCCAAAATCCTGCGCTCTCGGGCGCATTTTATGCACGATCCGACCGAAGGCGGTTTCTTGGGCGGCCTGACGGAAATCAGCCGCCTCGGCGGGCTGGCAGTTCATCTGGACTGGGACGCTCTGCCGCTTCACCCGCTGACCCGGCGGGCGGCGGACGCTCTGGGGTTTGACCCGCTCAAGCTCATCTCGTCGGGTGCGCTGCTGGCCGTGGTTCCGGAAAACGACGCCGCTGAGCTGATGGGTGAACTGAAGCGGTCGGGCATTGAAGCTGCCCTCGTGGGCGAGGTCACCGAAGGGACGAACAACTGGGAGCCGTCGGCGGATGAAGAACTCTGGGGGCTGTTGGTCAGAGCCTGACGGACTGAAGGAGAAAGGGGAGGTTCAACTTGGAACACATTTGGGCACGGATCGGCGAACTGCGCCGGAACTTGGCTGAACGGAAGCTGGACGCGCTGGTACTGATTGACGCGGAAAAGCTGGGGTGGGTGAACGCTTTCTACTACAGCGGATATCAGGGCACCAGCGCGACAGTCGTCATCACTCATGATCGGGCAATTTTGGCGACCGACTCCCGATACACCCTTCAGGCCAGCGAGACGTCGCCTCTGGAGCTTCAGACCCAAAAAACAGGCGAAAACCACGCCGTTACCGTCAAGCGTTTGGTCGGCGAGCTCGGGCTGAAGCGCTGTGGTTTTGACGGAGCCGCCCTGTCCGCGTCGACCTTCATTCAACTCTCCGAGCTTCCCGTTCAGTGGGAAGACTGCAGCAGCATGATTACCGCCCAGCGGCGCCACAAGGACGCCGGCGAAATTGCCCTGATTCGTCGGGCCGCTGACATCGCGGCCGGCGCGTATCTGGCGGCGCTTAAAACCGTCCGTCCGGGCATGAAGGAGGCTGAGCTGGCTAAAATTATCGAATTGGAAATCGCGAAGCTGGACGGCGAAGGCGTCTGGCACGACGGCGGCATGATCGTGGCTTCGGGCGTGCGGAGTGCCCTGCCTCACGGCAGAGCGTCGAAAAAAACGATGCAGTTGGGCGAGCAGGTAACAGTTGACTACGGCTCGATATACGGCGCGTATCAAAGCGACATCACCCGCAACTTCTCGCTCGGCCCTGTGGCCGACGCCGAGTTCCTCAAGATTCACGATGTGCTGTTGGAAGCGCACAACACCGCGGCTGCGGCATTGAAGCCCGGCGTCATCGGCCGGGATATTGACGCGATCGCCCGGAACATCATCGCCCGGGCCGGGTACGGCCAGTACTTCGGGCACGGACTGGGGCACAGCTTCGGGCTGGAAATTCACGAGAACCCACGCCTGTCCCCTGCTTACGGGGAAGAGCTGCGGGAAGGCGACGTGATCACCGTCGAGCCGGGCATTTATATCCCCGGTCGGGGCGGCCTGAGGCTGGAAGACGACTACCTGATCACGGCGAGCGGGGCCGAACGGCTCAGCAGCGCTCTGCCGCAGGAATTTATTCACCTGAGCCTGTAGTTTCGGAGCTTGTGCCGCGCTGATGTCAGAGGTTCTGAGGGGGCCGTCAGCAGTCTTGCGGCAGAGAAGACGAAGTCTCGTGATATAATAAGAACTGTTCTTGTAAGGAATCGAAAAGGCAGGAAAACTGAGAGGGGGAAAAACAGTGAAGAAGTACGTTTGCACCGTATGCGGCTTTGTGTACGACCCGGAAGTGGGGGATCCGGACAGCGGGATTGCTCCCGGCACGGCGTTTGAGGATATTCCGGACGATTGGGTCTGCCCGGAGTGCGGCGTGGGCAAGGATATGTTTGAAGAGCAGTAGAGAAATGAAACGAAGCGGCGCTGCCAAGCGCCGCTTTTTTTTGTGCGCCCTGCGCCCCAGCGGAGAGCGGAGCCGATAGAGTATAATGAACAAACGGGGCTGTTCTCCCGCTCCCGACTCTCTGACGAAGAGGTGACCTGATGCCCATCACAGTAGAATTTCCGTCGCAGAACAGCGTTCAGCTCAACCAACCGATCTTGGGGACGGAGTTGTTCGCGCTGTACCCACCGGCTCGTCCGGCTGTCGCGATGCGGGTCAACCATTATCTGAGGCCTCTCAGCTGGCAGATAGACGCTGACGCCGCTGTGACGCCAGTGGACACCAGCACGTTTGAGGGCGTTTGGGTGTACCGAAACACTTTGAGCTTCGCGCTGATTATGGCCTGTCACCGCGCTCTCGGCAAAGGGCTGACCGTGCGGCACTCGATCAGCGACGCGCTGTACTGGGTCTTTAACGACGGCACGGCGATGACCCCGTCGGACGTCGCCTCGATTGACGCGGAACTCAGACGGCTTGTCGCCGCCGATATGCCGATTCAGCGCGAGATCCTTTCGCTCGACAAGGTCGTCCGCATCTTCAACGCCCAAGGAAAGCAGGACACGGCCAAGCTTTTGGCCCTGACGGCCGTCGATCCGGTCGAAGTTTACCGCAGCGCCGACCTGTACTGTTGTTTCTACGGCCCCCTGATGCCCTCGATGGGTGAGCTGGACCGTTTTTCCGTTGAGCCGCTGGAGGACGGCCTGGCGCTTCGGTTCCCGACGGTCGCCTCGCCCGACGGTCTGCCGGCGTATACGCCGCTTCCCAAGGTCAGCCGGGTGTTCAGCGAGTTCGGCAACTGGCTGAAAACCATCGGCGTTACGACCATGGCCGATCTGTTCGACGTGGTTAATTCGGGCGGCGACGCGGACGTGGTTCTGTTGGCCGAGGCGCTCCACTCTCAGCGGTTCGCTCAGCTGGCCGAGGAGATCGTCAAAGACCCTGAAAGGCGTATGGTAGCCATCGCCGGGCCTTCCAGCGCCGGCAAAACGACGTCGGCTCAACGCCTCAAAATTCAGCTCCGAATCACCGGCGCTCTGCCGGTTACGCTGTCTTTGGACGACTATTACTTGGACGAGATCACCACGGTGGACGAGCACGGCGAGCCCGACTTTGAGTCCATCGAGGCTCTGGACTTGGAGCGGCTGGAAAAGGACCTCCAGTCGCTGGTCGAGGGCCGTCCCACGAAAGTTCCGATTTTCGACTTTACCCGTCACCGCCGAAGCGGCGAGCGGACCGTCTCGTTGGGCGACAAAGGCATTCTCGTGATGGAAGGCCTCCACGCGCTGAACGATCGGTTAGTTGGCATGATCAAGGCCGAACAGCGTTTTGGGCTGTTTGTGGCCCCCATGACCGGGGTCAGCCTTGACGGGCACAACCGGACGAGCACGACCGACAACCGGCTACTGCGCCGAATGGTGCGCGACTACATGACGCGCGGCTACTCGCCGGAGGAAACGCTCAAAGTGTGGCCGTCGGTTATTCGGGGCGGCAACAAGTACATCTTCCCGTACCAGCAGAACGCCGACGCTATGTTCAACTCCGTGCTGTTCTACGAATTGGCGGTGCTGAAATCGCTGGTTGAGCCCCTGCTTCGCCGCATCGAGGACAGCTCGCCGGTCTACGGCGAAGCCCAGCGCCTGCTGGGCATTCTGCGCTTTGTCCCCGTGCTGTCGGCTCATCTGGTGCCCAACAACTCGGTGCTGCGCGAGTTCATCGGCGGCAGCGTCGTTGCCATTTAGTTTGGAGGTGTCGCCGTGGATAAGGTGACCATGTCTCAGGTTGCCGAAGCGGCTGGGGTCAACAAGGCGACAGTCAGCCGCGCTCTGCGGGGCGACCGGCGCATTTCCGAGGCGACTCACGCTCGCGTCTGGGCGGCGGCCCGCCGCCTCGGCTACGAGAGAAACGCCTTGGCCAGCGGTCTGTCCAGTCGGCACAGCGGCGTCGTTGGGCTTGTTTTGGCGTCGCTTCGTCCGTCATGGACTGGCGCTCTGATTTCCGGCGTCTCGCGAGTGCTGGCTCGCGCCCGCGTTGACCTGCTGATCAGCTCCATAGACGGCAACGGGCGAGGGGCTTCGACGGTCCTGCGCCGCATGACGTCCCGCCGGGTTGATGGCCTGATCTGGCTCGGCCCTTGGGCTGACGGCGAAACCGTTGACGTTCCGGCGGTGTTCCTGGGCGACGGCGCTCCGCTTGGCGGCTGTCAGATCGGCACCGACAGGGAAGAACTGCTCCGGCAGGTGCGGACGCTGGCCAACGGACGGCCGATCCTGTACCGACAGGGGCCGAACGCTTCGTTCTGTTTTCTTGAGGAACTTGCTGCGGCCGACGGCGCTGCAGAGGGGGCTCCTCTTGTCATTTGGGATGGGCTGTCCAGCCCGATCGAAGGCGAACGGCCAGAGCTGGCTTGCGTTCCTCAGGGAGCTTGGGATTGGAACGCTCCATGGCGCGTCGAGCTGCCCGCCGCGGAGCTTGGCGTGCTGTCCGGCCGGCTGCTGCTGAACTGCGTCTTCGGCCGGGGCTGCAGGCCGGCGAAAGTTTCGGTTCGACCCAACTTGGTCTCCCGCGTGGGGACAAACGAGGCGGAAGGAGATGTGGGGTAGATGTCAGGTTGTTCGGGTTCGTGCAGTTCTTGTTCCCATGCCGGGTGCGCCGGGTTCGTCAAGGACCGGCGGGGCGTCAAACGGATCATTGCCGTGGGGAGCGGCAAAGGCGGCGTCGGCAAGAGCACTGTAACGGCGCTCTGTGCGGTAGCCCTGCGCCGTCAGGGCCTTTCGGTCGGCGTTCTTGACGCCGACTTGACCGGCCCGTCGATTCCCAATCTGCTGGGCGTCACGGCTCGCCCGCTGGTGGACGAAAACGAAAAAATTATCCCGTCGGTCAGCTCAACCGGCATCGGCGTGATGTCAGCCAGTTTAGTTCTGGAAGACAACCGGCAGCCGGTGGTATGGCGCGGGCCGATGATTACCGGCGTCATAAAACAGTTCTGGCAGGACGTGGTATGGCAGGGACTGGACTGCCTGCTGATCGACCTGCCGCCCGGAACGGCCGACGCGCCGATCACGGTTCTCCAAATGATTCCGGTTGACGGCCTGCTGGCCGTCACGACCCCGCAGAGCTTGGCGGCGACTATCGTTCAAAAGCAGATCGCCTTGGCCCAGATGCTGCAAGTGCCGCTTCTCGGGCTGGTGGAGAACATGAGCTACACGGTCTGTCCGCACTGCGGCGAGGTCTGGGAGCCGCTGGGGAGCAGCCACAGGGAGGCTATTGAAAAGAACTACGGCGTCAAGACGGTTGCCCGCGTCCCGATGGACCCGAAACTGACCGCGTTAAGCGACGCCGGCCGGCTGGAAGAGTACCAGAACGGCGACCTTGAAGCTCAGCTGCGGGAGGCGTTTGGCCTGTGAGACGGGGAGAAATTCTCCTGTCGCCGGACGCTGGAGCCCAGCTGCCCGAGCTGACGCCGCCGGTCATCGCTGAGGTTGGCTTCGGCAACGGTGAGTTTATGACCCACCTCGCTTCCCGCCGCCCGGACGCGACGGTGGTGGGCTTGGAAGTTTCCATGACCTGCGTCGAAAAAGCCCTGACGCGGGTGCGGCGTCAGGGCTTGCCAAACGTTCGTATTCTTTTAGGGGACGCCCGGTTTCTCCTTCGGGAGTGCTTTCCCGACGGGACGTTCGAGAGAATTTACATGAGCTTCCCGTGCCCGTGGCCAAAAGAACGGCACGCCAAACGCCGCGTCACGGCGGAAGGTTTCTCTTCCACGCTGGCGGCGGTTCTCGCTTTAGGCGGCGTCTTTGAGCTGGCCACCGACGAAGGCTGGTACGCCGACGAAGTGGCGTCCGTCTTGGGCTCTCACCCGGCGCTGTCGCTTGAAAAACGCCTTCTGAACCACCGGCGGGAAATCACCACAAAATACGAGAAGCGCTGGCTGGAAGAGGGCAAGGACATTCACCATCTGTATTTCGTCAAAAAAGCTCCCTGGACGGTTCAGCGGCTGACAGGGCCGAAAGGAGAAGACGCGATGCACGTTCACGTTCCCGGAAGCTCGTTCGATCCGGACGCGTTGGCTCAGGCAGTCCGCGGTCGGGTAGGCCGCACAGGCGAAGCCGGCGGGGAACAGTCCGGCTTTTGGGCGTTCCATTCCGTCTGGACGGGAGAGGACGCCGCGCTGGTCGAGGCGATCTGCACCGACGACGGGTTTGAGCAGAAATTTTACTTTAAAGTCGTTCGTCGGGACGACGGCCTGCTGGTGAAGCTCGACGGGATACACCTGCCGTACTTGACGCCGTCCGTGAGAGGAGCCTTGGCCGATCTAGCCGGTCTGGTGTCGTAAATCATGAAAGAGATGAGGCCCACGACGGGCAAAACGCTTTTGGCTCTTGCCAGCATTTTAGGGCCTATGAGCGGTCGCCGTTTCCTCGACCTGTTTTCCGGATCAGGCCGCGTCGCCGAGACCATGAGGGACCGAGGTGCCGACGTCGTGACGGTGGAAACCGTTCGGAGCCGGGCGGCGGCGATACAGGCGCGGCTGGGGAACAACAGCCACCTCTGCTTAGCTCTCGACGTCCGTCGGGCGCTCAAGTGGCTCTCAAAACACGCACAGACGTTTGACGTCATCTTCGCCGATCCGCCCTACAACGCCGGGTGGATGGAGACGCTGCCGGGCATTCTGGCCGGGTATCCGGAGCTCCTTCGCGACGGCGGGTGCGTCATTTTGGAACATCAAGCCGACGAAAGCGTTCACTTAGAGAAAACGGCATGGGTACAGACCGACGAGCGTCGGTACGGGATCAGCTGTCTGACGTTCCTGCGCCGCCGCGGAGAGGGGGAGTGACGTGTCCAGTCAGCTGAGGGCCATCTATCCGGGCTCGTTCGACCCGATTACCAACGGCCACGTGTTCATTGCCGAGCGCGCCGCCGCCTTGTTTGAAGAACTGTACGTGTCGATTCTGGTCAACCCGCAGAAAAAATCGGCGTTCAGCATCGAGGAGCGGCAGGAAATGGCTCAAGAAGCGCTGAGCCACCTGCCGAACGTGAGGGTGAACGCCTTTGAAGGGCTGCTTGTCGACTTCATGCGTCAAATTCAGTGCCGGGTTGTCGTCCGAGGCTTGCGGGCTCTATCCGACTTCGAGTACGAGTTTCAGATGGCCCAGATGAACCGCCAGCTGGCGCCTGAAATTGAAACGCTCTTTATCGTCACCGAGGCCCGTTACTCCTACCTGTCCAGTCACGCCGTCAAGGACGTGTTTCGGTTCGGCGGCGCCGTGCAGAACATGGTTCCTCCGGGCGTTTACCGCCGTCTTCGCGAGAGGTTTCTGCCGTTCAGGGGCACGGATCGGCAAGAATAAAGTGCTCTTTCAGCACGTCCCTGCTGCGCGGGGCGTCGGTCAGCTCTTCCCAAAGTTTCGCGCCCCTGAGGCCAAGAAGCGCCATGCTCTGGGCAATGTCGCTGTGAGGAACGTCGCCCAGCCGGGAAACGACCGGCAGGTGCGCCGCGTCTCTCATTTGAGCCAAAAGACGCCTCCCGTTTGGGGAAGCGGCCAACGGCCGAATCCACTGCGGCCCGGCGGACTGGAACGCTTTGTTTTCCGGCTGCTTCAGCCCTAAAAAGACGTACAGCAGCTGACGGAAAAGCCGCGTCCTCGGGTATCGGCGGGTGGATAGCCGCTCCACCAGCTCTTCGACGGTCGGGGCGTCCTCGTAGGCGTCCAGCAGGGCGTTTTCTATTCCCTCGCCGAACTCGGCGTAGCTTTGCAGCGACTCGCTCGTCTCCCGGTGGAGGAGGACTTTCAGCGCCGTCCAATAACGCTTCGTGTCCGTCACAGCCCTTCCGCCCCTGAGACAACATTTTAAAATTTCGGCCGACGGGGCGGGTACGCAGACCAGAGCCTCATCGGTCCGGTTCTCGGCGAGCAGCGCGCGCACGGCCGCCGCGCTCGAAAGGCGGCCGCACGGCCGGCTGTCCGAATACCCGGCGCCTTCCCGCTGAATTGGGAACAGATCTGGATTCCAGCCCTGACGCAGCGCCGCCTCGACGTACGACAAGGCGAGAAGGTTGTTGGGAGAGGAAAAAAGCGGGCTGGGGCGGCCGAGCTCGGCTTGCGCCGCTTGGGCTCGGGACACGGCGTAAGAAGCGCCGCTGTCCAAGTTTTGCCGAAGAGCCGCCTTGAAAGCGGCACTTTCGTGAACTAAAATAGAAGCCGTTTCCCTCAGCGGCTCGCCGGGAGTTTCCATGCCAAAGCTGAGCGCCGTCACCACGCCAGTCGCCTGAAGCAGTTTCACCGCCCCGGCGGCGAAGACGCCCGCGTTGAACGAGCAAAACGGCAGCGGAAGCTCAATAACAAGGTCTATCCCGCAGCGGACTGCCGCTTCGGCGCGCTTGTGAGGGGCGGCCACCGCCGGGAGTCCTCGCTGGGTAAAATAGCCTGACATCACCGCGACCGTCGCGTTGACGACGGTTTGACGCTTTAACTGTTCGATTTGCCGGGCGTGCCCGAAATGAAACGGGTTGTACTCGGCCACAATGCCTACCACAGGTTCCATAGGCGAAACTCCCTTCGGGAAGAACTCTGTTTCGTCGCTTAATTGTACCCCACCGAGAGAATCGGGACATACAGTCGAGGAGGTTCTGTCATGAAGATTTTGGTTATCAACTGCGGCAGCTCGTCTCTGAAGTACCAGCTTTTCGACATGGCCGACGAAAGCGTGCTGGCCAAAGGGCTCGTTGAGCGAATCGGTATCGACGGTTCACGGCTCAAGCACACCCGGACGGGGCAGGAAGCCGTTCTGGTTGAACAGCCTATTCCGGATCACAAAGTCGCCGTCTCGCTGGTGCTCAAAGCCCTGTTGGATAAACAGCACGGGGCGATCAAGAGCCTTGACGAACTGGGCGCAGTCGGCCACCGAGTCGTTCACGCCGGAGAAAAATTCTCCTGCTCCGTTCGCTTGGACGACGCCGTCATGGCGGCCCTGAAAGAGTGCATTCCCTTGGCGCCCCTTCACAACCCGGCCAACATCATCGGCATCGAAGCCATCAGCGCCTCCCTGCCGAACGTGCCTCAGGTCGGCGTGTTCGACACCGCGTTCCACCAGACCATGCCCGACTACGCGTACATGTACGCCGTTCCCTACGGGTATTACAAAGACGCGAAAGTTCGCCGCTACGGCTTCCACGGCACGAGCCACCTGTTTGTGTCCCATCGGGCCGCAGAGATTCTCGGCAAGCCGATCCAGGACCTCAAAATCGTCACCTGCCATCTGGGCAACGGCAGCTCGGTCACGGCGGTCAAAAACGGCAAGAGCGTTGACACGTCCATGGGCTTCACCCCTGTCGCCGGCCTCGTCATGGGCACCCGCTGCGGCGACGTTGACCCGTCCGTCGTCACCTACATTGCCGCCAAAGAAGGCGCCGAAAAGGCTGACAAGATTCTCAACAAAGAGAGCGGACTGCAGGGCATTTCCGGCAAAAGCAGCGACATGCGGGACATCGAAGAGGGCATGAAGGCCGGCGACGCTCGGTGCACGCTCGCTTACAACATGCTCTGCTACGGCATCCGCAAGTACATCGGCGCCTACGCGGCCGCCATGGGCGGCATTGACGTTCTGGTGTTCACCGCCGGCATCGGCGAGAACAGCCCGGAAGTCCGCGCGTCCGTTGCCGAAGGGCTGGAATTTTTGGGAATCAAAGTCGATGCGGCCAAGAACGACTTCCGCGGCAAAGAGCGGATCATCAGCCCCGAGGGCGCGCCTGTGACCGTCATGGTGGTTCCCACCAATGAAGAGCTGGTCATTGCCCGGGACACCCTGCGGATCATCTCCGGACGGTAGAAGCCATGACTGAGGAACGGCACGAAGCCTGGCACGCGCCGGCCCTCTTTCCGGACGAGGCGCCGGGATCCGAAAATTCTTTTCAGTGGAACCTCGGCTTGGCAGAGCCGATAACGGTTGGCGGCGCTGAGTATTCGCTGAGCGAACCGGCCCAAATCACCGCCAAAATGAGCCGTCAGAACGGCTCGGTTCTCTTGATCCTGTCACTGTCCTGCCGAATTATCACCCCATGCCGGAGATGTCTCCGTCAAGTTGGTGTTGCAATTCAGGACGACTTCATGTATTCTTTTATCTTGCGATCCGACGTACTTGGAGAGGAAAGCTCCGCCGGCTCAGGGGCCGGTGATGAGGCTGTACTCGTCCCGGTCGCTCGGCTAACTGGCCCGATAGACCTCGGCGATCTGGCATGGGAGTGCTTCATCTGCTCGCTGCCGCCCTACGTTTCGTGTGAAGGCGGCTGTGAAGATGCGGTTGAGCGCTACGGCTCCACGGCCGACCCCAGAATGCAGGTCTTCGCCGATCTTTTCAAAGCGGAAAAGGAGGGAACGAGTAATGGCAACCCCGAAGGGTAAAACATCCCACCGCAGAACACACCTGCGCAAAGCCCACTGGCTCGGAGCTCTGAACAGCCCTGAGACGACGGCCTGCTCTCACTGCGGCGAACCCGTGGCAAACTACACGGTATGCCCGGCCTGCGGATATTACAAAGGCCGTAAGGTCATGACCGTCGCAGCTGACAAAGCTGCCGCCGCCGCCGAATCCGAAGAGGCTGAATAACCTGTAATCAGCTGGGTCGGGCTCGCTGAGCCCGGCCCTTTGCCCTTGATAGGGACGGCTTGTTTTTCGCCGCTTGACTTCGTTGAACTCGTCGGGTAAAATGCTCCGGTACGGGCGATTAGCTCAGAGGAAGAGCGCTTCCCTGACACGGAAGAGGTCACAAGTTCGAGTCTTGTATCGCCCACCATTGCGAATAGGAGCCCCGCCGGATTATTTCCGGCGGGGCTTTTTTGTTTTGGGAACAAATATGGAGCGAAAGTCTCAGAGGATCGCCTGCGTACTCTCACAAAAATACTTGCTTTCGTGCATAGGACGGTGGCTTGTCCGCTGATGAAAAATAAAAATCACCGTACATGCGGCGGACGGCCGGCAGAGACAAGGAAGGGGCAAGGTGGCGGGCACGACGGTTGGAACCATTCTCTTTGACAAACAGCTGTAGTGATGCCGAAGAGCCCTTTTCTGGCCTTTGGCTGACGCTTGCCCATGCTTTGAGGATATTTCTGCGTCAGTCGCTAAAAGAGCGGAGGATTCCTTTTCTATTGGACGTCGACAACATAACGAGCGGCCGCTGCGGGCAGTCGAAGAGGTTCAACGCGGAAAAAGCCAGCCGTCCGTTTTGCTCGGCAGCCGAACTGATGACCGATTTGAATGCTGATGAGCAGGCGCAGTGTTTGGGGCGTAACAAATGCACCGCTAAACAGCGAGGCAGCATGGGCGGCTTGAACGGGCGGCTGAGGGGCTCCAGATGGACTCAAAGGCCATCTACTGAGCGATTCTTCCCTGATTTCCACAAACGCTACATCTTGTCTTGCAGGCTGTTATTAGTGTTTACCTCAGCGATGAGGTCGGAGCTTCATGGTATTGAAATAGTGGAACACCCGGCAATTTGTCGGGCAGATAACAAAATGTGTCAGCTTAAAGCGTCAAGAGGCGTTGTAACGTCAGCACTTAGTCTCCGTCGGCCTAAGGAACGGCATTATTTTCCGCTGGTCCTGGCTCGGGCAAACTGGCGTCGCGTGACAACCTGAGTTCGCTGTCATCAGCGATAAAAAGTGTTAGAATAATCTATAAGTAGAATATGGTGTAGTTTTAAAGACAAAATAAATGAAATAAAAAATAACTTGGAAATAGCCCTTTCTGTTTGGAGATAAAAGCGGTATACTGCAACAAAGCTGAAAGACTCTCGAGGGGGGAGCGAGGCGATGATCGTCGGTATAGGCGTTGATCTGTGCTCAATTGTGCGCATGGAGCGATGCTGTGCCGACGATTTTTTTATTCGCCGGGTATTCACGCCTGATGAGGCGGCGTACTGCCTCCGTCAGGCTGCCCCGGCCCGCCATTTCGCCGCGCGTTTTGCCGCTCGGGAGGCGTTTGTCAAGGCGGCCGGGCTCGGCCTGCTTGAGATAGGCTTTCATAACGTGTCTGTGGCCCGGGACGCGGCCGGCCGGCCGTCTCTTCTTCTGTCCGGACGGGCGGAGGAAGTCTGCCGCGGGGGGACAGTTCATCTGTCGCTGTCCCACGATGGCGGGCAGGCGATAGCATTTGTGGTGATTGAGAGGTGAACCGATGAAAAAATATTACGATTCGGCTTCGGTCGCGAAGCTCGACGCGGGGTTGATTTCATCGGGGATTCCCAGCGCCGTGCTGATGGAAAACGCCGGCGGCGCAATAGCTCGCGACGTTTTGGAGCTTTTCCCGGCGAATGGCTTGCCGCGCAGGGCAGTCATCTGCGTTGGGGCTGGCAACAACGGCGGCGACGGTATTGTGGTCGCCCGGCGGCTGGCCCTTTCCGGTTGGGCTGTGACAATTCTTCTGACTCGCGATCGGGAGGCGCTGAAAGGCGACGGGGCAGTCTTTGCCCGGTTTGTTCCGTCCTCTGTCAGATGGGAAGCGTCCGGCCGTTTAAGCGATGAAGAGGTTCTTCGGGCGTTTGACGCCTCTGACGTGGTCCTTGACGGGCTGCTCGGCACTGGGGCAACCGGTGAGCCTCGCGGCGAGATACGTCGGCTGATCGGCCTGCTGAACCGCTCGGCCGCGCCGTGTCTTTCAATAGACCTGCCGTCGGGGATCGAGAGCGGCGGCCCTTGGGTTCAGGCGGCTTTCACGTCGTCTATAGCGGCGTACAAGGCTTCATGCGCTAGCGGTTCCCGTCGGACGGCCTGCGGCCGGGTGAAACTTCATGCCCTTTGTTTTGGCGAGGCCGATCAGTTAGAAGAGCCGGCGCTGTGTGGGCTTGAACGCTCTGACGTGGCCGCTTTGGCTCCGCGCTGTCCTAACTGGGCGCACAAGGGAACCCGCGGCGGCGTGCTGATTTTTGCCGGGAGCGATCGATACCGCGGCGCGGCTCTGCTTTCTGCCCGCGGGGCGCTCCGCGCTGGGGCGGGGCTGGTCGTTTTGGCGTCCAGCTCTTCGGTGCTCGACGCGGCTGCGGCGTCCCTGCCGGATGCCATCCTCGAGCGGCTTGACGATGGAAGCGACGCGGCGTCAGTCCTGAGCCGCTGGAAAGATCGCTGTCGGGCGATGATCGTGGGCCCCGGGCTTGGCCGGGATGGCCGAGCCGAGGAGGTAGCCGCGGCGGCGGCCGGCTTTGACGGCTCAAGCGTCTGGGACGGCGACGGGCTCAGCTTCCTTCCTCGGCTGGGCACATCTTCTGGGAGACGGTGCCTGACGCCTCACGAAGGGGAGGCGGCGCGGCTTCTCGGCGGCTGGGATTTTGAAAGCGCTCCCGATCGTCGGGCCGAAGGCGCCCGCCGGCTGGCCGGACTGTTTGGGCCGACGCTTTTGAAGGGCCCTGGCTCGCTGGTCGCCGGAGAAAAGATATCGGTTATCGAGGCGGGCGGTCGGGCGCTGGCCGTCCCCGGTTCGGGCGACGTGCTGAGCGGCGCTGTCGGCGCCATGCTGGCCGCCGGTCTGGACTGCGAAGCGGCCCTTGTCGTCGCGGGCTGGTGTCACGGACGAGCCGGCGACCGGCTGACAGAGCGGCTCGGAGCTGACGGACGTCTGGCTCAGGAAATTGCCGACGAGCTGCCCCAGTGCCTGAACGAGGTCTGCTCATGACCGGCGGAGAAAGTTTTTCTCTCTTTCTGGCTACGCCGGACGAGACGGTTCGTCTCGGCGAGATGCTCGCCCGCTGCGCGTTCCCGGGGCTGGCTATTTTCCTTGAAGGCGATCTCGGGGCAGGCAAGACGACCCTTGTGACGGGGATGTGTCGGGCCTTGGGCTGGGACAGACCGTCCAGTCCGACCTTTGCGATCGTCAACGAGTATCCGGCTCGCCAGCCTTTGGCGCACGTTGACCTGTACCGGCTGGAGGACGTGGACGAGCGGGACTTCGGGCTGAGCGATTACCTTTCCGACGGTTGGATCTTGGCGATCGAGTGGCCCGACCGGCTGAGAACGGCTGATTTTCCCGAGTGGTGGCGCATTCAGCTGACCTGCGCCGATTCGGGGCGGAACGTTCGTCTGAGCTCTTCAGGACGCTTGGCCTGCGAAGCGTTGAAAAAACTTCGAGCGGAGGTCTGCCGTGGCGACTGAGACGATTCTTTCAATCGACTGCGCAAATCGGTGGACTTGCCTCGGCCTGTGGCGGGACGGTCCGGTTGGCCAGATGGAGCTGAACTTGGGACGCCGTCAGGCGGCTCAGTTGCCTCTGGCGGTTGAGGCGCTGATGAATCTGGCCGAATTTCAGCTATCCGGCGTGACTGCTGTGGCCCTGACGGTTGGCCCCGGTTACTTCACGGCCCTGCGAATCGGCTTGGCCTACGGGAGCGCGCTGGCGTTTGCTCTCGGAGTGCCAGTGGTTCCGCTGTCGTCGCTTGAAGTGCTGGCCCGGTCGTTTCCGGCCGATGGTCTCGTCGTGCCACTCATCGCCGCCTCTCGGAGTCGGGCGTTTTCCGGCGCGTGGCTCCACGGGCGGCAAGTCCTTGAAGAAGCGGAGCGCTCCAGAGAAGAGCTGGACGCGGCGCTGAGCGGTTTTAAAGAAGCCAAATATCTGGTCGCAGCAGCTGACGAGCGGCTGTTTTCCGAAGGTGACAGCGGGGGAATAACGGTCATTCCTTCTGCCAGCGGCACTGCAGCGGCCGGTTTGGGATTTGAACGTCGGGAGGAAGCTGTTTCTCCTGGGGGGATTCGGGCTCGCTATTTGAGGGAACCCGGACTGGGACGGAGCGTGTAAGAAATCCTGGAGGTGAATGGTTTTGGAGAAGAAACACTTTAAGGTTCTGGTCAACGCCGGATGGTGCAAAGGCTGCGGCCTGTGCGTCAGCGTCTGCCCCAAAAAGGTGCTGGCGCTCAACGAGCGGGTGAAGAGCGAGCCGGTCAATCAGGACGACTGCATCGGCTGTCATCAGTGCGACTTCATCTGCCCAGACCTGGCGATTACCGTTCAGAACGACGAGGGGGAAAGCTCGAATGGCTAATGTCAAGTTCTGGCAAGGGAACGAAGCGGTGGCGTACGGCGCGTTAGCCGCCGGATGCCGGTTCTTCGGAGGGTACCCCATCACTCCGTCTACCGAGATTATGGAAACAATGGCCGTCGAGCTGCCCAAAGTCGGCGGCGCGTTCATGCAGATGGAAGACGAACTGTCGGCCATAGCGAGTTCCATCGGCGCGTCCATCGCCGGCCTCAAGTCCATGACCGCCAGCTCTGGCCCCGGTTTTACGCTGAAGCAGGAAAACCTCGGCTTGGCCTACGAAGCGGAAATTCCGCTGGTTGTGGTCGACGTCATGCGCGGCGGCCCGTCTACTGGGCTTCCCACTCAGGCGTCCCAGCAGGACGTTATGCAGGCCCGGTGGGGAAGCCACGGCGACCACGGCACTATCGCCTACGCTCCGGCGTCGGTTGCCGAATGCTTCTCCCTGACCGTCCAGGCGTTTAGCGACGCGGAGAGGTACCGTCAGCCGGTGCTCATCATGAGCGACGCCGAAATCGGACACATGCGCGAGAAGTTCATCGTCCCGGACATGAAGGATTTCACCATCGTGAACCGCAAGCGTCCCACCTGCAGTCCTGATGAGTTTGTGCCGTACCGTCCGGACGTGTGCGACGAAGTGCCGCCCATGGCCGCGTTTGGCGACGGCTACCGCTGGCACGTCACCGGCCTCACCCACAACGAGTGGGGATTCCCCACCGGCGACCTAGTGGAAATTGAAAAGAAAATGAAGCGGCTCATGAACAAGATCGACCGATTCCGCAACGACATCGTCAAGTATGACCTTGTTCACGCCGAAGACGCCGAAATACTTGTCGTCTCCTACGGCTCGGTGTCGCGTTCCAGCATCCGCGCCGTCCTCGACGCCCGCGCCAAGGGCATTCGGGCCGGACACTTCCGCCCGATCACGCTGTGGCCTTTTGCCGACAAGGAACTTGAACGCCTGGCGAGAAAAGCTAAAGTCGTCATCGTTCCTGAGCTGAACTGCGGCCAGTTCGTCCTGGAAATTGAACGGGCTATCCACGGCAAAGCGAGAGTTGTGCCAATGAGCTTGATCAACGGCGAGCTGTTCCAGCCGTCAGAGATCCTTGAAAAGATCGTGGAGGAGGCGAAGTAGAATGCCGTCGAAAGAAGTATTTGATTGGATTCGTCCTCGTTTTTTCCCGCACATCTGGTGTCCCGGGTGCGGTCACGGCATTATCCTGAACGCGCTGCTGCGCACGTTCGCTACCTTGGGGCTTGACCCAACTCAGACCGTACTGGGCTCCGGAATCGGCTGCTCCAGCCGTATGCCCGGCTACGTCAACGCCTGCACGCTCCACACGACCCACGGCCGTTCGCTCGCGTTCGTCACCGGCATCAAAATGGCCAACCCCAAACTCACCTGCATCGACGTCATGGGTGACGGCGACTGCAGCGCCATCGGCGGCAACCACTTCATTCACGCCTGCCGCCGCAATATCGACATCACCGCCGTCGTCATGAACAACAACATTTACGGCATGACCGGCGGACAGATATCGCCCACGACGCCGGTGGGATCCATCGCCAAGACCGCGCCGTACGGCGCCATTGACCCGGCGTTTGACATCTGCAAACTGGCTGCCGGCGCAGGGGCCAGCTACGTTGCCAGAAGCTGCGTCGCTAACCCGCGGGAAATCGAAAAGTTCTTAGCCGCCGGCATCAAGCACAAAGGCTTCTCGGTCGTCGAAATCGTCACCCACTGCCACACCCAGTACGGCCGGTACAACAAACTCCGCACGCCGCAGGCGAACATGGCGTTCTTCAAAGAGCGCATCGTCCCGGTTCGTAAGGCTGAAACCATGACGCCGGAAGAGCTGACCGGCAAAATCGTTACCGGCGAATTTGTCAACATCGACCGGCCGGAGTACTCTGAACAGTACTACGCCAAGGTCGCGAGCGTCCGCTCGAAGGAGGCCTAGCCATGTCGAAACGTTTTGAAATCTGCTTGGCCGGATCCGGCGGGCAGGGCGTCATCACCGCGGCAGTCATGATCGGCGAAGCCGCCGCCGAATTTACCGACGGCCTTTACGCCGTGCAGACCCAGAGCTACGGCCCCGCGGCCCGAGGCGGCAGCGCCAAGGCTGAAGTGGTTCTCTCCACCGAACCTGTCGACTACCCCAAGCCCATGAGCCCTGACCTGACCATTTGCCTCAGCGGGCAGGCGGCGGAGAAGTACGGACACTTCGTCAAACCGTCCGGACGGCTGATTTTGGACGATTTCATGGTTCAGGAAATCCCGGACGTGGAAGCCAACATCTACAGCCTGCCGGTTGTCACCACCGCTCGGGACGTCATCGGCCGGGAGATCGTCACCAACATGGTTGCGCTGGGCATGGTCGCCCGCGTGCTGGAACTTGAGCAGGTCATGACGCCCGACGCCATCCGCAAAGCCATGCTCGACCGGGTTCCCAAGGGGACCGAAGAGCTGAACGCCAAAGCGTTTGACGAAGGCTACAAAATCTTCAAGGCCAGCCAGTCGCACCACTTCCAGTAAGCTCTTAACAAACCGCCGCGCGGGACAAGCCAGAGGCCTGTTCTCGCGCGGCTTTTTCGGAGGAAACTATGAAACTTGAAATTGAAGGCGTCAACTCGTTGGGACAGGGACTGTCACACCTTCCCGACGGCCGGGTCGTCTTCTGCACCGGCGCTCTGCCCGGCGAAACTGTGGTCGCCCGGTTGACGATGGAGAAGAAAGCCTACGCCGTCGCTGAAATTGAAACCGTCGCCGTCCCTCACCCTCAGCGGGTCAAACCGTCCTGCCGGTGGTACGAAACCTGCGGCGGCTGCCAACTCCAGCACGCCAGCCGCTCCCTTCAGCTTGAACTGAAAAGCCTCATCGTCGAAGACAGCTTGAGAAGGCTCGGCGGCTTCGACCTGCCGGAAAAAATCTCCTGCCTTCCGTCGCCAGTTCAGTGGGGCTACCGGAACAAAGCCTCCTTCCCGGTTCGCAGGACGGCCAGCGGCGAAACGACAGGCTTCTTCAAAATGGGAACTCACGATATCGTTCCCATTGAAACCTGCCCGTTAGTCTGCGACCAAGCGGCTCAGCTCTATGGCACTCTGCGCGGCCTCGTGCAGGACGGCGGGTTTTCAGCCTACGACGAAAAGACCGGCCGAGGCTGGCTGCGCCACATAGTCGTCCGGGCTTCAACGTACGGCAGCGGCCTGCTCGCCCTGCTCGTCGTCACCTCCAAACCCGACCAAGAGGGGATGGCGAGCTTGCGGGACCTGTGGCGCTACCTTCAGAGCCGCCAGCCAGCGCTCTCCGGTCTTGCCCTCTCGATCAACCCGAGCCGGGGCAACCGAATCATCGGAGACGAAACGGTCCCAGTCGCCGGAACCGACCGAGTTCATGAATGCCTTGGCCCCTTTCGGCTCGAGTACGACGGCACCTCGTTCTTTCAGGTCAACACCGCTCAGGCCGCTCGGCTATTCGACTACGCCTCGTCTCTTGTTCCAGACGGAAGCCGAACGCTTGAACTGTACTGCGGCGTTGGATCGCTCACAGCGTTTCTCGCCCGAAAAAGCAGAGCCGTCACCGCCGCTGAAATATGGCCTCCTGCCGTTGAAATGGCGCGGAAAAACATGAGCGGCAACAACTTAACGAACGTCGAGCTTCGCCTTTCTCCGGCGGAAAAACTGCCGTCCGATCTGTTCGAAGGTCAGGACTGTCTCGTCGTCGACCCGCCGCGTACCGGCTGCGACGGCGAAATGCTCGCCCGGCTCGCCGGGACGTCGATCAAGTCGATCGTCTACGTCTCCTGCAACCCTGCCACGCTGGCCCGTGACGCAGCTCGCCTGCAAAGTGCCGGATATCAGCTTGTCACCTCATCGGTCAGAGCCTTTGACATGTTCCCCCAAACCAGCCATGTGGAGACGGTAGCTCTGTTGTCCAAACTAAATACAGAACATCATTTAGATATAGAAATAGGGGAAGATGAATTATCTGAAATTGACTTTTCAAAAGACGCAACTTATGGAGAAATTAAAAAGTATGTGTTAGATAAATACGGACTAAAAGTTTCAAGCCTATATATTGCACAAATAAAAAGGAAACATGGTCTAATAGAGAGAGAAAATTATAATTTTAGTAAGAAAGAAAATCAAAGAGTGCCAAATTGCCCAGAAGAAAAAGAAAAAGCAATCGAAGATGCTTTAGAGCATTTTGGAATGATTTAAATAATATCTAAGATTGAAAATTTTAAAATTAAGACTTAAAAACTTTAAGATTAAAAAGATATGTACTTCTTATATAACCTAAGAAGATTAATTGAAAATCAGGGGAACGATGATGGTAAAATAAAAAATTTTAACAACTAAAGAAGAATTAGGCATTATTGCCAAAGAGGTTTTTATGAAGTTAAAAATACTGAAAAAGACTTGTTAGAATTGAAAATTTTAGATCATTGTGCAGGGTTTCGTGTCATAATAGTGATAGAGGCAAATAGTTATGTAAATATAAAGAGTTCAAGACTTCTACCAAAGTTTAAAACTCAAAAAATAAATAGTTGGTGTGCTGCTTAGAGTAACCATTTTGATAATGTGGATGCGAAACAAAAAGAGATAATCAGACTTCGTAAAAAATTGAAACAGGTTGAAATGGAGAATGATATTTTAAAGCAAGCTGCACTACTGTTAGGCAAAAAATAGACCTCATTATCTCGAACCGAGATAAATATAGCATTAGTGCAATGTGTAGACTACTTGGGGTCACAAGAAGTTTAGTCTATTATCATTTGAACAAAGAAAAAGATGTGAAATTAGATGAAGATGAAAAACTAATAGAAGAAATAAAAGAAATATTCAGAAGAAGTAGAAACAACTATGGAACACGCAAAATAAAAAAAGAACTAGGGAAAATTGGATATAAAATATCGAGAAGAAAAATAGGCCGAATAATGAAGAAAAATGGCCTAGTCTCAAACTATACAGTAGCACAATATAAAGTAATAAGATCCAAATGCAACGAAGAAGACATCCCTAACCTTTTAAATAGATAATTTGACAATAGAGACTATTTAGAAGCAATAGTAAGCGACCTAACATATGTAAGAGTAGGAAAAACATGGAATTATATATGTTTAATAATAGACTTAAACAGCCGTGAAATAATAGGATACTCATCAGGTAAAAACAAAGATGCAAATCTAGTAGCAGAAGCATTTTACTCAATAAGGCAGCCACTAAATCGTATAAAAATATTTCACACAGACAGAGGAAGAGAATTTAAAAATATAAAAATAGAAGAAATATTAAAGGTATTTGGGATAAAAAGATCGCTAAGTAAAAAAGGAAGCCCATATGATAACGCAGTAAGCGAAGCAGTCAATAAAGTAATGAAGACAGAATTCATATATCAGGAGAACTTTACTAATTTCCAAGAACTTAATCTAAAATTAGCAGAATACGTATATTGGTATAATAACCTAAGGATTCATGGATCTTTAGGATATAAAACACCAGTAGAATATAGAAAAGCAGAATAAAAAGCTCTGGAAGTTTCATAAATTAAATAAAATATATGAACAGACTGTCAAGGGCAAATTTCAACGAAATTTGGGCGAAGCCTTTACCCTTGATTGTCTGAGAATATATTTTATAATCTAAAGAAACTTTCAAGCTTGATAATGTTCGGTTATAAATTGTCTAAAAAAGGGTTGCCATTCCATGTATTTGGGTTCATTAGAAGAATGCCGAGCAATGGGTAACATGACGCTGATGTGTTTATACACAAAAAAGCTACACGTGCGTTGGCTGACAACAGGGAGCTAAGTAAATTAACACCAGCTAAAATGTTTGACGCTATTAATAAATGACAAGTATATGAAATTGGTTTTACCTAGTTTAAAAAAGAAATTATAATGAAAATATGGAGGCTAAGAATATGAAGATTAATAATGAATGTTGTTGTGGATGCAAAACAGAAAAGCCGGATCAAATTAAAGACAATTGTCCTGTATGTAATAATGAAGGGATTTCCGTTAGTAAAGTAACTGTTGAACATCTAGTGGTAGATGATTATCGTAATGCTGTTAACGGAGATCAATATAAGATTTGCATGAACGAGGACTGCGACGTTGTTTACTATAACTTAGATAATGAAATAAAATTCTTGAAAGACCAAGTTAGAGTTCCTATCTGGTTTAAGAAAGATGCAGATCCTAAGTATGCTTGTTATTGTAGCGAAGTCACAGAAAATCAGGTAATTGAAGCAGTTGTAAAGCATGGCGCGAAATCCGTAAAAGAAGTAAATGCCATCACTGGGGCAATGAAAAATTCTAATTGTAAAGAAAACAATCCGTTGGGAGTTTGTTGTCATAAGATTATTCAGGAAGCTATCGATAAAGGCTTGAAAATGAAATAATTACAGTCGATATGTTCCTACAAACGAGAGCCAATCTTTGATATGTTTCCATCTACGAGCGTGGATATGTTCCCCATAACCATAGGGGTTGAGACGGTGGCGATGCTCAGCCGCTAGGGCACGCGGAGCTGATAATTACAGCAAGAGCTTATTTATAATGATTCTTTTGTAAGATGATAATTCTCGGAATATTGGTCTGCTCCCCGTCAATAGGACACCAGCTGAAAATCTTGCGTACCAAGTTGGCTGGACAACGTTACTTATTCAGTGGGAAGATGATGAGAAAAAAGGACTTCAAGTAAAAACTCCATCGGATAAATTTAAATGGAATCAACTTGGCGAATTATATCAGTGGTTTACAGACACCTACGCCCATTTATCGTTAGAAGATTTGAAAGATAGATTAAAGAAGAATATCACTTATATTAATGCAATGATTGATAGGATGAGTGATGAAGAATTATTTGAACCGCACATGAGAAAATGGGCTGACGAGGCTACAAAAACGGCAGTATGGGAAGTATATAAGTTTATTCACGTGAATACTGTCGCTCCTTTTGGAACTTTTAGAACTCAAATCAGAAAATGGAAAAAGATGGAACTGTAATTCTAATTTATCAAGCTGAACAATAAAGGTGTATGTTGCTGACCCGACGGCCGCGCATAGCTCGTGCCGTTGAGGCCACGCGTGTATGCATATGTTGAATCAGATAGAGAAAGGAACAGGGAAAGAGGCTCGAAGCTGGAATAACTGGCATGAATTAAACCTTCTCTTTCACGGGACGCGCCATCATTTGCGGCAGAATGTTTTTTACTATGCTGAGCGCGAACTTGATACGGTGTCTTTACTTGCCAAAGAGCAAGCGGAGGAAAGCTCTTGTGTCTGTCTAATCGTTACGCAGAGCGCCAAGTTGTCAAAGAAAGAACGCAGCGCAGAGCATGTGCCCGTTTTGAGGCGACTCCACAAAATAGGTCGATTTCTTCTTACGAAGCAGAGAGAATAGAAAAGAGGTTGTCTCAGGCCAGCTGAGACAACCTCTTTTTATTGACGCAACGCCCGCTATTCTTTGTCGCTGAACAGCATTCGGCCGACGGAGAAGGCTTCTTCCAGATCAAGGCAGAAGGAGCAGCAGGGGCATATTTCATTTTCCTTGGCGAACTCGTCATAATCCTGCTGGGACTTGAAAAAGAGCATGGAGCAGCAGCAACATGAAGCCCAGTTGTCGCTGGCTTTCAAGTCGGAGTGCAGCACGCGGATAGCCTCTCGGTCCGGCAGAGCGCAGCATATCTTTTTATCCTTGATCGCGATGCGGATCGCGACGCCGCTGTTGCTGCAGGACGATGTGACGACGATGTCTTGATCGAAGGTGAAGGCGCAGCCGAGGGCGTCGATGGCGCACATGCAGTAAACCGCGCGGCCGTCGGCCAACGTCACCAGGTGGCGGGACGGCTTGGCTGAGACAGGGTAGATAGAAGAAACGCTGCCGTCTTCTTCGATTGCCAGAGCGTTTTTGGACTGGAGCGTTTTAACCATCGCTTTTTCGGCGTCGTTCGCGGCGAAAAACGGTTTGTGAGTGTCCGCAATGGAATTGATGATCCGGTTGCGGAACGCGTTTTCCTCGGCGGTTAAGCGCGCAGCGATGCTGTCAATGATGATACGGTCCCTGTCGTAATTCTTGAAAGTCAGCGAGTCCCTAAAGTTTGCTATGATACCAACACCCTTTCTTGAGTGATAATGAATGAGCCTAGGCTCAGGCGAGCGCTTAAAGCGTGATGATCTGGTCGACTCCTGCTGAGGCGAGCGTGGCGTACAGGTTGGGGAAACAGCCGATCGCCGCGCCGTCGACCAGTTTGTCGTCAATCCCGCGCTCGATCGCGCACAGGTCGCAGGCCATCAAGATCGTTCCATATTTCTTGTGAATCTTCTCTAGACGATCGCCAGTGCTACTGCCGCGCGTGAGCAGGAACGTGTTGTCGAAAAAGAACATCATTCCCGCGACCTCAACGCCGTGACGCTCCTCAAGCATCTGCGGAATAATCATCTTGTCCAGAATGCGCTGTGCGTTTGTTGTTGAGAAAATATACACGACCTTCATGTTGCTTCAACCTCCTCACTCATGATTGATTGCCGGGGCAGAGCTGTTCTGCCTCAAAAGGGAAAATAACAGTTACAGCCGTTAGAGGATAAAAACGCCGGTGGCTAGACAGATTCAATAAGTTTCGACTCGCGGAACGCCTTCCGCAAAAGGTCGGTGAGGTCACTCTCGTAGGTTTTGAACTGTTCAGAAGTGCGGTCGCGCGGGCGGGGCATGTCGATGGTAACATCAGCTAAAAGTCGGCATCCATTGGACCCCATGACGAGCACCCGATCGCTGAGGAAGACCGACTCGCTGACGTCGTGAGTTACCATGACGACGGTCGTCGCCACTTGACGCACCATGAGATCAAGCTCGTTCTGCATGATTTCGCGCATCTGAAAGTCAATGGCACCAAGAGGTTCGTCCAGCAGGAGCACTTTAGGACGGCTGGCCAGCGCGCGCACAACGGCTACGCGCTGCTGCATGCCGCCGGAAAGCTGAATCGGGAACTTGTTCTCGTGCCCCTTCAGGTGCGCCAGTTCCAACAGCTCCGCGAGCCGCTCTTCTTTTTCCTTGCGCGATGCGCCGGCAATCTTCATCGAGTAGAGAATATTGTCTTTGACGGTCATCCACGGGAAGAGCGCGTAATTTTGAAAGACGTATCCCCGCTCGACGCCGGGGCCTTCAATCTTCTGGCCGTCAAGCGTGATGGATCCCTCGGAGCAGGTCTGAAAGCCAGCCATAATGGTGAGAAGCGTCGTCTTGCCACAGCCCGAGGGTCCAAGCAGCGAGACGAATTGCCCCTGTTCCACCTGAAACGAAAGGTCGCCGATGACAAAATGGGTTGAACCATTCCGCTCGATGAAGAACTTTTTGACGTGATTAATTGCCAGCTGCGCCATCTTTATATCTCCATCCTGTTAGGCACCGTTCGAGCAACACGATGCTTTGGTCAATGGCAAAGCCGACAAGGGCTGACATAATCATGAGAGCGTACAAGAGGGGCGTCTGCATGCGCACCTGTGCTTCGACCATGATGTAGCCGAACCCGGTGCTGGTGGCGATGAACTCCGCGCAGATGACCGACATCCAAGCGCTCCCCAAGGCGAGGCGACAGCCCGTCAGGAAGTTCGGCAAGGCTCCCGGCAGGACGACGTCCCGCATCACTTGCCACGTTTTCGCCCCCATGCAGCGCGCCGCGTTCTTATAGTTGGGATCAATGTTCATGACCCCGGAAATTGTGTTGATCAGAATGGGGAAAACAGCGCTCATGGTGATCATGAAGACGGTCGGGCCGTCGCCCAGCCCGAACCAGATGATGGACAGGGGAACCCACGCCATGATAGGCACCTGCCGAATCGAGTTCACATAAGGCGACAGCGCGACAAGAGTCGTGCGGGAATAGCCCATCAGAAGGCCCAATGGTAGCCCGATCATGATCGCGAAGACACAGCCTGTGAAAACGCGGGTCAGGGTGATGTACAAGTTTGACATCACTTTTCCGTCAAACCAGCCTGTGAAAAACACTTTCATCGTCGTGAGAAAATCGGGAAGGATCAGGCTTCTGTTGATCGCTTTTGCCACAAAATACCAAATCGCGCAGACAAGCGCTGTGCCCGCCACCATGTAAACGACGCCTTTTTTGCGTCCCATGATGCCAGTTAGATCGAGCCCTCTTCTGGAAGAGTTAACAATTGAACGTTCAGTTTTTGCCATGCTTTGGACGTTTCTTCTCTGCGTTCAACGTGCAGGACGTCCGTCAAGAGTCCGTTGCAGAGAGAACCTTCTAACCTCCTGACCGTGTCGTTGTAAAACCGAATGAAATTTTTAAAGTTCTGGCCCTGAAGCGCGTCGTTGTGAACGAGGAGCACCGCTGTTGGCGCGCCGCTCGGCAGGGGACGGAGCACGTACTGCGGCAGCCTGATCGCGTCAGCGGCGTCAAGGACCACGGCGTCTACGGCCCCGCACTCCAGCGCATACGGCAGGGCCGGAGCCGCGATTGGGTGCAGTTCTGCCGTCCGTCCTAAGGTGCGGACGAGGGCCTCGTATTGAAGCACTCGTCCGCTCATATATCCAACCGATCGTGGGGTATTGTTTCCCCGGCTGACGAGAACGTTGGCGTTTTTCACCAGCGGGCCGAAAATCCGAAAGGGAGCGCCGGTCCCAAGGAACTTTTGTGCCGCGTCAGGGCACAGCACCGCCATATCGAAATCGCCGCCGGCCAACGCGAACTCGGCCTGTGTTCCACAGCAGTCGCTCAGCTGTAAAAACGAGAGGCGGTTCATATCGACAGCTTTCGCCTTCGCGCAGTAATCCTGTGCGGCGTGGGCGATGACGTGCCCCGCCAGATCGTTGCCGCAGGCGATTTTCAGGTATTCTCGTGGCGCGCGCCGCGGCGTTATTTCCTGTAAGAGCGTAACGGCCAACGCGGCGCCAAGAATGGCGAAGAGGGGGATAAATCGCCTATTCAACGATACCGTCAACCGCGACGGCCTTCGCTCTCCAATCTTTGTAGCTCATTCCCAGCGGGAAGACTGGGTCAACCTGCTCTGCAATGAACTTGTCAAAGTCAATCGCGCCGCTGGCGTTGAAGTACGTGAGGTCGATGTAGTCATCAAGATTCACCGAATTGATGTCGTCGCGGACGTGGTATTTCTTCATGGTGTCGAGCTGGTTCTGCATGTACTGGCGGTTCAGCTTCCAGCTGAGAGTCCGGCCCTCTTCGTTAAGCTTTTTGTACAGCGTCATCAGGCCAACTTCGAGTGGCACGTTGTAATTCGCGGAGAAAATTTGGGCGGCCTTGTACGGGTGCAGGTACATGAACTGTAAGCTCAGCGTGTGGGCCAGCAGCATTCGGCTGGCCAGCTTGGGGTGCTTTTTAGCGAAGTTGTAGTTCATGCAGACTTTGCAGCACGTGCCGTGTCCGCTCTCGCGCTGGGTGTTCTGGCGCACCATGACCCAGCCGGTTTTTTCGTACTCGGCCATAGAACCCCACGGATCGCAGCAGGTGAACGCGTCCAGTTTGCCGGCCACCATCGCAAAATACGCGTCCGCATCGCTCATCGAATAATTCTCGTAGTTCTTAATATCATTCGGGATCCCCAGCTGGGCAGTCCATTCCTGCCAGTTCAAGTCATTTGCTGTGTCTCCGCCGGCGCAGATTTTTTTGCCGATCAAGTCATGTGGGGTCTTAATCTTAAAGCTGCACACCAGATACTCCGCGCCGCCGGTGTGGTTTTCGGCGGCAATGAAAAGCGGCGTGCCGACCTGCACTGCCCGGAGCGTGGTCGTCCAACCGGCATAGGCCATGTCCATTCTTCCGGCGCTCATCGCTTCGGGGACCTTTCCGTTGCCGGTGATTTCTACTTTCATGCCGAGCGCCTTGAAAATGCCGGAATCTTTGCCGATGCAGGCAGCGGTCATGTGGTCACAGTTGTAGTAGCCGAGGTTGACCGTGTAGTCGGCGTCTTCCTTTGGGAGCGGCTCGAGCGAATACTTTGATACCATCGCCGCAACGATGCTTTCATTGTCAACGGCCATTGCTGACGAAGCGGTCAAGACGGTTCCGAGTGCGATGGATAACGCCAGTGCGACAAGACTCTTTTTCATGTTCAAAAAACTCTCCTTTGTGGGGGATAGATAAAACACACGTTTAGCAACAGTCTTCCATGCCCTCGCCGAAGAGACTGATCCATTTCCCCTCGACGAAGCGAAAAACAGCAAAACCAATATGGATGCCTTTTTGCCCGGAGACCAACAGCTCGACCGGCGGCCGCTCATCGATATCCCGCCACTGCATCCGGTAGTTCTCGAGCGGTGCGCGGGTCCACTCGGAAACGAGAAAATTCCCGTTGCTGGAATACACCGCGACCATTCGGTTTTCGTTTTCGTTTTCCCGGTACATGACGACAAGGTCTTCGATACCGTCGGCGTCGCAGTCTCCTGCGAGCGTCAGAAGGATTTCGCGGTCGGGGACGCACTCCTGGAAACGCTCAATGAGAGACGAAACCGGCGCAGCCCAAACGCGATACGCCAAGCCGTTCAAAAACAGCCCAACCAGTACCGACAGACGCGCCGCTTGGAGCCATATTCGCGGCCTTCTCATTAAGCTCTCCGACGCAGCGTGCGGCACACGTGAAGGAACCAGCCGTAACATCCAATGCCGAGAACGAGCAGGGCGCAGAACAGCTTGAATCGGTCGGAAAAATCGAAGGAAAACTTGTACGCAAAATCGATTTGCCCCTGCGAATGCGAGAGGTCAAAGATCGGCCGAAAACGCTCCGCGAAGAGGTAATTCGTGATGGAACCAAAGATCAGGCCACAAACCACCAGAGTTCCAGTGTAGATAACGACAGCCCTTTTGCCGATCAGACGCCAGATGCTGACCATCTCGGGAAAATTTGTGGCCACGCTCGACAGGAGAAATGTCACGGCAACTCCTGGGGCAGCTCCTGCGCTGACCAGCGCGGCGATAAACGGGATATGTCCCAAAGCGCACACGTACATTACACAACCGAGCAGCGTAATGCCCAACAGCGATACCAGACGCGGATTGCTGAGGTAGTCGAGGATAAAGGACACCGGCATGACGGCAAGCAAAAGCGCGGCAAAAGCCGTGCCAACGAGGATAAATCGACAGGTCTGAACGGCAAGATCGTTGAATCCCCACTCCAAGCCGCCCTTGAGGCGTTGGGCCAGCGGCTGAAGTTTGTAATCATGCGCTTGTTCGGCGTTTCCCGCCAGTCCCGCGGCCATCGGCGATTGAAGTTCAGGCCCTCCCAGAGCATTTCCAATGACGCCGATCGTGGCAGGAATGATAAAACCGCTGAGCAGGTAGACCGTCGCGATCTGAGGCCCGAGCATGGCGTAAGCCAGAATCACGGCTGCCGGATTGATGATTGGCGTCGCGACCAGAAATGCCAACGTCGGTCCCAGATACGCGCCTGAATAGTACAGCCCGAGAGAGAGCGGAACCACGCCGCAGCTGCAGATAGGAAGCAGCATCCCGGAGACGGTCGCCTTCACAATAGAAGAAAATTTTTTGTTGCCAAGAGAGCGCTGCAGCGCTTCCGGGCGCAAAACGGCGTGGAGCACGCCGCAGAGCAGGAAGCTGATAATCAACCACGGCCCGCTCGTTTTCAGCATTTCCCAACAGTATTGAAAGAAAAGCTTCATAACTCCTCGCCGATCGCCTCTGAGATGATCTTTTCGATAGAGCGGCGGCTCAAATCCTCATAGCGGTCCGTGCCGTTGATAATCATCGTTCCTCGCGTGATCGGACCGTACTTCGGCAGATAATCGAAATCTTTGCCAACGTAGTAGATCTTCAAGTCGATTTTGTCTGGAAAGCGCTTCTGAAGATCCCTCAAAACATCGCCGTACCCATCGCAGCAAGGGCACGTGTTGATAAACTCAACTTTCGTCATCCCACATCATCTCCGCACTTTTGTTTGGTATCAGACAGTCCGCTGCAGCTATCTCCCTCCCCGTGGAACTTCACATGACAATAAAGAATGAAGGTTAAAGACATCTCAGCTGTTAATAATTATATTCCGAAAGGAGTTAATGCGCAATCTAACATAGAATAGATAAGTTTCCTTTAAAGAATCTTTGGCCGGGCGGACGAATCCCGCGTAGCGCGGAAAATTCTGTGACGGTCCCTCGTCTGAAGAAAGCACTGTTGCGTGAAACCTTTTGGCATGATAAAAACCGTGCCCTCCGACGACGCTACCTGCTTGTCAATCTGTTATCGAATATGCTAATAGGTTGTTTCGTCTGGCGGAGCCGGCGCTTCTAGAAGTGCAGCCAGCGTAAAGACAAATTTCAGCGAAGACCGAAAGCGGAGAACCGCTCAGGCAGGATAGGCCTTCGGCGTTCAAGCTCGAGAAGGAGTCACAGATGTTTATCGTGTTATGATAAACACATATTAGGTTGAGTTACGAGAGGCTAAGATGGATAAATTCAGCCTGTTTAAAGAGCCTCGGGCGGTTTTGAAGATGGAAAGAGGAACAGAGAGGAAAGGACGGGCGTATTCGGATGGCAAAGGGAATCATCTATGTAATGTCGACCGTTGTTCCGGGACTGATCAAGATTGGCAAGACGGGGACGGAGAACTTTGAATCGAGAATGTATAACCTTGAGCGGAACGGATACTTCAACGTGGTCGGTCTGCAGCGGAGATTTGCTATTGAAGTGGATGAGTATGACGAAAAAGAGAAACTGCTTGATGAGATCTTCAGCAAGAACCGCGTTCCTAATTCCGAATTGTTTGCCCTCGATATCGAGCTGGTCGTTCAGCTGCTTGCGTCTTTTGAAGGGCGCCAAGTGTACCCAAAGAACAAGACGAAGGAGAATAGCTTTGCCATAGCTGACCGTCAACGCCGGGAGAGAGAAGACTGGAACAAGCTCCCGGACGGGCAGTATTTTATTTCTGGAAGCAAAAAGAACTTTGGCAAAATAAAAGCCACGATGCACGTTGAGAATGGCACCTTCATCGTCGAGAGGGGAAGCGTCTGCGTTCCCTTCGCTGACGGCAAAGTGCAGCCCGGTTTTATTGGGAACGCACGAATAGAGGAGAACATACTGCAGGAAGATGTCCCCTGCAGTTCGCCGTCCGCCGCAGGAGCGCTTGTCTTGGGGCGAAGTACCAACGGCTGGACGGCGTGGAAAGACAGCTCAGGCCGTTTGATAGACGTTTACCGCATGCCCGAGCCAGATGAAAAAGAGGTGGCTCAGAAAGGACATTAGAAGACACCGATTCATTCTCGGCACAGAAAAAAGTTTCTCGCTTGCGGAAAACGAGGGACTTCTCATCACACAAGAGGAACGGCTAGCCGTTAGGAAAGCTTTGCGGAAGCTGGCGTTTCCAGCAGTTGAGAAGAGGGTATGCAGAGATTAGTTCCCCTAATCCGCATAAAGCTATATGATAATAGTAAGCATTCTTATTATAGTGGCAAATCTCTTCGGGTGATAGGATATGCGTGTCGTTGAGGCAAACACATTAAAATTATTGAGGAGGGTGTTCTTATGAAAAAACTTGATATCTATTTGGCAAATCTGGTCGTTGGCAACATTAAGCTGCACAACCTGCACTGGAACGTGAAGGGCTTCGCTTTTAAGCAGGTGCACGAGTACCTTGAGTCCCTGTACGACGAGGTCTTTGAGAAGATGGACGAGGTGGCCGAGCTGCAGAAAATGAAGGGCGAGTTTCCGAAGGCGTCGGTCAAGCAGAGCCTTGAGCTGGCTTCCGTGAAGGAGCTGGAGGACAAGAGCTGGGACGTCAAAGAAGCGGTGACCATCGCCCTTGAGTACGTGAAGGAAATGAAGAAGCTGGCCCTTGAGATCCGCTCCGAGGCGGACGAGAAAGATAATTTCGCTCTGGCCAATATAATGGAAGATCACATTGCTGGCTACAGCAAGGAGATCTGGTTCATGGAGAGCATGCTGGCATAAGATGAATAGCCTAAGGGCAGGACGGCGTGCGCCGTCCTGCCCTTTTGACGTTGAACTCTTCTGCGCCCAAAGTGGCGGGCTGCAGTGAATAAAAAAACGCCAGAAGCTCCAATGAGCTTCTGGCGTCATTTTTATCCTACTGAGGGAGCGCTATCGGGACTGGACTTCGGTCCACGTGGCGCCGCCGCCGTTGAGCGCGGGGATCTGGTTGGGGTTGTCATTCCCGTTTGTCTGGTAAATGCGGTTGTCTTGGTCCGCCCAAGTGTGGTTGAAGTCGCTGCTGTAGGTCAGCTCCTTGCCTGTCGCGGTGTTGACGCCCCGGGAAGTTCCGGTGAGCACGTCATTCCAGCCTTGGTTGACCCGCTCTTGGCTCAGCTGGCGGTTTCGAATGGTCGCTTGCCGCTGTTCGGCGATGTACTTGTTGGTGTCGATCATCTGCTGGGTTTGTCTGTTGCGGGCCTGCTGCCTTTGCTGCTGCACGGCCGTTGTGAATTGGGTGCTCAGGCTCTGCCAGTACGGGTCTTCCTTGTAGCTATTGACCATGCGGATAAACTCCTGCGCCGCGTTCTGCAGTGGGCCTTTGGAGACGGGGATGTCGTACCCGAAAATCCCGCTCGGGCCAAATACGGCTACATAGCCCATCCCATCTTGGTTGATCAGCGTGCTGTAGTTCTTGAAGTACGCGAGCGAGTAAAAATCTTCGCCGTTGATTTTGAGCTGGTACACGGCGGTGCCATCGGCAACGCTCTGCTTTGTAATCATGCCTTCCGGCAAGACGTTCCCCTGTTTGGGATAGACCTTTGCCTCAAGAACCCGCACGTCGGTGATTTTGCCGTTGGGCGACGGGGAAATCTGCATGAGCGTTGGGATTGTTTGCTGCATGAACTCGTTCAGGTCAACGACGTGATTGGGGTAAAGGATTTTTGCCATCGGAGAGTTGCCGTACATCTGGGCGGTCATATCAGAAGTGATGACCATACCACTAGCGTTAATATACTGATAGGTCATAAAAAATCCTGTAGAAAGGCTAAGCGTTTCCTTCATGTCGGGCGCTTGGGCTCGAACGTAAAACGTTACCGGATTGTCTGCCTGAGCGTTCCAGCTTGTTTTTGTGCTGACGCTCCAATCTGCCGGCAGCTGGATCTTTGCTATCGGGAGCTGAACGTTCGTGTCGAATAAGACGAACTCTTTGAGCGAGCCGCCTGAACCGTTCTGGCCTGACGTTTGGCCGGTTGGCTGGCCGGCGGGCTGATTTGCCCCCGGCGTCTTCCCGGTGAATTTGCCGAGCAGGTCTTTCAGCGTGCCGGCCTGTCCCGAGGAGGGATAAGCGACGGCAAGCAAAGCCAAAGAGACGGCGCAGGAAAGAGCCGCTAAGACGTGAAAGCGAGACGTGTTGAACTTCATGGGATCTCCTCCTTTGAACTGTTGCCAACATGAATAACTGCACTGAAAAAAGCTTCCGGCTGCCGCGGCCAGGTCGATCTTTTGTATTTCTAATATTATACGTTCTAGATTTCAGACCGCAACGTTTGAGGCTCCTCGAGCAGCCCGCCGGGCTGAGGGGCGGGCTTTGAGCTCGATAACAGGGCACAGAAAAGGCCCGAAGCGAAAACGCTTCGGGCCAATGCTCGTCCGAAAAGGGCCGAGTTGTGCGCAGGGCAACGCGCGGGCGGCGGAGAGACGGGCTACTTGTTGTTCGTGTTGTCGCTGATGAGCTGATAGCCGAGGTTCTTCCAAGCCTCTTCGACTTCAGTCATGCACTTGTTGGTGAACTCGGTAACCATCTTGGTGCGGGCGGCCGGATCCTTCTCGGCCTTGAGTTTTTCGTCCATCTGGGCGACGTCCTCGACCATCTTCTTTTCCAGCGGAGTTCTGACTTTCGTCAAGGTTTTCATGCTGCTGGCGTATTTTTCGAGCGCCAGGTCGTCAACGAGCATGAACTTCCACTGCGCCGAGTCGGGCGAGTAAAGATTCCGATCGAACGTGCGCCAAGACTTCGGCGTGTCGACGACGCCGTTGTAAATGGGCACGTAGCAGGTCGTGTGCGGGTTGTCGTAGCCGAACCACAGAACCGTCGTGGCTTCTTTCGGCATGCCGTCGCGCACTTGGGCGACGAAGCTGTAGGCGCAGTCCCACTTGGCGATCGGGCGCGAGTAGGGGATCTGCAGCAGGCGGCGCTGGGCTGACGTGGGGAACGGAGAGGCCAAGGGACTCTTCGCCAGCTGGTCGCCGTCTCTGATGAACCACTGGTCGGCGTTGTACATGTCGAAAATCGTTCCGTCCATGTGAGACCGCAGGAGTTCCTGCACGTCCTGAACGGACACTTTCTTCTTCGGCTTGATGGCGAACGGGTAACTGGTTACTTCTGCCCAAGGATCCCACTCGCGGTCAGGATCAAGTTTGCTGTAGGTGTAGTACAGCCGGTTGCGGACCCAGTCGGACGAGATCGCCCAGCCGCCCAGCAGGGGGGAATAGGCCTTCGTCCAGTTGAAGGGCTCGCCGCTCTTGGGATCCCACCAGCCCATGTCGATGGCGAACTGCTGGTAGTTTTCGCTCGCCATGTAGTTTTCGGTGTCTTCGGGGTGAACTTCCTGGATACGGCTGACGTTGCAGGTCACCGTAACCATGTCGTCAGGAACGCGGCGGGCGACCCAAATGGCGCCGGGCTTGCCGCTGTCAGGCTGCCAGGTGAACCCGACGGAACGGAGCTCAAAGACCCACGCTTCCTTCGTGTCGGCGATGCAAAGGCTTTCGCCTTCGTAGTCGCAGGAGCCGAGGAAGCCGTATTTCTCGGCCAGCGTTCCCATCGTCTTGATGGCTTCGCGGGCCGTCTTGCAGCGCTGCAGCGCCAAGACTTCAAGCTGTTCAATGGTGAGAATGGCCTTGGCGTCGGGACGGAAGGACTTCATTTCCATCTTCTGGGAGACGGTGCTCTCGCCGAACGCCAGTCCCCATTCGTTCATGAAGGGATACCCGACGTTGTAGTAACCGTAGGTTTCTTCTACCTGAGGAATCTCGCCGATTTTCACCGGATCGCCGTACTCTTCGTTGGTGATGTTCCAGAATACAGGCGTGGTGGAACCCTTTTCGTGCTTGCCTCCCGGGATAAAGGTGACGCGGGCGTTGTAGAACGCGCCGTCAGCCGTATGGGATGTGATGACCGAGCCGTCTGCGGAGGCCAGTCGGCCAACGAGAACGTCCGTGCAGCTCCATGCACTGGTCGCCGCGAGTACGATCGTGCTGAGAACGAGCGGAGTAATACGAGATTTTTTCACAAGAGTACCCCTTTCTGTGAGGTCAAAGAATCTCTGAGATGCCGTCGCCCTAGTTGCGTAATAACGCGCAACAAAATTATAGCAGTTCTCATGTCCCTTTTCGGCGTGGCTCTGGTTATTTTTATTGGAAAATAATTGTGAAAAATCCCATCTGATACAATAGAACGTAGAAAAGCGTGGAAGGGGGCGTCAGAAATGAGACGTCTGGCAATGTGTATTCTTGCTGCCCAGCTGGTCGCTTCGACGGCATGGGGCGCCGTTCGGCCTGTTGACTTCTTTTATCGTCTGCGGTCTGGGACTCTCGAGCAGGCGACTGGGGATTTTTCGGACGGGGCGTCGGCTTCTTGGACCGAAAAGGACGGGACGACGCCTCTGATGGCGGCGACTGAGAACCAAAATCAGAAAGTGCTGTATCACGTGCTCGTTTCAGGCGGGCTGAAGACGCTGAACGCTCAGGATGAGCAGGGACAGACGGCGTTAGTTCGGGCGTGCGGTAACAAAAACGTTAATCCTGAGGTGGTTCGGCTGCTGATTCTCGCAGGGGCGAAGCTGGATATTCGGGATAATCGGGATCGGACGGCCTATTCGCTCGCCAAGATGAACCCGTCCATCCGAAAAAGTGATGTGTACAAAATGATTACCGACCGGCTGGCGGGCATCACGCCGTGCTGAGCGAAATGACCTCTGCCCGGGGGCAGATGTTCGGGCCTAGCGGCACAGACAAAAGAAGCGCAGGAACCTTTTAACGGGTTCCTGCGCTTCTTCTTTTTGCTTTTTACCGTTCGATGAGTCCCCAGTGGGACAGCCGGCGGGTCGTTTCTTCCCGGCCGAGAAGTTCGGCGATTTCAAAGATGCCCGGGCTGACTTTATAGCCGGTCAGGCACCACCGAAGGGGCATGGCGACCTGCTTAAGTTTGCAGCCGTTGTCGGTGCACCACTGGCGGGCGAACTCTTCCAGCTGGTGGCCAATCCACTCCGGCCGGGCGGTCATCTGGGTGAAGAACTTCCGCAGGAGAGCGCGGTCGTCATCGGTCAGATCCGACGCGTCGTACCGTTTGGTGACCGGCGCGAATCCGACGAAGTAGTCGGAGAACTCGGCCAGCTCCCGGCAGGTCTTTCCGCGGCCGCCCATCAGGGCGAACGCTTTGTCCAAGTAGTCCATCGACAGGTTCGAGCAGTCGATCCCTTCGTCTTCCCAGAAGTGCTTGACGAGCTCAAGTTTTCGGGCTGTCGGCAGTTTTGCCAGATGAGCGCCGTTGATGTAGTTGAGCTTGTCCATGTCGAAGACCGACGGCTTGCGGATAATGTCGGACAGCTGGAACTGTTCGACGGCCAGATCCCGGTCGAAAATTTCCACGTCGCCGGCAGGCGCCCAACCGAGCAGGCAGAGGAAGTTGAAGATCGAGCTGGGCATGTAGCCGAGGTCGCGGTACTCGTAAACGCTGGTCGCTCCGTGGCGCTTGGACAGTTTTTTCTTGTCCGGCCCAAGGATCATCGGCAGGTGGGCGAACTGGGGCATGTTCCAGCCCAAGGCGCGGTACAGGAGAACCTGCTTGGGCGTATTGGACACGTGGTCGTCGCCTCTGATGACGTGGGTGATGTTCATCGTGTGGTCGTCCACGACGACGGCATAGTTGTAGGTGGGGAAGCCGTCGCTCTTGATAAGGACGATGTCCTTCATCTGGCCGTTTCGCCCGTCGATGAGCGAGTCGCTCTTCACGTCGATGTGGCCGAATACCTGATCGTCGAAGCCGATGTCGAGCCCGAGCGGCACCCGATAGATGACCGCGTTGCCGTCCTTGTAGGCCTTCCCTTCGTCCAAAAGCTGCTGAGCGTACTGGCGGTACAGGCCAAGCCGTTCGGTCTGACGGTACGGTCCGAAGCTGCCGCCGACGTCGGGGCCCTCATCCCAGTCAAGGTTCATCCACTTCATGCCCGACATAATGGTCTCTTCGTACTCGGCGGTGGACCGCTCCCGGTCGGTGTCTTCAATCCGAAGGATAAAAGAGCCGCCGCAGTGACGGGCCCACAGCCAGTTGAAAAGGGCCGTGTGGGCGCCGCCGATGTGAAGCGCTCCGGTCGGACTGGGGGCAAAACGAACTCGCACCGTGTTGTTCATGGTCGGAAGATCCTCCTTGTGAATCATTTCCACAGTATTTACAATCAATGGTTGTAGATGACTATTATACCTGTCCGGGGAATGGAATCAAACGGGCCGAAAGACCTTTCCTGCGATCTGCCGGGCCAGTAGGGTACAATAAACGCAGAATGACCGAGGAGGCTTGGAAGATGACAGAACGGCGAATACTTCTTGTTGACGGCCATGGCATCGCGTTTCGGGCGTTTTTTGCCCTGCCGGAAATGACGGCGCCCAACGGGACGCACACCAACGCGGCCGTCGGCTTCTTCAACATGCTGGGCCGAGCCGTAACGGCTCACCAGCCCGACAGAGTTGTCGTGGCGTTTGACATGAAGGGCCCGACGTTTCGCCACGAGCTCTTCGCCGACTACAAGGCGAACCGCCCGGCCACGCCGCCGGAGTTCAGCGAGCAGATGCCGATTATCCATCAGCTGCTGGCGAGCGCCGGGATCGACGTGATGGAGTCCGCCGGGCTGGAAGCGGACGACCTGATCGGCGCGGCGGCCTGCCAGTGGAGCGAGGACGCCCAGATCCTGATCCTGTCATCGGACAAGGATATACTTCAGGTGCTGGGGCCGGGAGTGACGATCCTCAGGCCGGCCAAGGGCGTCTCGGACGTCGAAATCGTAACCGCTGAGTCGTTCGCCCAAGAGTGGGGCTTCCCCCCCGCCTGATGGTCGATTACCTGGCGCTTGTCGGTGACAAGGTGGACAACGTGCCCGGCGTGCCGAGCGTGGGCGACAAGACGGCAAAGCGCCTGCTCTCGTCTTACGGTTCCATTGAGGGAATCTTGGAGCACGCCGACGAACAGACTCCGGCGCTGCGAAAAAAGCTGGGCGAGTTCGGCGCTCAGGCTCTCGAAACCCGAAAGTTGACGAAACTTCGCTGCGACGTGGACATGACCCAGTTTGAAAACCAGTCGGCCCAGCCGGACGAAAAGAGCTTTAACGCCGTGCTTGACGGGCTGGCGATTAACCACCGACTGGCCCGGCCGTTTTTTCCGACTCAGGCCGCATCCGAAGGGCAGGGAGCCGACGAACCGCAGGTCGACGACGTCGAAACGATCGTCCTGTACCCTGAGCCGGCCGAAGAAGTTCCGCTGACTACGCTGATTGGCGCGCCCCGGTTGGCCGTGGACGTGTCGGACGACGGGGAAACCGCCAGCATCTGCGCGCCCGGCGGCCAGTGGTGGAGCGGACCGCTGGCCGAACTGAAAGGGGAGAGCGGCGTCCTGTCGCGCCGAAAAGTTTACTGTTCTGACTTAAAGCGGCTGTTCGGCCTGACCGGCCTTTCTGGCAGTTGGGACTTGAAGACAGCCCACTACCTTCTGCACCCTGACCTGACGGCTCACGGCCTGCCTGATTTGGCCGACGGGCTGCCGTTTGGCCCGGAGCGGACGCTGCGGCTGTTTCCCCTCGCCGAGGACTTGAACGAAAAAATTGAAAGCTACGGCATGACCGACCTGATGAAGACGGTCGACTTGCCCCTCCTTCCGGCCTTGGTCCGAATGGAGCAGGCGGGCGTCCACTTGGACGGCCCGGCGATGGTCGCGTTTACCGCTCAGCTGGAAGCGTCCCTCGACCGGGTGAGCGGCGAAATACTGACCTACGCCGGCGGGCCAATTAACTTGAACTCGCCCAAACAGGTGGGCGAACTGCTGTTTGAAAAACTCGGCCTGCCGGTCATCAAGCGAACCGCCCAGAAAGGGTACTCTACCGACGTGTCCGTGTTGGAAACGCTCTGTCGCTCAGTCGGCGACATCTGCCCCGTGCCAGCGCTCCTGCTTGAGCACCGGGAGCTTTCAAAAATGCTGTCAGGCTTTGCCGTTCCCTTGGCTGCCGCGTCTCGAGACGGGGTGGTTCACAGCACCTTTGAGGCTCAGACCACCGGAACGGGGCGGCTCAGCAGCCGGGATCCGAACCTGCAGAACCTGCCCAACTACAGCGAGCTGGGCGGACAGCTCTGTCGGTGCCTGACCGCCGGCCCGGGCGGCGTCTTCGTGGCGGCGGACTACTCCCAAATTGAACTGCGCGTGTTGGCTCACCTGAGCGGCGAACGCCGCCTGCGGGAGATCTTTGAGGCCGGTCGGGACATTCACACCGAAACGGCCGCGATGATCCTAGGCATCCCGGCGGACAGCGTCACCAAAGAACAGCGCCGGATGGCCAAAACTGTCACGTTCGGCCTGCTGTACGGCATGAGCGCCTTCGGGCTGGCCGACCGGCTGTCAGTCGGTCAAGCTGAAGCCCGCGGAATCATGGACGCCTACTTTGCCGCCCTTCCGGGCGTTCGGGAGTACGTGGACGCGACGGTTGCCGAGGCCCGACGGCGGGGTTACAGCCAAACCGCCTATGGCCGGATTCGTCCCTTGGACGAAGTGGCGACGGGACGTCAGACCGATCGGGGGCACGCTCGCCGCGTGGCGATCAACTCGCCTGTGCAAGGGACCGCGGCCGACATCACTAAAATGGCTATGATCACCGTCGACCGAGAGCTGGCGGCCGCCGGAGTTCCGATGGTCCTGCAGGTTCACGACTCGATCGTCTGCCGGACGACGCCGGAGAACGCTGAGCCGGTGGGGAAGAAACTCGCCGAACTCATGACTGGCGCGGTAAAACTCTCTGTGCCGCTGGCTGTGGAGACGAAAACGGGAAAAACTCTGGCTGACGTCTAAGGCCTCAGGAACGGTAATTTATGGTAAAATCTGTAGCGATTTGCGGCAGACTTCAACGGTTTGAAAGGGGACAGCACGGTGATTCTCACTTCTCTTCGCACTCAGATTAAATGGATTCTGGTAGCGTTTCTTGTCGCGTTCGGCCTCTCGATCCCGCTCATGTACGGGGTGGGCAGGCATGATGAAAAGAACAAAGGCGTCCGGGATCACGTTGTAGCCAGCATTGACGGGCGCGAGTACAAGCTGAGCGAGCTTCACAAAGCCATGCAGGGCTACGCGGAGCGCAACAACATCAAGCTGACGCAGGAGAACCTGCCGGCTGTCTACCAGCAGACCTTGGACTCGCTGGCAACCCAGATTGCCCTCGACAAAGCCATTAAAGAACGGGGCATTGAGCCGACGGAAGCTCAGGTCAACGAACAGCTGAAACAGCTTGAAGTCCAGTACGTCACCAAGGAAGCCTTCTTGGCGAACCTTCGAGCCACTGGTTCTTCTCTCGAACAGGTAAAGGCCAACTTGGCCCATGACTTGGCCGTCCGCCAGCTGCTGACGCAGGAGAGCGAGTCGGCGACCGTCGACGATCAGCAGGTAAAGAGCCTGTACGACCTGTTTGTTACCATGAAGCAGCCCATGGTCTACCGCCCGTCCGGCGTTGAGGGCCATCACGCCGAATTTAGGACCAAAGAGGCCGCCGAGGCGTTCCTCGCCGCTGTTAAAGCGGGTGAAGACTGGAAAACTGCCGCCGACAAGGCCGGCGACAACAAGATCGGTTCTACCGACGGCAAGATGACCAGCTTTGTGTCCGACACCGACGTCAAAGAGCGATTCCCGTTCCTTGGCACCATGAAGGACGGAGACTACACGCTTCAGCAGATTGCCGACGGCGATTTCTTGATCTTCCGCCGCGTCGGCGCAACGACAGAGAAAACTCTCACGTTTGAAGAGGCCCAGCCCCAGTTGAAAGCGCTGGCTCTGAATCAGGCCCGGATGGTTAAACAGCAGGAGTTCCTCACCGCCCTGAAAGACAAGGTTAAAGTTGAGATTATCGATCCGGACGTCTTCCCCAAACCGGAAGCGCCGAAAAAAGAAACGGCCGCCCCGGCTGCAGACGCCGCTAAACCGGCAGCAGAGGCCCCGAAGGCTGAAGAAGCCAAGCCTGCAGAGGCTCCGGCGGTTGAGGCACCGAAGGCCGAAGAGGCCAAGCCCGCAGAGGCTCCGGCGGCTGAAGCACCAAAGGCTGAGGAAGCCAAGCCCGCAGAGGCCCCGGCGGTAGAAGCTCCGAAGGCTGAGGAAGCTAAGCCCGCGGAGGCTCCGGCCGCTGAGGCACCAAAGGCCGAAGAGGCCAAGCCCGCAACAGCCCCCGCGGTTGAAGCGCCCAAGGCCGAGGAACCGAAGCCGACAGCAGCTCCGGCGGTTGAGGCACCGAAGGCCGAAGAGGCCAAGCCCGCAGAGGCTCCGGCGGTTGAGGCACCGAAGGCCGAAGAGGCCAAGCCCGCAGAGGCTCCGGCGGCTGAAGCACCAAAGGCTGAGGAAGCCAAGCCCGCAGAGGCCCCGGCGGTAGAAGCTCCGAAGGCCGAGGAAGCTAAGCCCGCAGAGGCTCCAGCAGTCGAAGTCCCGAAGGCTGGAGAGGCCAAGCCTGCAGAGGCTCCGGCAGTTGAAGCTCCGAAGGCCGAAGAGGCCAAGCCCGCAGAGGCTCCGGCAGTCGAAGCTCCGAAGGCTGAGGAAGCTCAGCCGACAGAATCTAAGTAACGCGATACGTCGTAGAAGCACGCGCGCGGCTTGACAGAAAACGACACTCGGCTTACAATATCGTCTGTTTCATGGAGCGGAGAGATGGCCGAGAGGTCGAAGGCGCACGCCTGCTAAGTGTGTGACCCGTTTCGGGTCCGAGGGTTCAAATCCCTCTCTCTCCGCCACTGACAACGAGCGCCGGTAGCCCAGCTGGATAGAGCGTCTGGCTACGGACCAGAAGGTCGTGGGTTCGAATCCTGCCCGGCGCGCCAAAAAATTAAAAGTCCCGTGCGACAAGGTCGCACGGGACTTTATTTTTACCGGGCTTGTAGATATCATTGTTAAAAGATGTCGCGTCTGTTTTAACGGCTTCTAGGCCAAAACGGCTCCAAAATAAGACTTGAAGCGGCCCAAAGAAAAACAGACGGCCAAATTTGGGCCGTGACGAGATTAGAACGTCCCTGTTAACTCAATCGAAAAGATAGAAAAGCTCAG
Organism: Jonquetella sp. BV3C21; assembly: GCF_000468895.1. NCBI lineage: Bacteria > Thermotogati > Synergistota > Synergistia > Synergistales > Dethiosulfovibrionaceae > Jonquetella > Jonquetella sp. BV3C21. The sequence goes on along the minus strand of NZ_AWWC01000028.1, from coordinate 459 downwards.
CTTGCCCCGTCGAGACTTAAAACAGGCCCTTTCATCTGTAACGAGGAGAAGGGCGTAAGAAGACTCATGGAGCAAAGCGAGCTTGCATGATGCAAGAATAGCTCGTGAAGAGACAAAACTAAAACCATTATGAAACGCGTAAGACCGCGCAGGCCCCCTAACCGTGGCTATGGGCTGTGCTTGCGGAGGCTTTATGATTTTGTTGTAAGGCGGCTAGGCGGTGCATTTGCACTGCGTTCTGTGCTGCCATAAAGAAGGCCACTCCTTGAACTGATATGCTCCCCCCAAGTAGGACAGGGAAATATAAAACCTACTTGGGGGGTATTTCTATGCCCAGAAAAAGCAAGATAGACTCAGCTTTGAAAATATCTCTAGTTGAAAGCTATCTCCGAGACGAAATCAGCTGCACAGAAGCGACAAGGCAAGCGGGGCTTAGGGGCCGCGCATCGTTTAGGAGTT
>NZ_AWWC01000027.1:0-21422 GCF_000468895.1 Jonquetella sp. BV3C21 | reverse complement strand
TTGCGGCGTAAAAGAACCGCCAGCCGATTACTCGACTGGCGGTACGGGACTTTTTGATTTTTCACTGTCCTATTGACGGGGAGCAGACCAAAATGAGCAGCGCCTTTCTCGTGTTCAGTTCTTAGATAAAACCGGCGTCACGAGCTGTCCGCCGGACGGAAAAACGATCTTTTCTCCGTCCCAGACGACCTGCCCGCGGCGAATCGTCGTTTTCACCGCGCCCTTGCCGCAGAGCCCGACGAACGCGGAGAGTTGGTTCAGGTACAGCAGGTCTTCAGCCCGAATCGTCCAGCTCTCTTCTGGGTCAAGCAGGAACAGGTCCGCGTCGAATCCCGGCAGAATAGCGCCCTTCTGTCCCCAAAGTCGGAAGACCTTGGCCGGGCCTTCCGAAAGCCGAGACGCCACCATGACCTCGTCGTACCCGCGCTGGCGGGCGCCGCTGTAAAACGCCTGAACAAGGCTTTGAATGCCGCTGATGCCGCCCCAAGCGCTGAAGACACCTTTTTCTTCGCTCTTCTCGTCTTCCCGACAGGGCGAATGATCGGACGCGACGCAGGACAGCGTTCCGTCAGCCACGTAACGCCACAGCCGCTCTCTGGCTTCTTTCGTCCGAAGCGGCGGCGCGCATTTAAAGAGCGTCCCTTTTTCCAGCAGGTCGTCTTCGGTGAAGACCAGATAATGGCTGCAAGTCTCGGCGGTGATCCGCACGCCCTCTTTCTGGGATTGGGAGATCATCTCCGCCACGTCGGGGTGGCTCACGTGGCAGATGTGAATCCTCACGCCGGACTCTTTTGACAGCTCGATCAGGCTCGCCACGGCGACCAGCTCAGCCACGACCGGGCGGGAATCCAAGAAGTCCCGGCGTCCCGTCTTTCCGGCCTCGATAGCCAGCTTCTCTCCCCGCTTGATGATGGAATAGTCTTCCGCGTGGAAGCCGATTAGCCCGTCGAACCTTTTGACAATTCCCATGGCCTGACGGATGACGCCCATGTTAAGCGTCTGATAGTCCGGCGAAACGGGACCGACAAAGACCTTGAACGCCGGGGCGCCTTTGGCGTGGAGACCTTCCAAGTCGGCCAGATTGTTTTCCGTTAGTCCGCCCCAAAAGGCGAAGTCAACCGCCGCTTGAGGCCCGACGATGGAATTTTTGCGGTCAAACAGCTCGACCGTCGTCAGCGCCGGTTCGTTCTGCAAGGGCATGTCGACGATCGTCGTTACCCCGCCGGCGGCCGCCGCGCGGGTAGCATGTCCGAACGTCTCCCGCCACGTGAACCCCGGATCGTTCAGGTGAGCGTGCACGTCGATCGCCCCGGGGAAAACGAAACGTCCCGCCGCTTGAATCGACTGCCGCGCGGGAGCGCCGCTTTCCCCGCAGGTGACTGCGGCAATTTTGCCGTCCTGAACGAGAACGTCGCCGGTAAAAACCCCTTCCGGCGTGACGATCTGTCCGCCAGATACTACCAAGTCATACATAGGGAACCTCCCTTTTTAAAGCAACTTGCCAGTCTTACTCTACCTGCCCGCCCAAGTAGGCCTTCTGAACGCGCTCATCGTTTCTCAGCGCCGCCGACACCCCTTCAAGAGCGAGCTTCCCTGTCACCAGCACATACGCCCGGTGCGACACCCGCAGGGCCATTCGGGAGTTTTGCTCCACCAGAATAATGCTCACGCCTTTTGTCTCGTTAATCGCCGTAATCGCCCGGGCGATCTCTTGGACGAACAGCGGCGCGACGCCTAACGACGGCTCGTCGAGAAGCAGAAGTTTCGGGTCGGCCATCAGCCCGCGCCCGATGACGAGCATCTGCTGCTCGCCGCCGCTCATCGTGCCGGCGGCCTGATTGATTCGTTCTTTCAGCCGCGGGAAGTGGTGAAATACCTGCTCGATCGACTCGTCGATCTTCGCTTTGTCGCGGCGCAGGAACGCGCCTATCATCAGGTTCTCCTTCACCGTCATCAGAGGAAAAACGTGATGGCCCTCGGGAACCATGGTGATGCCGCGCTTCACAATCTCTTCCGCCGAAAGGCCGTCGATCCGCTCGCCTTCAAAGCGAATCTCGCCCCCGTTCAGCTTGATTAAGCCGGTAATCGCCCGAAGAACCGAGCTTTTCCCGGCGCCGTTCGCGCCGATCAGCGTCACAATCTCGCCGCCGTCAACGTTCATTGAAATGCCATGAACGGCTTTGACGCAGTCGTAATCGATGTACATATCAGAACACTGCAGCAGCATCAGCCGTTCACCTCCTCGTCTTCCCGGCCGAGGTACGCTTCGATGACCTGCTCGTCCTTCTGTATTTCTTCCGGCGTCCCTTCCGCGATCTTGTGGCCGAAGTTGAGCACAATAATTCGGTCGCTGATGGACATGACGGCCGCCATATCATGCTCGACCAGCAGAACCGTCACGCCTCGGGAGCGAATCCCCTGCACCCGCTTCATGCCTTCCAGCGTCTCTTCCGAGTTCATCCCAGCGAACGGCTCGTCGAGGAGCAGGATCGTCGGCCTAGCGGCAAGACCAATGGCCATGCCCAAGGCCCGCAGGTGACCATGCGGAAGCGCCGACGCCTCCTGATCCTTCACCTCTCCAAGCCCAATATAGTCGAGAATTTCCCTAGCGCTCTCGGCGAACTTCTCCTCATCGGCCCGAGCCGTCGAAGTGCCGAAGAAAAAGCCCGGCAGGCCGGCGCGGCTTTGCAGGTGGTGCGCCACAATCACGTTTTCCAGAGCGGTCATGTGACGGAAGATCGTCGTCTCCTGAAAGGTCCGAATAATCCCCTTTCGGGCGACCAAGTGCGGCGCCAGCGATGTGATTTCCTCGCCGCGGAAGAGAATATGGCCCGACGTCGCCTTGAGGAACGACGAAAGCAGCTTGAACAGCGTGCTCTTGCCCGCGCCGTTGGGGCCGATGATGCTCAGGATTTCCCCCTCGCGCACGTCAAAAGACACGTCGCTGACCGCGGCCAGACCGCCAAAGCGTTTTGTCAGGTTTCGCACTTCCATCAGCGGCGCCGTCATGACCTAACCTCCTGATCGCTCGTCTCCTTCGCGTCCGGCCTCTCGTCCACGGGCACGACGCAGACCAACTTTTTGCGGAACCACGGAAGCCGCAGGCTCAGCAGTCCGTTCGGCAGCCACAGCATCATGCCGATCATGATCAACGAATAAATCAGCGGCTGATACTGATTCAGCCCCTGCAGCGCCTCAAAGCTCAAGAAGAGGACGAACGTTCCGGCTAGAGCGCCCCACACGCTTCCCAGGCCGCCCAAGAAACAGTACAGCAGGAAATAGGTGGAGTCCTGAACCGTGAACGTCGCCGGGTAGACGCACTGCTGAAGCGTCACGAAGAACGAGCCGCCGAGGCCGGCGAACACGGCGCATATTCCGAACGCGATCACGCGAAGCCGCGGAACGTCAACGCCGAACGACGACGCCAGCTCTTCGTTCTCCTGCAGCGACCTAAGCAGCCAGCCCAACCGGCTGTGAACCACCCGGTACAGCACGGCAAAGCAGAACAGCAGCAGCACCGCGCCTAGGTAGTAATAGGCCAAGTGCTTGTCGACCGACGCAAAATCGGGAATCAGTGTCAAGTCGCCCAGCTTCACGGCGCCAGGCATGGGGATATTCAGAATCCCCTTGGCGCCGTTGGTCAGGCTGGGGAAGCTCTGAGCCGCCAGCCGGGCCGTCTCGGTGAGACACAGCGTGATCATGGAGAAGTAAACGCCCTTGAGCCGCAGCAGCGGAAGCCCCACGATCACTGCCGCCGCCACGGTCACGGCGACCGCGCCGAGCGACGCGAGCCAGAACGACAGCCCTATCTTCTTCATCAAAATAGCCGCCGTGTAGCCGCCGATCAGGGCGAACGCGCCCTGACCGATATTGATCCGCCCGATATAGAACATCAGCCAAACGCCGGCGCTGATCACGCTGAGCACCGACGCCTGAGTCAGGACGCCCAGAAAATAGGGGTGTCCTCGAAAGACAAGGGGAATAACGACCAGATAAACCGCCAATATCAGAAGAAGAGCCGCAAATTTTCCGGTAGATCTCTGTTTGTTCATGCTCCGCTCCTAACTGGACTTGCCCATCAGCCCGTTAGGCCTCAGCGACAGGAAAATCATCAGCCCAACGAAAATGATCAGGTAGGTCTCGCCACCGGGGAACAGGTAATATCCCCACGCCTCAAGCATTCCCAGAATAAACCCGCCCAGCAGAGCCCCGGAAACTGCTCCGGCCCCACCGATCATCACCATGATGAACGCCTTAATCGAAATGCCGTTGCCGATCCCCGAGTCAACGCCTGAAATCGGCACCAGCAGCGACCCGGCGACCCCAGCCAGCAGAGCGGCCAGAGCCCAGCCGAGAACCGCATACCTGTCCACGTTAATGCCCATCAGCCGAGCCGTCGGCGCGTCCTGAGCCATAGCCCGCAGCGCCCGCCCCGGCTTGGTGTACCTCATGAACAGAATGAAAATCCCGATAAACGCGAACGCCAGGGCGATCACCAGCAGCCGCCCCTTGGGCAGGAAAGCGTTCCCGATCCGGTAAACGCCGTTCACTACCGCCGGGACGCCGCGGTGTTTTTCGCCGAAAAATATCAGCGCCAGACTTTCAAGAAACGTCGCCGTACCGGCTGAAAGCAGCATGCTGCTTTCTTCTCTCAGACTGTAGCGCAAGACCGGCTTGAACAGAAACACCTGAAACAGCACGCCGACAGCAGCCAGCGAAAGCGCCGACGCGGCGATCGCGACAGGATACGGCAGTTTCATCATGCCGTAGACGTAATAGGTGACGAAGCCACCTAGCATGTACAGCTGGCCGTGGGCGAAGTTCATCACGTTCATCAGGGCGAAAATCAGCGTCAGGCCCAGCGCGACAAGGGCGTACTGCATACCGGTATAAAGGCCGTTCCACAGAACTTGTTCCAAAGGCGCACCCCCTCCGACAATTAAACAGACCAGTCACGCAAAAAGGGGCCGTCAAAAGCTGACGGCCCCCAGCATGTCAGGTTACTCAGCCGAGCCGACAAAGAGCGTCTTAAATTCGCCGCCCTCGTACGTCACGATAACCATCGGGACAGAAAACTGGCGCTTCTGCTGGAAATACTTCTCGCCAATGTAGTGAAGTGGAGCCGCGTCGCCCTTGATGTACGGGTTCGGAATCGAGAAGGTGTTCATCGCTGCCTTAAACTTCTCCACGTCGTTAATCGCCTCGGGGCCGGCCGCCTTGATCGTGTTCAGAATATAGTCCAACGCGTAAACCTTCGTCCCTGCCTCGTCGTTCCACTCGCCGGCGATCTTCTCATACCGCTTGATGAACTCGTTCATGTAGTCGCTGCGGATTTCAGGGGTGCTCGCGCCGCCGACCGAGATGAAGCCGTTCGCCGCGTCGCCAGCCAGTTCGGAGATGACCTTGGCATCCTGGGCGTTCTCGGCGCACATGAAACCCTGATAGCCCAGCTCGCGGGCCGTCTTGATCAGAAGGGGCGTGTCAGCCGGCGCCGGACCGGACAGGACGAGCAGGTCGGGGTTTTTCGCCACAATGCTCGTCATGACCGGGAAGAAGTCGGTCGTGCCGGTCTCGTACGTGTCCTTATCGGAAAGGACTTCAAGCCCAAGCTCCTTAGCGGACTGCAGGCTCTCTTCTCTCGTCGTCAGCGACTCGGTGTCGTTGCGGGCCACAAAGGCGATCGTCTTGATGCCGTGTTCCTTCATCAAATACTTGAAGATCACCGGCCCAGCCTGATACGACGCGATCATGCCCAGAATCGAGTTGCTCGCCGGCGGAGTGTACAAGGCCTTCGGGAACGCGTAAGGAATGCTGATCGCCCCGCCCTTTTCAAGGACCGGCACAATCGCCATCGACGTGGGGGCGATGTTGGGACCGATAATGTAGTGGATTTTTTCCTCGTAAATCAGCCGCTCTGCGCCGGAAATAGCCACCTTCGGGTCGTTTCTGTCGTCGACCGACACGATCTTAATCTTGTACTTCTCGCCGCCGATCTCAAAGCCTCCCGCCTCGTTGATCATCTCAGCGGAAGCCTCGGCGCAGTACCGATTCACCAGCCCCCAAGAGGCAGCGGAGCCGCTCATCACGCCCAAAACGCCGATCTTCAGGACTTTTTCCGCCGCAACGGCCCCGCTCACTGCTCCCAGCACTGCTACCCCAGCCAACAACGCTGCCAACGACTTCTTCACAAACATCGCCTCCTCTTTCAACCTTCTCAAAGCTCACATCGTGATTTTTGGAACTTATTGGCCTTATCTTACCGGCCGGTCTCACTCTCTTCATCATCGCCTGATAACAAAAAAACTTGATATTTTTATTAGTTCTTCCATACTTTGGCTGATTTCATAAGGGTGATTCATTTTTTTGTTATATGGTTTCGCAGCTTGCGGCCGAATCATACTTTTCAACAATTCCTCACGCCCAAGCCTGTTTTTTCTTTATTTTTTCCTAAAGAAATAACATAAAATTGGCTTTATTAGTTGTTTTACAGAAATTCCTCCCGGCGGCCGCCTCGAGCGGCTGGGCAATCCACGAAGAATGCCCGCGTTTTTAACCCACAAACGGCAGCAGCCGACTCAGCCGCAGGCAATTCTCCAAACGACGGAACTCCACTGTCAGCATGAACGATTGCCATTTTGCCCCGCGCCTGCCCGGCCCTTCCATTTGCCCGCCACTGATAGACGCCCCACAAAGATACTCCAAAGATACGGCCATACCTTGGACAGCTTTTCAGGTGACGCGTCCATGCTCTCCCCATAAAAACCGCCATCGATTGCCCCCCTTCCTGTCCCGCACGTGCTCCCGCTTCTCTCTTGGGCACAACAAAAGGAAACAAAAAAGCCCTCCTTGCGGAAGTCTCCGCGAGGAGGGCGAAACGATTGCCGAGTGTTTATTAAGCAGCCTGTCTGCAAAGCCGGCGAGCGGCTAGCCGGTGTAGCAGAATCACGGCAAAGGCAAGGGACACGGCCGCGACGACAAGTCCCAGCATCTGGGAGTACAGCCCGCCGACCAAGAAGCCCAGACCGGAGCAGAAGGCAACGGTCAAGCTGTAGGGGAGCTGAGTCTTCACGTGTTCAACGTGGTCAGCCCCGGCGGCAGTTGACGCCAGAATCGTCGTATCAGAAATCGGCGAGCAGTGGTCTCCGAACACACCGCCGCTCAAGGAAGCGCCGATCATCAATTCCATAGGAACGCCGAAGTGGTGAGCCACCGGCAGCGAAATGGGAAGGATAATCGCCCAAACGCCCCAAGAGCTTCCAGTGGAGAACCCAATGAACGCGCCCACTACAAAAAGGAACGCAGGCATAAGGCCGGCGGGAATATGATAGCTTTCGACGATGTTGATGAGATACCCTTTCAGGTCCATCATGCCGGTGAGGGAACCAATGGACCACGCGAGCACCAGAATGACCGGAATGTCCGAGTTGAGGGCCACGCCGTGGCACCATTCAGGGACGATATCCCGGAACCCGAAGACCTTTGAGTGAGCCCCAATAATCCCGGCAGCGATCGAAGCCGTGAGGAACGAGGTGGAAATTGACAGGGAGATGTTCGACTTGACAAATGCCCCGCCAATACCGTTCACAGGGGCATTCCCCGTCCACATAATCATGGCAATCAGCGTGAGGAACAGCACGCCCAGCGGAACGAGGAAGTTCTTCAGCGTCAGGTTCACGCCGCTGAACAGTTTGTCCTCGTCCAAATCATACTTGCCCATCGGATTGTCGTTCGGCCCAATGAGCTGTCCCGTCTTGATTGCCCGCTGCTCTGCTGCGTACATCGGACCGATATCCAAGTCCCAAATAATCACGGCCAGCAGAACCAGCATGCCAAAGGTAGCGTAGAAGTTAAACGGAAGTGCCCGAAGATACACCGACCACGGGTTATCAGTAATGCCCAGCGCGGTGAACTGCGTCGCGATCAAGCCGATCGCATAGGTGCTGTAGCTGGTAATCGGCGACAAAGTGGCGAAAGGACAGCCCATCACGTCGCAAATATATGCCAGCTTGACCCGGGAAACCCGCAGCTTCTCGGTCACAGGCCGCATGATGGAGCCGAGGGTCAGAGTCGGTTCGGTAAAAATAAACGCAAAAGCGCTGGCATACGTCGTCAGTTGCGCCTGCTTACGAGTTTTCACCCGCTTCGCCGCAAATTCGCCAAAGGCCTTCGCGCCGCCGGTTCGTTTAATCAGGTAGACAAAGCCTCCGCAGGAGACGATCAGCATGAGCATACCGGCGTTCCACTCGTTCGCGATCAGCGGGATGAAAAACTTGGAAATCATCGTGGGGAACCCGACGATTGGGTTCCAACCGCAGATAATCGTCGTTCCTATCCACAGCCCAACGACGAGGGAAAAGACCGTCTGCTTTGTCACCAATGCCAGAACAATCGCCACTATCGGCGGAATGAGGGACAGAAAACCGTACTCCACTTCGAGCACCTCGCTTTAGCAGATTATGATGAAATAGAAAATTATTTCCGGTTCTTTATGCTTCGTTCAGCCTCAAAAACGCCCTTAATAGTAATTCAAAAGTATCCTTTACTCGTATTAGAAGCCTATTTGTGCATTTAAGCGCGAACAATAGGGTAAAAAAAGCGCCGGTTGTCCAGTACACACGGAGCAACCGGCGCTTGCAGCGCCTAAAGTCTACTTTTCCTGAGCGAGCCCACGGAGCAGCACGTCCATGGCTCCAGCCACGTCAGCCTTCACGCCCAGCTTGACGCAAGCTCTGGCCACAGCAGCGACCGCGCCGGTGATGACGTGCTTGTCGATGTTGCCCATATGGCCCATTCTGAAGCCCTTGCCGGCAAACTCGCCCAAGCAGCCGGCCACAACGGCGCCTTCCTCTGCCACGGCAGCGCGGAACTTGGCGTCGTCCACGCCGGCGGGGTACAGGTACACAGTCAGGGTCGGAGCGCGGAAGCCCTCTTCGGCGGCGACTTTAAAGCCCAGTTTTTCCACCGACTGGTCGATCAGCTTGGCAATGCGAATGTGCCGTGCATACCGCTCAGCAAGCCCTTCTTCCTTGATGATCCGGACGGATTCCTTAAGCGACCAGATCAGGTTGACGGCCGGAGTTCCCCAGTACTTGGACGGGTCTCTCATGACCGGCACCCACTCGTTGAAGTCGCAGTAGCTTTCAGGGATGAGTTCGCCCAAGGAAGCGCGGCGGTCCAAAGCAGCCTTGCTGGCCCACAGAACCGTCAGGCCGGGGCAGACGCCGAAGGCCTTCTGCGAGCAGGAAAGCACAATGTCGATGCCCATCTTCTCAAGGTTCTCTTCCGCGCCGGCCGCGGCTGCGACGCCGTCGACGATGTAAATAGTCTCAGGGTGCTTTTTAAGAACTTCGCCGATTGCAGCGATCGGAGCCATGACGCCGGTGGACGTCTCGACGTGAGTGACCGTAACGGCAGCGTATTTCTTTTCCTTCAGTTTCGCCTCGACCATTTCAGCGGTGATGCTGGTTCCCCAGTGATCCGTCGCCAGAACGTCCATGTCGAGTCCCTTGCGAAGGCACATTTTCTTGAACCGGTCGCCGAACGCGCCGTTGGAGCAGACGAGGATCTTGTCGCCCCGCTTGGTAGTGTTGGCCAAAGCCATTTCCATGCCCAGCGTGCCGCTGCCGGCAAAGACGAACGCCTGGCCCCCTTCACCGCAGCCCCACATCTCCTGCAGGTCAAGAACGAGCTGTTTGTAATCCGCCACGAAGCACGGATCGCCAAAGGCAACCGTCGGACGCGCCATTTCGTTCTGAATGCTGCGGACAACAGGAGTCGGTCCAGGAATCATCACAAGCCGTTCAGTCTTAATCATTTATTTTTCCTCCTCGCTTGATTTCGCTCTTTTACAGCTCGAGCGTGTCTAACCGAATGCGCATAACCAACTTCCGAAGCGGCGCCGGTTCCGTCATCGTGACGTAGGGCTGGTGTCCGTCCTCGGGGAAAAACAGGGCGAAGCTGTCGTTGTAGCTCCGCTGAAGCGAGCCGGTTCCGGTGTAGAGCTGAACGTCGGTCTGGGCGTTGTAGTCGCCTAACAGCGTCAGCCGCTCGACCGGGCAGTACCCGACCCACTCGTCGCCGGAAAGCGTCATCTGCAGGTCCGCGTGGCGCTGGTGATTTTCAAACGGCGCGTCGCAGAGCCTCTGGCTGTTTTTTTCCTGAATGAGCGCGTAAATCCTGTCGCCTTCCACGTCATACCGACCGGCACTCAGCCCGCTGAAGTCCGTTTGAGTGATGAACTCAAAGGCCCGACGAATCCCCCAGCCCAGTCCGTAATAACGGGAAGCATGAGCAAGCAGTGCTCGAATCAACGGTTCAACCTCCTTACTGACCGGCGCTGATCCGCGTTCCAGCGCTACCGGCCAGAGCCTCCACCGCCTTGTCAAGGCTGGTGATGACCGACAGCTGACCGCCGCGCTGGACAAACTGAACTGCCGCCTCGACTTTGGGGCCCATGGAACCGGCTTTAAAGTGCCCTTCGCTGGCGTACCGCTTCATATCGCTCACGGAGACGCTTCCAAGCCATTTTTCGTCCGGTTTCCCGTAGTTGACCGCCGCAGCCTGAACGTCGGTGAGAATGACGAGCGCGTCGGCTTGAACCTGACAGGCTAAAAGCATACCGGCCAAGTCCTTATCAATAACCGCCTCGACGCCGGACAGCTCGTTTTCGCGGCGAACAACCGGCACACCGCCGCCGCCGGACGCAACAACCGTCGCGCCGCTGCCCAGCAGACTGGTAATCGCCCCGCGCTCCACGATCTCTGCCGGTTTCGGGGACGGGACAACCCGCCGCCAGCCTCGGCCAGCGTCTTCGATCCACTTTTCTTTTCCGTCGGCAGACCGCTTTTTTGCCTCTTCCTCGCTGTAGAACGGCCCTACCGGCTTGGTCGGGTTCAAAAACGCCGGGTCGTTCGGATCCACAAGGACCTGAGTTACCACGCAGACCGGCTCCCGGCCGTCAATTTTTCGGGCCGCCAGCTCGTTACGCAGGCACTGGCACAGCATATAGCCGATGAAGCCTTGGCTTTCGGCGCCGCAGAAGTCCATTGGCAGAGCCGGAACCTGCCCCGCGCCTGCCGCGTTCTGAATCAGCAGGGCGCCAACCTGAGGCCCATTCCCGTGAGTCACCACAACCTGATACCCTGCCGCGATCATTTCGGCAATCTGACGCGCGGCGACTCGAACGTTTTCCATCTGCTCAGCGGCGGTTCCTTTTTGACCCCGCTGCAAAATGGCGTTTCCGCCCAAAGCCACGACTATACGCTGAATACTCATCAATCGACAACCTCTCACTTATCCGCGCCCGCTCCGCCCGACTGTCGGGACAAGAGACGTCCAAAGCCGGCCGGAGCCAGCACCTTATTTCCGTCATAGACGACCGTCCCGCGGACGATCGTCGTTTTCACCTTGCCGCAAAGCTCCATGCCCATGTAGGGACTGTGGCGGTTTTTGTAAAAAAGCGCCTCAGGCGTCACGGTCCAGCGGGCGTTCGGGTCAAACAGCGTCAAGTCGCCGTCGCTCCCCAGAGCCAACTGCCCCTTTTGGGGGAACAGACCGAACACCTTCGCCGGCCCTTCGCAGAGAAGCTGAACGAGCTGCGTCAATGACATGCCGCGCTTGGCCACGCCCTCGCCGTACAGCACCGAAAGGGTCGTCTGAACTCCCTCAGTTCCGCCCCACGCGTCCCAGAAACAGCCGCTCAGCGGGTTCTTCTGAGGGATCGTCGACGGCGAGTGATCCGAGCATATCATATCGACCTTGCCCGACAGAACCCGATCCCACAGCCGCTCCACATCGGCGGCGGTCCTGATGGCCGGGGTGCACTTTAACTCCCCGCCCAGCCGCTCCAAGTCGGACTCGTTGAAAACCAGATAGTGCGGACAAGTCTCAACCGTCGCGGGCTGGTGTTTTTTCGCCTCAGTCACTATATCAACCACTTCGGCAAGTGTGGCATGGCATACGTGCACCCGAGCTCCGGCGCGGCGGGCCATCACCAGCAGGCCCGCCACTGCCAATTCTTCCGTTTCAGGAGCGTGAGCTTCTAAGAACGACCGAACCGTCAGCCGGCCTTCAGCCCGGGCCCGCTTTTCCCTGACCGACGTCAGCTCCTCGTCCTCGCAGTGAACGCCGACCAGCGCGCCGATGCGGCCTGCCTCAACCAGACCGCGCCAAAGGACATCGTGGTTCGCGTACGGGAAATCGTTACCAGCAAAACATGTGAACGCCTTAAAGCACAGCGCGCCGTTCTGGGACATCGCTTCCATCTGGCTCACGTTGTCGTTCACCAGACCGCCCCACAGGCCATAATCGACCACCGACTTGGCCGCGGCTTGGGTTTTCTTTGCCTCCAGCGTCTCGACCGACGTCACAGTCGGGTTGCCGGACAGCGGCATTTCGACGACCGAGCCAACGCCGCCGGCAGCGGCGGCACAGCTCCCGGTGTAAAAGTCCTCCCGTTCGGTCAGTCCCGGATCGTTAAAGTGGACATGACCGTCCACCAAGGCCGGCAGCACCAGCAGACCGGAAACGTCGATAGTCTGGCGGGCCGGGAAAGCCGAAAGGTCGCCAACCGCCGCAATCCGTCCGTCAGCCACGCCGACATCCGCGCGGGCCGGGCCCTGCGGCAAAACGGCGGTGCCGCCACTGACCAGCAAGTCCAGCATGGAAAGACTCCTTTCAGATGGTGCTTCTTAGTTAACGCCGACCATCGACGAGACGAGCGCCATACGAATCGGAACGCTGAAGCTCATCTGCTTAAAGTACAGTTCGAACTCCGAATGATCGATAGCGTAGTCGAATTCCACTTCGTTCCGGGGCAGCGAGTGCATCAGCCCAACGATACGGCCGGTCCGCCCCCGAATTTTTTTCAGGTCTTCCAAGTGAATATAGAACTTGGCGATTTTCTCCATGAAGTCGTTGCGGGCCGCCGGGTTGTCCTTCGGGACGCAGCAGCCGGGCAGGTAGCAGAGGTGGCACGTGGCCATCACGTCGATGAAGTCCTCGCGGCTCAGGTCGTAGTGGGTCTCGATCTTCGCTCCAGCGGCCTTCAGCTTGTCCATGATCAGTGTCGGAATCGGATGCTCGCTCAGGCCGACGTAGACGATTTCCGCCCCCATGATGGCAAGGCCCATCGCAAACGAGTGGCCGCTCCGGGCACGGCTCAGGTCAGACGAGGCAATGCAGACTCTCAGCCCCTCGAAACCGCCGAACGCCCTGTAGGCGGTGTACATATCCAGAAGCCCCTGAGTGGGATGCGTCTCGTTCCCCCAGCCGCAGCTGATGACGGGGACGCGGGCGGCCGGCAGGGCGGCCTTCACCGTCTCATAGTCCGGGTGACGCAGCCCAATGATATCAGCATAGCACGACGCGGTCGTCAGGTGGTCAGACAACGACTCGCCCTTAGCGGCCGACGAGTTGACCGCCGGGTTCGACTCGGAAATCACGCGGCCGCCCTGGCGCAGCATGGCCAGCTCGGTGCTGAAACGAGTGCGGGTTGAAGGCTGAAAGAACAGAGCGCAGAGGACTTTCCCCTCCATCAAGTTCAAACCGTTCCGCCAGAACGGCTCAATCATCTCAGCGGCGCGGAACAGATGGCCATACTGCTCGCGGGTCAGGTCGGTCAGAAACTCAAGGTTGCGCCCCTTCAGTCCTGTCGCTTCAAGCTCATCCTTGATGTTCATAGGCGCGAAGTTCGCCGTCAAAGCCATAATAAAATCGTCCTTTCGTGGTAGATTCGGGACTACAGCTCCACGTCCCGGTTGCAGTCCTTGGAGTAGATGTAGCTCATCGGCTCGCGCCCGCTGGCGTAGACGCACTGCTGGCAGAAAGCGCCCATCCACAGGAAGTCCTCACGCTGAACCGGGATCCAATCATCGCCCAGCCGGTACACGCCCTCGCCGGAAGTGATGTACATGCCGTGCTCCTGCACGTGAGTCTCGATGAACGAATGGCAGCCGCCGGGCTGGAACGTCAGGATATGGAAGTTCATGTCAAAACCGAGGTCGGTCGGCAGCAGATCGACCAAGTCAACGTTCTCCATATCGTCCAAGTGCTTCACAGGCAGATCGTGAACGTTGCCGAACACCGGCCGAGCCGAGTGCCCTTCCAGAGGAATATACTTCTGCTTGTACATGATGATCCGCATCGTACCGTTAGAATCGTTGCGAATGCCCATGCCAACGCCCTCAGGGGCAAACGCGTAACCGCCCTGCTTGAGAACCTTCGTCTCGCCCGCGACCGTAACAGTCAGCTCGCCCTCGCCGTCCATGAAATAGACAAAGCGCTCGCAGCCCGCGTCGCCCCAGTCCTTAGAAGTGTGAGCGCCGGGAGCGACGGTGGACACGTACCACACAAAGCTCGGCCCGATCTTGGGAGAGGCGATGATCGACGTTTTGAACCCCTCAAAACCCGGAATCACGTTGATAACCCGGCCCTCCGGAGGAATCACAGCATAGACTCCGTTGCGAATAACCGCCCGGGACGAAAGCAAACCCTTTGGATAACCCATTGTATCTTCCTCCTTGTTTGTTCGGCGGCAGAAAGCCGCCGTCCATCTCGCCAATTATTGTGACATTTTTCTCTGCTTAGCGCTTTATGTTTAATTACCCATAAATATAAATATTTTTATAACTTAGAGCCAAAAAGCGCCAGAGCAGGACCCTATTTGTTACCTATCGCCATTCCTAAAGGAAAACGTTACTTCCACGCCGGGAACGACGGCGCGAACAACTCATCAAGCGACTGTCCCCTGAAGTCCCGCTCGGCGACGCTCGCCTTCATCCGATCGTAATACTGCTGAGCCCGCTCGTCCAAGCGAGACTCGTCAATGCCCAGAACGCGGCCATTTTCAAATACGACTCGGCCGTTGATCACGGACAGTTTTAAGTCTCTGCCGGATCCGCTGTTCACAAGCGTCCGGAGAGGATCGTCAATCGGCCCGATATGCCGTCCGGACAGGTCAAAGACCACAATATCCGCCTTAGCCCCCGCCGCCAAACGGCCCAAATCGTCCCGGCCAAGCGCGCGGGCTCCGCCGAGCGTCGCCGTCTCGAAGAAATCGGCCACCCGGTTGCCCTCCGGGGACTTGTCGACTCGCCGGGCCATCATGCTGCCTACACTTATGTTGAGTAGCAAGTCACACGGGAACGTGTCAGTTCCCATGGCCATGTTGACGCCCGCTCTCCGGTACCGGCCAAACGACTCCAGCGCCGTGCCTCCTCTGGCGTAAACAAGAGGACAATGGATCACCGTCGTTTTCCTTTCCGCCAAAAGGGCTAAGTCGTCGCCGGGCAGCGGATTGGACAGCTCGCTGAACCCCTGCACGAACAGCCCGTGAGGAATGAGCGTCCTATCGTCGAGAATCCCCAGCGAATCGAGCAGCTGAAGAGGCGTCTTGCTGTGGTGCGAAACAATCCAGTTATACTCAAATGAGCCTTGTGCCGCATGCAGCCTCATCGGGCAGCCGATCTCCCGCGCCGCCGCCTTGCTCCGCACCAAATTATCAATCGTCTGTGTCTCAATACGCTCCGGCACCATTACCGCATTGATCAAGCCGTCAGCCCAACCGCCGTAGACGTTAGCAAAACGGATCGCCCGTTCCAGTCCTTTTTTCCCGGCCTCTTCGTCGTACAGCACGGAAGTCGTCCCGTCGGATGCAACGACACGGTTCCCTGACTGATAGCTGGGGCCGAGGTATACCCGCAGACCTACGTCTCGGGCATTATAAGCGGCCGCTTCAATTTCCTCGTAGGTTTCAGCGCATGCCTTGTACAGCACCGATGTAATCGGCATGGCGGTGGTGATCCCGGCACGAACGAGAGCCGCGTAGGCGTACAGAGATTTAAAAGCCTCTTCCTCCGGGGTCATAAACTCTCTAGGCCCTTGATCCCAGTACTTCTTAGACCACATCAGAGATGCATTTTTCTGTGAAGGGACTTCCCAATGATAGAGACCGTGGTCAATATCCCCCAGAGCGTCCAAATCGATAAGGCCGGGGCTGACGAGAGAACAGCCGCAGTCAATTTCTCGGTCTACCGTTCCGGGGAACTCTTTTGCGCCGACGTACAGTATGTTCTGCCCTTCATATACGACTTGGCCGTTTTCAATTATTCGGTGCCCATGGCCGTCAAAACCGATAACGTAACGAGCTTTTATCCTTGTTTTCATCTGCCTTGAACTCCCTTCGCTTCCTTTGTCCAACTGGCCTTATTACTCTTAAGGACGACTGATTAACTGACTAAAATCGACCCTATTTTCGTCAAGCCATCCCTCTGAATGCCCCCAAAATGTCTCCGCAAGGTTCAAATGCTTTTCTAAGCCCGCTCTCTTAATCGTTTCCATAATTTCACGATGACCGTCAAGCAACATGCTCTTTTCGTCCACCGTCAATACTTTTCGATTCAGCATGACAGGCTTGCCATCGACAAAAACCGTTTCGACATCCTGACCGACTGCCCGTTGGATGAGTCTGTGAACGGGCAGCAGTTCTGGCATGAGATGAGGCTGAAAAGCGTCAACGATAATAACGTCAGCTTTTTTGCCGAGCTCAAGAGACCCTATTTCGTCATCCCAGCCAACAGCCTTTGCAGCGTCAATTGTGATCATTTCGAGCAATTTCCCCGTCGGCAATACACATTCATCATGTAAAAGCATTCGCTGTATTAACTGGGTCTTATGGGCCGCACGGAAAAGATCAAAAGAAGTGCGCGGAGAATTACCATCAGTTGTAACAGCGACATTGCAGCCCAACTCAATGAGCTCTGGAATTGGACAGCGCCCACTGCTCTGTCCCACCCCCGGAGTGCTTGTGACATTTGTTTTTGTCTTTGCGAGAATCATTGCCTCTTCAAAAGAAATACCTGTGCAATGCTGTAAATGGACGTCCGGCCCGAGAAGCGCGTCATCGCACTGTGAAGCAAGTCGAATCATGCCGCCAAAAGCTTCTGTGTGAATTCTCGTTTTGTACTTCGCCGCAACCTGACGCACTCTTTTCATCATGTAGCGGTCATGGTCCGTCAGTTTCACCGCCACATCAGCTGCCGAAGAACCTGAGCCGAAAATCGACGTCAAAAGGACAAAGGGCGCGATAAAAACGCGAATTCGATCGTTAGCGCTATGGTTCCACTGGTCAATAGCTGCCTCAGCTCCGGCCATTAATTCATCAAAGGTATATTCCTTTTCTATCCTCTTCCCGTTAACAATCCGGCTAAATTTTCGAGGGAACGGAGGATTGGAAGGCCCAACAGCCACTATGTTCCGAATTCCAACTTCGGCATATCCTTGAACGCAGTTGCCGGCAAATACAGGATCGTCGCTTCTCTGGGCTGAACTTATTACAGAGACGCCGCAGGTAACACCCATTCTAAGGCGTTCCAGCGCCGCGACTCGGCTTTCTTTCAGCCAGTATTCATCGGTTGTGAAATGGTGATATGTCGGTGTGGCAATATCCATCCATAAGCTGGGAGTATCTGAGCCAATTCCTTTAAACAACGCATGCCCTGCGTGCCCGTGAGCGTCAACTAAACCGGGCATAATGATTTTATGAGTGCAGTTTATGATGTTGTCACAGACATAATGGCCTTCAATTTCTTGTTTTGATCCAACGCCTATGATTTTTTCCCCGAGTATCGCCACAGCCCCGTCACAAATAATCCGACGCGATGTGTCCATTGTGACGACTGTGCCTCCGCTTAAGATGAAATCGACGTGTTGCTTTTCTGCTTTTTGTTTGTCATTGCATATCACTAGACAACACTCCTCTTTCAACAACAGTGCAGGGAGATGACAGCACCCCCCTGCTCCTGTTGTTTAATCCGAATCGTTTGTTATTTTGCCAGTTTTACCTTGTTAAACTCATAAATCCCGCGACGATGCAGCGGGAATTCGGCTATACGCCGACTGATACCCGTGACCTGCTCCCCACCGTACCAATAAAGTGCCGGCACTTTATCCAAGAAATAGCGCTGCACTTCCTTGTATACCTCTGCCCGCTCCGGCCCTTCAGGCGTCGAGGCTCCTTTATCAAGCAGTTCGTCAAACTTTGGATCATTAAATCGAGCATCGTTCGTCGCACCGATGCCGCGGCTGTGATACAGTCTGCCAAGAGCGAACTCCGGATCCGGGAGGTTGTTTCCCCAGCCGCTCATTGAAATTTCGAAGTCGCCTCTTGTTAAACAGTCCAGCAGCGCGCCGTATTCAAGCACTTGGATATCAGCGGTGATACCGACCTCACCTAACATCGCCTGAGCGATTGTTGCCGCATCGACGCGCTCTTTTGATTCGTTGACTTTAATCGTGACGTGAAGATCTTTGACTCCAGCTTCCTTTAAGAGAGCCTCTGCTCCTTCAACATCATAATCGTGTTCAGGCAAAGTATCGTCATAGTAAACCATACCTTGGGGCAACGGACCTTTGGGAGCATACCCAACGCCGCGATAAACGGCTTTTTGAATGCCGGCAACGTCAAGAGCTTTGCTGAAGGCCTGCCGAACTCTCACATCATTGAACGGCGGCTTCGAGCAGTTAAGGACAAAGAAATCCTCGCGAAGATCTTTGCGGCGCAGCAGCTTCAAATTGGGGTTGTCGGCAATTCTGTTGATGTCGTTGACGTTTACTTTAAAGATCATGTCGACGCTGCCGCTCTCAAGCTCGATTGTTCTGACCGAAGATTCTGGCACGGCTCTGATGATTAACGTTTTAAAATCAGCTTTATCGCCCCAATAGTCATCGTTCCGTTCAAGAACGACTCTGTCGCCCTTCCTCCAGCTGACAAACTTAAAGGGGCCTGTGCCCACCGGATGTTCTACATACTTGTCCCCAAGCGCCTCCATCGTCTTTTTGTTCACGACACTGCCCCAAACTTCAGTAAAAGCATAAAGCAACGGGGTAAAAGGCTTTTTCATATGAATGACGATGGTATAGTCATCTTTTATTTCAACGTCTTTAATGTCATTAAGCAAAACGTTTGCCCCAGTTGCTGTAACCGTCGTCCGCCCGCGATCGATCGTGTACTTTGCATCTTCAGCGGTAAAAGGCTCTCCGTTATGGAACCAAACGCCCTTCCGAAGGTGCAAAATATACGTCAAAGGATCCGGCGTTTCCCAACTTTCAGCAAGACGCGGCACTAAATTTCCTTCAAGATCCTGCCACAGCAAGTGGTCATAAATGCAAAGGAACGTTTGGGCACTTCCTGCATCTCCGGTGAGCATAGGATCGAGAGTTTTAATGTCCGTGCTGTTCGCAACGATTAGCGTGTCTGGCTCGTTGTGAGCAAACGCCGCAGGCGCAAGAAAAGCCGCTAATGCAACTGATAACATTAATTTCTTGATCAATATATTTCCCTCCTTAAATTATTTGGAACACAAAATAAAGATTTCCGTTATGAAAACCTCACGAACATTTACCTTGTCAGAGCACGTCTACATATCTTCCTACTTCGCCAGTTTCACTTTGTTGAATTCGTAAATACCTCGACGATGCAGCGGGAATTCACTGATCCGTTTGCTAATAGCTATTACCTGCTCGCCTTCTGACCAATAGATCACAGGGACCTGTCCTAGGAAATAACGCTGCACCTCTTTATATAACGCCGCACGCTCGTCGCCGTCAGGCAGCAACGTTCCCTTATCCAGCAACTCGTCCATTTTCGGATCGCTGTAGCGGGCCCAGTTCGTCGTGCCGATTCCGCGCGTGTGATAGAGCCGGGACATTGCATATTCAGGATCTGGAAGGTTATTTCCCCACCCTAGGAGCGAGACATCAAAATCTCCCCTATCGAGAATATCAAGCAGTGCTCCGTACTCTAAAACTTGAATCTCGGCGTTAATTCCCACTTCAGCCAGCTGAGCTTGGGCAATTGTCGCCGCGTCGATTCGTTCCTTCGACTCATTAACGCGAATAGTGATATTCAGTTGCCCCACGCCGGCTTCTTTCAAAAGAGCCCGCGCTCCCTCAACATCCTGCACAGGCATAGGCAGCGTATCGTCGAAGTACCTCATTCCCAACGGCAGCGGGCCACGAGCTGCGCGCCCTACGCCTCGGAAAACTGCTTTTTGAATTCCTACAATGTCCAAGGCTTTCGCAAAGGCTTGTCGCACACGTACGTCGTTAAACGGGGGCCTTGAACAGTTCAAAATATAGTAGTCGGAACGGAGTTCGGGACGACGGAGCACCTGAAGTTTCGGGTTTTCGGCGATTCGGTTAATATCGTGAACATTTACTTTGTAAATCATATCAACCGAACCACTTTCCAACTCAATCGTTCGGACCGAAGTCTCAGGAATGGCACGAATGATGAGGTTTTTAAACTCTGCTTTATCACCCCAATAATCATCGTTGCGCTCTAGGACAACCCTATCCCCTTTAGTCCAACTAACAAATTTGAACGGTCCCGTGCCGATTGGGTGCTCAAAATATTTGTCGCCCAGTTTCTCCATCGCTTTCTTGTCCATAACGCTGCCCCAGACTTCTGTAAAAGCGTACAAAAGAGGCGTGTAGGGCTGACTCATATGAATCACAATCGTATAGTCGTCCTTAATTTCAACTTCCTTAATATCCTTTAACAGGACGTTGGCCCCCGTCGCAGCAATCGTCGTCCGTCCGCGGTCGATAGTAAGCTTAGCGTCCTCTGCGGTAAACGGGTCTCCGTTATGGAACTTCACGCCACGGCGAAGATGCAGAATGTACGTCAAAGGATCTGGAGTCTCCCAGCTCTCTGCCAAACGAGGGATAAGGTTGCCTTCTAGATCCTGCCACAGCAGATGATCATAGATGCTCAGGAAGACTTGTGCGCTGACAGTGTCACCGGTGTACATCGGATTCAAGGTCTTAATATCTGCAGAATTCGCGACGATTAACGTGTCAGGCATATCATGAGCCATTCCTGTACCAACGGCTCCGCAGGCAAGACATGCCGCAACTAACAGAGAAATACCGCGTCTTTTCATCTGAACTTCGCCTCCCTCGTGATTTAAAAGATTACCTTTTAAAAATTTAGGACTCCGTAGTTCAAATTTTTCCGGCAACAACGTTTTATTTATTTTTTAGTTCCGCTTATAGCCTGACTTTGATATCTCTCCCCCCCTGACCCAGTTTTAGAAATAAATTGACGCCACACGTTCCACTAAATCCTTGTTCCCTCTTATTCAGCCGATTTCACTAAATGACAGGCGACGAAGTGGTTGGGCGCGACCTCTTTCAGCTCAGGCGTCTGGGCCGTGCAGATGTCCTTGCGGAATCGACACCGGCCGGCAAAGCGGCAACCCGCAGGCGGGTTCACCGGGCTCGGGACGTCGCCTTCCAACAGGATTCGCTCCCGCTTCACTCCAACTTTCGGAATTGGAATGGCCGACAGCAGCGCTTGGGTGTACGGGTGCAGCGGGTTCTTGAAGATTTCTTTGTCCCCGGTGAGCTCGACCATGGAACCC
>NZ_AWWC01000026.1:0-2422 GCF_000468895.1 Jonquetella sp. BV3C21 | reverse complement strand
ATTTTTGGGAGAGGCGGTTTTTCTATCGCAACGATGATGTACCCTTTACAAAAACTTCATCCCGCGTCCAAAAATGTGCCTTGAATAATAACTTTTTAAGTGACAAATGACTTGTACAGCCCTACTGTTCAAGGCTCATAAAAAGCTGCAGGGCACTCGGCCCTACCGAGAAAGGACATCTCCTCTCCAACAAACCCCAACGCAAAAAGCATCTTATTTTTATTGAATCTTACTCTGAATGATCAGCATATCGTTCTTCGTTTGCCCGTCTATCAGTTGAATCCTAACGTTTTCGCCTCGCCATTCAGCGCCAAACGTTCCGGTAGTATGTTCATCAGGTTCGCCCCACTGAATAACACAGGCCTCGTAGATATTTTTCGTCTCGTTCGCAGATCTAGCAGCGAGAACCGCCACCTCGAAACCTTTCTTCGAGAACCCGTATAAAACCGAGGCTAAACGCGCTCTTCGCATCGTCAAGTCATCTTTCACGCGCATGTAATAATCAACACCTTGGTCTTTATCGCTTTGCACCAGTTTCAGCGTTGATGAATGCATCGTTACAGGTTCTCCCCATTGTATTCCTCGAAATGCGCTTGGCTCATTGGAGAACGCCAACGCCGTCCCCGAAAAGAAAATGATCGCACCCCACGCACAGAAAAATCTTTTCATTATTGAAAGCACCTCCTGCCAGCTAGTTTACGAACCTGTATGCTCCCTGCAAAACAACCGTCCGAACAGGTTCTCTAATGTTTATTTAAAATTATTCATTATTATACTAACATACTGACACCGAAATAATAAATTCGCACAGGCAGCCCTATGACGCGCCAACTCGACTCAGAAGCCAGTTTCCGCGGCGAAGAGCACGGAAAAGCTTAAAAAGCTCCGAACATACCAGCTATATTTGAAATTATGGCCATGAACTCTATAAACAGCGAACGGACAGATTGGACAACCCCGACATACTCGTCCCAATAAATGATAAAAACCTTTTGGATGTATTGAAGAAACAACTAATAATATAAAACCTACGATACTTTTCCCGAATCAACTGCTTCCAGCGGATGACGGGCAACTATCCGCCAAGCCAACAAACCGACGGCAACCAGAGCACCGCTGGCCAACCGATAAACCGTCACGTAGCTCATCGACCGCGCCAAGGCTGTCACAGCTATCGGCACCGCAAAATACGACGCCGAATAAATCAATCCATGTACGCTCACCACGCGCGTTCTCAGGCTTGGCGAACTCAAATCACCCAACAAGCTCAGCATCATCGGGTATCCCAGCCCCATTGCCGCCCCGTACAGCGCACCACACAACGCCATAAAAAAGAGGTTCCCTGCCCACGTTGCACCGGCCAAAGCAACGGCAAGAAACAACCCTGGCAGAGCCGCCAAAGTCCGCCGGGGAAAACGTCCCACCGTTGAAACACCCAGCGATCTCATCAGCACCGACGCCAGAGCCGAAGTCACCATAAAAGAAGACACTGGCAGCCCCTGCTCGCGAGCAACGAACACAAGCGGCACCTGTAGGGCGTCGAGAGTCGTAAACGTTCCCAACACGACAAACAGCCGTCTAAGAGCCGGCTCACGGAATACCTGAGCAAAGGACCCCCGCGGTGCCCGTTCCTGCCCTTGAAGCTCCGTCCCCGCCGACAGATCGGGCAGTTCGGGCAGCCGAAACGCCGCCCAGACCGTCGCCCCAGCAACGGCCATCAAAAAAAACTCGTACCACCGAACCAAACCTCGGGCCAAAAGCAATTCGAACAGCGGCAAAGCCGTCAACATCGGCAGCACGTTGCCTAACGACACAATCGTCATAGCTTGGCTCCGCTCCGCCACATCGAAAGCTGCCACTTGAAATGACAGCAAAGCTACTAAAAAAAGAGTCTGTCCCGCCCCGTAGACCGCGCGAGCGGCCAAAAAAGCAGTCACACTTGGATGAACTGACAAAAAGAAAAGCGCCGCCGCAGCGAGCACACAGAAGCCCCCGATCACACCACGCCGAAGACCAATCTCCTCCAAAAACCTTGGAGCCAAAACACGCCCAGCCATTGCCACTCCGGCGTGAATTCCCAAAGCCGCACCAAGCCATTGCCCCGGCTCAAAGCCAATTGCATCAAACCATACCGGCAAAAGAAAAAAACCCGCCTCAAGTGTCGCCAACCCGCACGTTACGCCCAACAGCCTCATTGTCAGCCCATTTACTCTCAAAAGACACACCGTCCAGCACGCCCCACAAAAAGAGCTGCAAATTTTCAACTGCCGAAACTACAGTCCGGCGGCTTTTAGTGTAACACGCCCGCCGCCCTCAAACCTATTTCAACGAAAAGAGACCACCACAAAAATTCCCCGTCACTTATTGATCAAACGGCATAATTCTTCTTTAAAAACGGATATTCTCTTTCTCTTTTTTCTCT
>NZ_AWWC01000025.1:0-98492 GCF_000468895.1 Jonquetella sp. BV3C21 | reverse complement strand
TTCCCGAAAGACCTATTGTCTCTCGAGTGCCTGAACAGAATATCATCAGCCGTCTTTTCTGTCAAGCACTTTCTTTTCAGATCTTTTTCTTTTCTTCCAGACTGCTTTCAAACCCTTGCGGCTGCTCGGTTAGCGTCCCCCGGTTGGCTTCTTTTTCCTGTTCTGTCGGCGTTTTGGTCTTCTCTTTTTCGATTTCTTTTCGACTTTTTCTTCTCCCGGAGCGCGGTTGGCCTCCGGCGCTGCTTTTCGCCGGCGGCGGGACGTTTTTTTAGGCCGAACGGTCTTCGTGAGCCTGACGGCGACTTGCGGCAGCTCAGTTTCCGTTTCGTTCATTTCGGCAATTTTGTCTTCAAAGCCGAAGACTGTGGGGTCTATGGAGACGATGGCGTCTTCTACCGCGTCCATGCCGTTGAGCTTGTACTGGTCAGGCAGGGAGTTGTTGAACCGTTTGACCCGTAGAAGGGCCTGCAGCATGTTCCGCTCCTGCGGCAGAAGGACTTCCGCGGCGGCAAGTCCGTTTGGGTGCCGGTAGCCGGAGCTCTGATCGCCGGTTCCTTTGAGGAAGAGTTCCGCCATGGCGAGGTTCTGGACGGCGTCCATTTCGCTGTACCAGATGTCGGCGAGCAGTCCTTTGAAGGCTGCCGGGTTTTCGGGCGATCGTATGAGGGCTTCTTCGTCTATTGTTTGGAGCGTGGCCCGTATGGTCTGCAGGACCGCCTCATACCTCATCTGAGGCAGTGAGCCTTGGGCTACGATTTCGGCTTCGTTGCTCGGGGTGCTCCGCCGTTTGAGTATCGCGCCGTAGTTGGGCTGAAGGATGACCTGCGGGGTTTCGACCGGCAGGTTGCAGAGCGCGCGGAAGATTTCTCCTGTCCGAACGCCGCGCGATTCGGCCGGCGAGTCGTCGAGCCACGTGACGTAGCCCTGTTCAAACAGGCCTTTGCGGCCGGCGCGGCCGGACATTTGAAGGAACGCCGTTTTGGTGAGTGGCCGGCGGTCGTGGTACTTGACGAGTTGGCCGAAGACGACAGTTTCTGCCGGGAGGTTGACGCCGAGCGCGAGGGCGTCGGTGCCAACGACGACGTCGAGGATCCGTTCCCGATACGCTCGTTCGACGAGAAGTTTTTCTTTTGGGAGCAGCGAGCCGTGATACACGCCGACGCCTTTGTACATGCACCGTCTGATGGTGGGAACGTCGAGGATCCACGCGAGGTCGCGCAGCCGGGCTTTTCGGCGCGGGTCGAAGTCAAGCCGAGAGTCGGCGATGAGGTCGGCTATTTGTCCTGTGCCACGCATGGAGAAGACGAAGACAAGGGCGTCGTGTATTTCTCTCGGGCTGACGCCGTAGTCAAGCCACGTGAGCTCGGTGGCCCGCCAGCTGTTGACGTAGAGGGCGAAGGGACGGTCAGCGGTACGCTCTAAGTACGAGACGATCGTCTCCGGCTTGCCGAAGGTGGCCGACATGACGAGGATAGGGACGTCCGGGTGGGTGTGCCGTATGCCGTCGATGTAGGCGCGGCTGCGCTCGCTTTCGTCAAAGATGTAGTGAAACTCGTCGATGATCAGCTTTTGGTCGGGAAGGCCGGCGTACTTGAGGGCGTATATCTCTTGGGTGCAGCATATGACTGTGGCTCCGGCGTTCTTTTTGAAGTCTCCCGTTTCAATGCCGACGTCAAAGCCGAGGTCGGTCAGTTCAAGATACCGTTCGTTGCTGAGGGCTTTGATCGGCGCGGTGAAGACGACGCGCGAGCCGGCCGGCGGCTGGTGGACGCCGCCTGTTCCGTCCATGAGGCCGGCCCACAGGTAGGCGACGCGAGTTTTCCCGGACCCGGTGGGCGACGAGAGGACACCGCTTTTGCCGTCCAAGGCTCGCCACGCGTCAAGCTGCCACGGGTAGAACTCTTTGTTGTTTTCTTTTTCAGTGATTTCCATGTGTCACCTCAAACAAATACGCCGTCCCGCGTTCAATCTGTGTTGAATGCGGGACGGCGTACCTTTTTGTTTTAGTACGACCGGGAGAATATGGCCATCCGCCCGTTTTCCTGTCCGGTGTAGACGCACTTTCCCCGCAGGCCGGCATCGGCCAGCGGATAGCAGCGGATCGTGGCGCCGGTGTCCTCTTTGATGGCCTTTTCGTCGGCGACGGTCCCGGCAAAGAAGGCTTTTGCCCAGCCGCCCGTCGTGACCTGCTGTTTAAGTTCGTCGTAGGTTGAGACGGTTTTCGTATGGGCGTCCCGGAAGGCTGCCGCCCGGTTGTACAGGTTGTGCTGAATTTCTTCGAGCAGCTGAGGGACGACTGTCGTCAGTTCGCCCTGCGCGGCGTCGAGCTTTTCGCCGGTGTCGCGGCGGACGAGCCGGACCGTGCCGGCGGCGTCGTCTTTTTCGCCCAGCTCAATCCGAAGTGGGACGCCTTTTTGGAGGTGGTAGAAGAACCGGTCGCTTGGCCGCATGTAGAACTGTTCGTCCACTTTGACGAACCGGCCGCCGAGGACTTTGTTCAGGCTCTGGGCCAGTTCGGCGGCTTTTCCCGCCAGCTCTTTCGATTTTGCCTCGTCTTTCGAGATGGGGATGACCACGGCTTTGACCGGCGCGACGTGAGGCGGAATGATGAGTCCGTCGGCGTCCGAGTGGGTCATGATGACTGCGCCGATGAGCCGGGTGGATACGCCCCAGCTGGTCGTCCAGGCGTACTGCATGGTTTCGTCTTGCGCTTGGAACTGGATGTTGAAGGCTTTGGAGAAGTTCTGTCCAAGGAAGTGGCTCGTTCCGGCCTGCACGGCTTTTGTGTCGCTGACCATGGTCTCACAAGTGTAGGTTTCGAGAGCGCCGGGGAACCGCTCGCCGGCGGACTTGACTCCTTCGACAACCGGCAGGGCGAGGTCGTCGGTCATGATTCGCCGGTATACTTCGAGCATTCTCTCGGTTTCTTGAACGGCTTCTTCCGATGTGGCGTGAGCGGTGTGGCCTTCCTGCCAGAGAAATTCTGACGTCCTCAAAAACAGGCGCGGGCGCTTTTCCCAGCGCATGACGTTGGCCCACTGGTTGATGAGCAGCGGCAGGTCGCGCCATGACTGTATCCACTTGCTGTACATGTAGCCGATGACCGTTTCAGAGGTGGGACGAACGATGAGCGGCTCTTCGAGCTTTTCGCCGCCGGCCTCGGTGACGACTGCACATTCAGGGGCGAAACCTTCGACGTGTTCGGCCTCTTTGGTGAGGAACGAGGCGGGAATAAGAACCGGGAAGTAGGCGTTCGTGTGGCCGGTTTCCTTGAACGCCGCGTCGAACTTCTGCTGTATCTCTTCCCACAGGGCGTATCCGGTGGGACGAATGACCATGCAGCCGCGAACCGGCGCGTAGTCGGCCAGTTCGGCTACTTTGATGATGTCCAGATACCACTGGGAGTAGTCCTGTTCCCGAGGTGTGATGTTGCGAGCCATAATCAACCTTCCTTTACGTGTAATTTAATACGTGTAATTTAACGGGGCGGGGCTTTGCCGCCGAAACGGCCGGCCCGCCGGCTTGTGTTGACGCTAGAACGGCATGAACGGCTCGGAGTTAAACAGTCCGAAGCTGATGCCGAATTTCCACTGATCTTCGCTGCTGTACAGGGCGTACAGTCTGGCGTTCAGGATTTGACGGGGCGCGGACAGGGCAACGCCAAGTTCCCACGGGCGGGCGATGAGTTTTCCGCCGGTGTCCCTCGCGTCGGCCCACGTGCCGAACAGCTCCAAGTCTAGGTCGCCGAAGAACGTCTCGTGCATCGAGTGCACAAGAGCAGCCCGGCCCCAGAGGAATGACTGCGCGGCGATAGGATGACTGCTGAGGCTGAGCAGCTCGTCCCCCGCGCCCAGGTAGGCCGCGTAGAGCGGTGACTCGTTCATGGCACCGTGGACGTACCCGCCGGTCAGTTCCAGTTTGCTCGACTTTGTCAATTGGACCGTGCCGTGCAGGGCCGCCCGAACGAGCAGGGCGTCGATGCTCAGCGGGGCGTCCAACCCAAGGTCAAACGACAGGCCGAACGTTGGGTCGTCCTTTCGATTCTGCCAGTTCCAGCGAAAATCGAGGAACGGGACGAAATAGGCGTCGTGCACTCCGTTATCTCTGCTGGCATGCCCAAGCTGAAGCCCTTCCCGCTTGAACGAGTCGACTTTGACGCCGGCCTCAAAGCGCACGTTTTCGTCGTCGATGTCAAACCGTCTGAGCACTGCGCCGCCGTAGCGCCACCAGCGCTGGAAGTCGCCCAGATTTTCGGCGTCGGGAATGATCCGGGGCTTAATCGTGTACCGCGAGGCCCAAAGCCTGTATTCCCAAGGGCTTTCGCTCGGATCGGCCACAGAGTAGTCGGCGTACAGGCCGAAGTTGTCGGCTAAGTAGGCCCTCAGTTCCAGTTGGTCGCCAGCCAAGAAAACGTCGGAGTTTTCGGATGTGACCGTGAGCCAGCCGCGCCCGGCAAGAGTGCTGGCGTTGCCGCTCAGCGCGACCCGGTGGGCCGGATAGCGGTTGACGGCCAGATCGACGACAGCATGCCCCCCTTCTTCGTCGACAGAGAAATTATAGTCAACGGACCGAATGTCCCGGCGCTTGAGCAGGGTGTCAACCGTCTCGACCACGGCTTCCTTGTTGAGCGGCTTGCCCTTCCACCGACGGGTGTAGCTGTCCTGAAAGACCTTGGCGACCTGCGGCTCAAGGCCGGTGAGCCGGACTTCGGTCACGATCGGGTTTTGAGCGTACTGCTGAATCTCTCTTTCCGGCGGGGTCCGACGCGGCAGGCGAAGCAGTTCCGGGATAGCCGCTCGGGCGGCTTCCTCGCCGCGGGCGAATATCTCCCTCACGTCGGTCTTGCCAAGGACGGGATATTCTTTGACGTCCGGGTGAATCAGGACATCGGCAAGTTTTGCTTCTGCCTCGACGTTCTGGTGGGTCAGTATGGTAATCGTCTGGGAAATGACGTCAAACACGCTGCCGAGGCTTGAATCAGGTTCCAGTCTGCTCGTCAGGTCAACCGCGACCACAGGATAGCCGGGGAACAGTTCCCGCGCCGTCTCAACCGGCATGTTGGACACGAGTCCGCCGTCGACGAGCCACCGGCCTTCCAGCCGCCACGGGTCGAAGACGCCGGGCAGGGAGCTGGACGCGCGCATGGCCGATGACAGGCTGCCGTGACGCAGGACGACCTTTTCACCGGTTGACAGGTCGGTTGCCACAGCGGCGAACGGGATTGGCAGCTTGTTAAAGTCCGTCTTGGCGACGTGGTCGGTCTTGCGGGCGAGGAACTCGACCAGCTGGCCGCCGGAAAAGATTCCCATCGGGCCGACGACTTTCCAGTTCTTGTCGTAGTGAATTTCCGGCCGGATGACCCCTTGGCCGGAGGCGAGCATGCCGCTGCGGCCGTACGCTTTATCTTTGGTGTTGACGAGAAGCTGGGTCAGGTTGGAAGTTTCGATCAAGTGAGCAAGAAGATCGGCCGAGTAGCCTGACGCGTACAGCCCGCCGATGATGGAGCCCATGCTCGTTCCCACAATGCCGGCAACATGGATGTTGTTCTGCTCAAGTACCTTGAGCACGCCCACATGAGCGTACCCTTTTATCCCCCCGCCGGACAGAGCCAACACAACCGTCACGGGCGGGTCAGTCTGTTCGGCTCCGATTGCCGGAACCGTTCCCGTCAAAGTCAGAGTCAGAAGCGCGCACAGCGTACTGACGAAGTGCCGTAAGCTTTTGCCCATTGCGGGACCTCCATACCTGAGATAGCCTAGTGCAGACAACTTTAGATTCTAACACAAACCGCCGCTCTTTCGGCGAAAAAAGGCGCCCTTTGGCTCAGCCAAAAGGGCGCCTTCTGCGCTAGTTTTTCCCGCCGTTGGAACGGGACTTGAAAAACGAGGCGATTTTCATGATGACGGGCGACCGATCCGCCGCGAAGATACCAATAGGCGAATCGACCCGTTCAGCGTCACCGGACAGCTCAATCAGCGGCGATTTGGACCTGGCAAGGCGCTGACTTGGGTAAATTCCCCGGTGTCCGACGGTCAGGAACGCGGCAACCGACGCGAGAGCAGCCAAGGGGCCCATGGCGGCGCCAAACAGTTCAATGCCGAGGAAGGTCGCAGCTATCGGCGTGTTGGCACAGCCGGCCAGCGTAGCTACAAGCCCCAGCCCGGCAAAAAGCGGCACATCAAGCCCCAGCGTCGAGGCGAACGCCGCGCCGGCGGAGGCGCCGATGAAAAAGATCGGCGTGACGACACCGCCGGAGCCCCCGCAGCCCAACGTGATGGCCGTGAAGACCATTTTCCAGAAGAATGCCGACTTGGGCAGCGCTGCCGTTCCGGCCACAAACGAGTCGAGGGTGACCGTGCCAAGCCCCAAGTACTCGTTCCCAACGATCAGAGCCAGTAGGGCGACCAACAGCGCACCGACAAGGGCTTTCACAATCGGCTCCGCCTGAACCTTCGAGAAAGCCCGCTCGATAGCCCCCATAATCTCGACGTTAAGCAGGGCGACAAGGCCGAAGAACCAGCCAGCCAAAATGACGCAGCCGATGAGTCCGGGCGTGACCGCCTCAACGCTGGTGATGACGTATGAGGGGTGGACAATTCCCAGCCAGCCCGAGACGAGCCAGGACACCATGCCGCTGATGAACGACGGGAACAGAACGTCGTAGAACATCTGCCCGACGAAGAGGACCTCGATACCGAAGACGGCCCCGGCGACAGGCGTGCCGAAGATGGCCGCAAAGCCGGCAGAAACGCCGCAGACGACGAGCCGCTTTCGGTCGTACTCCGAAAACTTGAACTTTTGGGCAAAGACCGACATGATACCGGCGCCAATTTGGGCGGCCGGACCTTCCTTGCCAGCACTTCCGCCGCACGACAGGGTGACAACTGTGGCCGCCAGCTTGACCGGAATGACTTTGACGTCAATGACGGCGTTTTTCTCGTGAATCGCCTCAATGACTTTTTCGGTGCCGTGGCCCTTCGCGTCAGGCGCGTACTTCTGAATCAAGTACGTGCTGACCGAAAAGCCGACGAACAGAAGCAGCAGCCGCGGCGTCTGAGGGATAAGCTCGCTTATCCACTCGCCGCCCCGAAGCATCCAGACAAAACCGCTCGAACCAGCTCCGACAAAAACGCCGGCCAACACAGCCAAGACAACCCACTTGACGAACGCATACGTCATGACGGCCAGCTCGCCGCCCAGCCGCACTCTCCGCTCTGCCATCCTTTTTAGTCTCCTTCGCAAGATGATTGGACGCTCTGTTCAGATCCCGATTGTAGGTACCGGCGCAGTATGCACAGCGCCGCCAAGTCGTCCAGCGGCCTCGGCGGCGTTTGGAGCGATAGCGGGATAAGACGCCGCCAAGACCGCGGCGGGTGAATACCCCAGTACAGGCTTCGAGCCTGCAGGGTGGTGTTTTTCTCGTCCACCAAAACAGGAGAGGCGCCAAGGCCCAGCAGCAGCTCCCGGAACTTGTCCGACCAGGTGCCGTTCCCAAGGAGGACGGCCCGCGGCCGCTCTGCCGGCCAGCTCCCTTCGTTAACAGTGCAATCAGCTGGCCGGGGCCCGCCGGCCAAGAGCGCTTTAAGCCCAGCCGGCGCGGATTTTCCCAACAAAATCCCTGAGCCGATCAGCTCGCCCCGGTCCGTTCCAGCCGCCCAACCGACTTTATCCCGCCCGGGGTCAACGGCTAAGAGCATGACGCCACTGCTCCGGCTCCGGCCGTCCCCACCTCGGATACGGCCACAGCAGCCATTGATCCGGGTGAGCGAGGATCCAGCCTGAAATAATGTCGTTGCACCGCCGGGTCACGGCGGCAATGTCAGCCGTTCCCGGCTCGCCGCCGCTGCCCTTCACCGGCGGGTATATGATCACCCGATGTTTTGTCGATGAGACGCGCACGACCTGAACCGGCAAAATCGGAGAACCAAACCGGTCAGCTAGCCGCACCGCACCGGTGGGCGTGCTGGCTTCAATGCCCAAAAACGGCAGTCTTATTCCCTTCTCCTTGGCGTCCTGATCCAGCAAAGCTCCTAAAAGAACCCCTCTTTTTAAGGCGCTCACGGCACCGCGAAGCCCTCGGCCTTTTGAGATATTCGTCATGCCGGTGCTTTCTCGAAGCTCGGCTATCAGCTCATTGACCCGCGGATCCCGCTGATCTGCCCCAATAGCCCAGAGGGGGAAATGCGGCGCGAGGCCCGCGTTGACGATCTCCCAATTGTCCAAATGGCCCAAAAGAAGAATCGCGCCCTTGCCGTCGGACAGCGTGCGCCGAACGTTGTCGATGCCCCAAAAGTCGGCATAACGGGTTATCCGTTTTACCAACCACGGCAGGCGCAGCATTTCGACGGCCGCCCGTCCCATGTTGGCATAAGAGCGTTTCACGATTCGGCGGGCGATCGTCGGCCCGACGCCCAAAACGGAGACGCACCGCACCTCTGCGTCGTCGACCCGCCTTTTGCAGACAAGCCTAGCCAGCCGCCCGCAAAACGCGCCCAACGCGACGGCGACGCCCTGCGGGAGCCGCGTCACAATCCAACGGACCGTTTGAAGCGCCGCCCACTGAACGTTCAGCTGCCTCTGTCGGCGGCGTTTTTCAGCACTCTCTTTTAGGGTATCGCTCATCGGGCTTTGCCCTGGTTCGCCACAGCGGCCGCGGCGGCTGCTACCTGCTCCGGGTCGCCTAAGTATCTGTGGGAAATCGGGCGCATCGAGCTGTCAAGCTCGTAAACGAGCGGAACGCCCGTCGGAATGTTGAGCGAAATAATGTCCTGATCACTGATCCCGTCAAGGTGTTTAACGAGCGCCCGAAGGCTGTTGCCGTGAGCGACGACCAACAGGCTTTTGCCCGCCCGAACCGCCGGGACGAGAACGTCGTTCCAGTACGGCAGGACGCGGGCCACTGTGTCCTTTAGGCACTCGGTTCTCGGCAGCTCCTCGGGGGACAGCGAGGCGTACCGGCGGTCGCTTCCCGGCAGACGGCTGTCGCCGTCCTCCAGCGCCGGAGGCGGGACGTCGTAACTTCTCCGCCACAACTTGACCTGCGCCTCGCCCACCTGAGCGGCCATTTCAGCCTTGTTGTACCCCTGCAGAGCGCCGTAGTGCCGCTCGTTCAGCCGCCATGTTTTAAAGACCGGCAGCCACATCAGGGTCATGTTTTCCAGCGCCAGCCAGAGGGTTTTGATCGCCCGGCTGAGAAGCGACGTGTGCGCCTCGTCAAAGTTCAGCCCCTCGGCCTTCATCAGGTCGCCGGCCTGGCGAGCTTCCGCCTCGCCCTGCTCCGTCAGTCCCACGTCCGTCCAGCCGGTAAAGCGGTTCTCAAGATTCCAAGCGCTCTGCCCGTGCCGCAGAAAGACGATTTTGTACGTCATCCAACTTCCCGCCCTTCCCAAATATTAGTCAAGCCAGCCGCGGCCGGTCTGGTACCCCTCCAGATCGACGGTTACCCGAGTGTACCCCGCCGCCCGGAGCGTTTTTAGAATGACATCAGGCCGAAAATGTCCCCAGTCGATCGGCGGATACAGCTCCACACAGACGGTGGAACGGTACGCCCTCAGCCGGGCACGTATTCCCTGAGCGGCCAAAGCCCGCTCAGCCTTGCCTGCCCGGCGGCACTCCGCCGAATCAAGCGCCGTTTCCCGGGGAAAACGAGTGGCCAAACAGGCGGTTGCCGGCTCATCGGCCCACGGAATTTCAAGCCGACGGGACAGCTCGCGCACTCGGGCTTTCGTCAGCCCGCCTTCCGCCAGAGGGCTGAACAGGTTCGTGCAGCGAGCTAGGGCTTCGTTGCCCAGCCGCGTTTTATCCTTCAGGTCGTCGGCGTTTGTCCCGTCGACGATCACCGCGCCGAGCTCCTGAGCCTCAGCCTGAAGCCGCTCCAGCCGCAGGGACTTGCAGAGAGCACACCGCCGTGGCACGTTTTGCCTCACTTCGTCGCTCGTCAGCTCCGGCCCGGGCAGTGACAACAGCGGCACGCCGAAATCGGAACACATCTTGACGCACCGCTCCTGCTCGTCGGGGAAGTGAAAAAACGACCTGAAATTAACCGCCCAGAGCGAGCCTTCCGGCATCAGCCCGGCCAGCAAAGCCAGAACGCAGGAGCTGTCTACCCCGCCGGAAAGCGACACGACCGCCCGCTTGAGCGAAGAAAACCGCTCCTTGAACCCAGCGGGGAAAAACTCGTCCACTAGGTCCCAGCTGCCGCGCCTCAACGGGACGCCTGCCTGACCGACAGCGCCGCGCAGACGCCCGCGCCCAGCCCGTTGTCGATATTGACGACCGAAAGGCCGGTGGCGCACGAATTAACCATCGAAAGCAGAGCCGTCAGCCCGCCAAGGTTGGCCCCGTATCCGACGCTCGTCGGCACGCCCCAGACGGGACAGCCCGACAGCCCGGCGACCACGCTGGGCAGCGCGCCTTCCATGCCGGCCACGACAACAATAGCCCGAGACTCGGCAAGCACTGACGCGTGGGACAGAAGCCGGTGAATCCCCGCCACGCCCACGTCGTACAGCCGGGTCACCTGACACTCCAAGTATTCGGCCGTCATCGCCGCTTCCTCGGCAACAGGCACATCGCTTGAGCCGGCGGAAATCACCGTCACGCCGCCGTATCTGGCTTTGGGCCGACGCAGGCCGCCCAACCGGGCCTCCTGACAGTACTCCAGATCGGGACAAACGGCCCGGACGAGAGACGCTTGGCGCTCGCAGAGACGCGAAAAAAGACACGGTTCAGCCCCGTCCTTCACGGCCTGCGCGATCTTCTGCAGCTGCTCGTCGCTCTTGGACTGGCTGTAAATAATCTCGCCGAACCCACGCCGCAGCGACCTGTGAACGTCAAGCCTGACGTCGCCAAGCTCACGCACCGGGGCGGTTTTCATCTGTTCTATAAAGTCGTTCCGGCTCACGGCGCCCGAAAGCAGACCGTCCACCAGCTCGCTTAAAATCCGCTCGTTCACCGACGTCCCCCTTTCGTCAATCCCACGATGCTGCCATTATATGGCAGGACCGCTCGTTCTTTCAATGACCTGTCGCCATGCCGAGCAGGCCGGCTAAAAACGCCCGTCGGTTACAAAAAAGCACCGGCCTCGGAAGGCCGGTGCAAAAAGGACAGGTTACTTGGCGTAGTACTCGACGACGACCTGCTCGTCGGCAAGGCACACGATCTCGCTGCGCTCCGGAAGGCGAAGAACCGTTCCTTCCGTACCGGAGAGGGAAAGCCACGCCGGCTGGGACACCGCCGAAGCGACCTCGAGGTTCTCCTTCAGAACCTTCATGTCCTTGCTGTTCTCCCGAATGGAAATCACGTCGCCGGCAGAAACCCGCGCGCTCGGGATATCGACCTTGCGGCCGTTCACAGCAAAGTGACCGTGGCAGACCAGCTGACGGGCCTGCGGACGGGTGGTGCAGAAGCCAAGCCGATAGACGACGTTGTCAAGCCGGGACTCAAGCAGAATCAGCATGTTGGAGCCGGTAACGCCTTCCATCTTCTTGGCCAGCGTGTAGACCTTGTGAAGCTGACGCTCGCTCACGCCGTAGGAGAAACGAATCTTCTGCTTCTCCTGCAGCTGAAGTCCGTAAATGGACTGTTTGCCGTGACGGCGGGGCTGTCCTCCGGGAGGGGTCGCCTTGCGGCTCAGAAGCTTGTCGTACTTCTGGTTGCCAAAGATATTGGCGCCTAGGCGACGGACGATTTTGCCCTTTGGAGCGGTCTTACGGGTGTTGTTCTTCGACATTCGTGTGAAACTCCTTCAAAAGATATTTGACGGTTGTTTTCCAGCAGCTAAATAAGATTAAGCCACGCCGGGGGCGGTGTCAAGATCTGAACGGAAAAAACTGCTCAACAGATCGTCTCTTGTTCCTTTCCATCGGCAGAACCTGCTCCGACGGACGGCTAGCGTCTCCCCCGTTTTGCCTGCCTCTCAAACTTTCCGGGCCCCTCGGGTGGACAGATAGTTTTCTTTCGTCATCACGCAGGCCGTCTCGTGTTTTATTCCCATCGGCCACGTTTTGACGAACGTGTGATCGACGGTAAAACCGCACTTTTCGGCGACCCGGCGGGACCGGTCGTTCTCGTCAAAATACGAAAGCCAAACGCGCTCCAGCTTCAAGGTGATAAACGCGTACTCGAGTAGCGCGCGGACAACTTCGGGCATGATGCCACGGCCCCAATAGGGTTCGCCCAGCCAGTAGCCCAAAGACGCCTCGTCCGTCGAGCCGGTATCATTCCCCGCGACCGTTACGCTCGCCGCACCGATGACTTGTTCATTCTCCTTTAAGACGACGGCGAACGTCCCGGACCCCAGCAGAACCGTTCTTATGACCTGCAGGCTTTCGGCTTCGCTTTTGTGAGGGAGCCAGCCCGCCGCTGGGCCGACGTTGGGACTTTTTGCCAACTCGTACAGCCGCGGCGCGTCGCTTTCGCGCCACGGACGAAGAAGCGTCCGAGGGGTGGAGAGAGTTAAAACTTTTTCGCCGTTCATTCGCGTTTCCTTCCTTTAGTCGTCTTTCCTTTTCGGTCTTTTGCGTCGCTCAACTTTTGGTACAGGCTCATCAGGCGCGCCACGACGGCGCTCTCGTCCAAATCGGCGCGGAATAACACCGGAGCAGGCGCGTAAATCAGCCTAGAACTTTGCCGAAGAGTCCTTAAAGGCGCGTATGAATTTGTCCTTGTCACGCCCATCGACCGAAATCTTATCCCAATCTTCAACAACGTCAGCATGAAGACGGGAAAGTGCTACGAGCCTAACCGAAGACACCACCATCAGATTCGCTATCAGTCGGATAAGCTCTGCAAAGAAAATGGGCTGATTGTCATTGATAAAGCATATGAGGCCTACAAGAAAAACGTTCATAGAGAAGAGGCCAAGGCCTAGTGAGCAATCCAAGCGTGGCAAGCGCATTGCCTCACGGAAGCAAGAAAGATAATCCCCAGCCAAGTTCACCGGAGGAAAAACGATTGGAAAAGATTATACCGGAGAACGTTTGAAAGAACGCATCGCGGAAGCTTACCAAAGCCAACCTTCGTTTAAGCAAAAGAAGATAGATCGAGCTATCAGTACTGAGACAAATCCGAAGGTCAAGGCCGTCTAGGGTTACGAAATTCGGGCAAGAAAACACAACCTGAACCTCATGGCCGAATGGAACCTTCGCTTACGCGATCAAGGTGGCAGAACAACGCAATGGATCACCTTTCGGAAATGTTGGAGCATTTGCGCGTACCGCGAACCAGTATCGGAAGTATTGCAAGGCTTACAGAGAGAACCCGAAAGACGCTCGCTTCGAGCAAGAATATCGTCGGAAAATCGCCCTCTACAAAGTTGCTTCAACAGCGATTTTGAAGCACTATCCGAAAGCATCGAACAGTGCCGATCTCTTGGGTGAGTTTGAAGAGTTGCAAGAAAAAAGAATACCCACATACGAGAGTATTCTCAATCAAAAGCTGGTATGGACGAGCTGTATCAGATCAGGAAAAACTTTGAGAAGCATATGGGAAGGAACTTGGTGCGATAGAATTTTTAGGACTCATGCTTGTCGTTGTAAAGTGCTTATTGCGCGGTCAGGCGAGTTGGCACTTCTCCAATCGCCGTAGGATGTTCGAACCATCCGATCTATGATTAGGTCTATTCTTCATACATCAGAATAGACCTAATTATATCTCCTTGACAATTTTCTTGAAGATTAAATGAGTAAAGATATCATCAACTTGCTTAGCAATCCGAATCGAGTCAACAAGCGTTCCAAGCTCAATATTGCCTTCTTGACCGTGATATGACAGGTTTGCCGATGTTATCAGCGTCTGTTTCATATCCACAGAGATAGTCTTGGCATGCAACGCAGCCATCTTGTCGTCCTCGTTGCTATAGTCGTACAGTTTGAGAAAACGTCCCTTGTACCTGAGCAGTTTGTCTGCATCCGGCTGCTGCTCTATGTTGTTGATGAAGAACTTGACGAACACACCTCTCTGGCTTTTGTCGATGATAGTGTCCGTCAGTTCCGAAAAATATGAGGAAAGCGAGTAGCCGGTTATGAGGATGTTCCTTTTCGCACTCTCGATCATAGACTGAACAACGGTCATCGTGGGTTTTGCATCGATTCTGAATGACGGAGGTGCTGTCACGACAAGTGATACCTTGTCTGTGGGCTCCATGGTCATGGCGACCTTGATCGTCCCTGCAATTTCCTCACATTCCGACTCAGACAAGCCGGGATACTTTCTCCGCAAAGCATCTGTTGCATTGCCGGTACCGTTGGCAGAATCTGCCTTTATGGTATTCAGCAGTATTTCTCCTTTAAAATCTCCATCTGACACAGATCATTCACCAGCTCTCTGAAATACGAGGTCTCCTCGCGCTTCGCAAGCGGAACCACGAGCCCACGGTCAAGCATACGGTTTCCATTTTCACATGCGGTTTCCGAAATCATACAGCAGGAATGGCATGCTGCTCCGTTTGAATTCTTTCCTGCAGGAAG
Organism: Jonquetella sp. BV3C21; assembly: GCF_000468895.1. Classification (NCBI taxonomy): domain Bacteria; kingdom Thermotogati; phylum Synergistota; class Synergistia; order Synergistales; family Dethiosulfovibrionaceae; genus Jonquetella; species Jonquetella sp. BV3C21. Next base: position 84,024 of record NZ_AWWC01000025.1, on the reverse strand, counting down.
CTTGTTCATGCATTCAGGATCGTTTGTGCATACAAGTGCCTCTTGGAATGCGTCTCGCATGAGGTTCGTCATCTGGTCTGCGGTGCCGAGTTCCACAAGGCCACCGAGCGATCCTTCCTTGTCCGAGCTTCCCGTGTAAAGCAGAATACCCGCCATCTTGTCTCCGAAGTAAATTTTCTCCCTGATTGCCGAAGAGGAATAGCCCGACGACATGGCCATCTGCTTGATAAGGAGGTGGGAGAAGGTATGCATGAGAACGTAAACGGCGTTGCGCTCCGTCTTGATCGTCCACCCCTTTGACTCGCAGTATTCTCTGTAGGAGGCAGCATACTTTTCAGAAATGTTCTTCACCTGTGGGTTGCTGAGCCATTCCTCAAGTGTCTGATTGTTAAATTCGATGAAGATCCCTTCGCCGTTGACTTCCACGGCAGGAAGCCAGCGTTCCTCACCACCTTTCGTCAGGTAGACGACATTCGGCTGCTCACCCTCATCCGCATCCGGATCAGGCGCTTCAACCCGCGTGAATCCCAGAAGCACACGCACATCACGCAGTCTTGTTATGCGTATAAGCCGATTGAAGTAGCGCTTGAAATACTCCGGCAGAGCGTCCTCCTCGGCCTTGAAGTGCTTTTTGTTGGACTGATAAGTCGGGTCATTGTGATGGGTTATTGCTTGATACTCCATCATCTTTATTTCTGTGAATTCCTTGATGTTGCTCATGCGCCGCTCATAGGCTTCATCGAATTCCTCACGGGCATAAGCAGAAAAGTATTCCTCATAGATCTGCTGGAGACCGTCATCTTCAGTCTTTCCGAATCTGACTGCCATCTTTTTGGCCTGCTCAATGTCGCGAAGATGTTCATCTACCAAGTTATACAGGGGATTGATCCACGGCGGAATAGATATGGCGCTTCTGGTCACGGCAAAATAAACGTTTGATGCGCCGCGCTGTGACGGGATGACCGGCTTCTTGCAAGTTTCGCATCCGCTGTGCGGTCTGAACGGGTGCAAGCCGCTGCAGGAGAGTCCTTCAAAGTTCTGCGCCTGCGTGGCTCCGCTCATGCTCCTTTTGGCACCACAGGAGCACTTCACCCATATATCCGACAGAGTCGACGTGTTTCCTGTCGAATACATCTTCAGGCTGCCATTGCAGTCGTCCTCTCCATGGTGAATCCACCACCGCCACGGAAAATCCGACATGTGTCCATTCTCACAGATTGTAATGAAACGTGCTGGATATGCCTTTCTCCCACATTCAGGGCAGGTCACACCGTGTTTCAGATACTCTTCTAGGTTGAATGATTCCGTTGCATCAAAAAGCAATCCGCACTTGAGGTTTGAGCAGACATGCCAGCGCGGGAATAAAACAACCGGTATATCATGTGCAAAGGTGGTTCTCGGTATATAGAAGGCATCAACATTCAGGTAGGACGCAAGTCTGCCATCTATAATCTTCATCCCTTTATCTTTCCAGTAAGGGATATCGAGAATGGTCACAGAATCCTTGACCGCATCTACAACCGAGCCTGGACCGAAGGTAGTAATAATCTGGTTTGGCCGCAGTTCTCCAAGTTTGTTATTGTTGTATCCGGCCATATTAATCCTCCGTGTAATAGTACATATTTGCAGTGCTCTCCACATCACGCATTGATCGCAAAGTAGGCTTTTCACTCTCAATATGAGGCTGCTCATATCCGTTCATAAGCCTGCTATATTTTTCCGTTCCCACAACGTAATAACGAAGAGACTTGGCCTGCGATGCCTGCAACTTCCACCATCCGATGAACTGGTCAATCTCTTCGCTCGCGTCAGCTTTTGCAGAAGGCTTGACGATTTTTATCCGGTCGAGAATCATTTCTTTCACTTCGTCAATCCGTCCCTGCGGCAGAGAAGCTATTGCCCTAGCGTTTTCATTGTTAGCCATTTTAGGATACAGAAGTCTTATCGCTGAAATCACAAGTGCATGCAGAACTCGATCGCGCGCCCTTGCGGAGAACGGAGTAGCCGTTGTTCCCTCCACGAATCTGTAGAGCTGTGCGTGATAGCCTGTAAAGTTCTCGTAATGAGATAAGTCACGTGGCCGGTACGCGTTGTACAGCGTCACGACGAGGCCGGGATGAGCACGTCCGATACGGCTTGTCGCTTGGATATACTCGGAGTTCTGCTTCGGCTGACCTGTCACGACCATGAGTCCGAGGCGGTCGATATCCATGCCGACCGCAATCATGTTCGTGGCAATAGCTGTATCCAAGCACTTCCCCGATGTATATGGCAGTTCAAGCTGATTGAGCTTTTCAGGTATCTGCCAAGAGGACATTCTTGATGTGATCTCAACATTATTCCCGGAGTTGAGATATCTCATATTTGGATAATTGTACTTTTTCTCAATCACATACATCCGCTTTGGAATATCGTCCTGCAGAAGTCGAACAGTACCGCCGAGTTCTCGGATACTGTTGAAGTATCCGATCAGGCTGTAGTACGGATCAATGACGTCCTTCCATTCATCCTGCCGGGACAGATTGCCGACCGCCTGCAGGATGATGGCATAGGTTCTCAGAAGTGCAGTCTTCACGGACTGGCCTGGAGCACAGATTCCGACATACTTTCTGAACGGATCTTCATCAACCGGAATCTCGCGTATGAAGAAGCTGTCGCCGATTTCAAAGCCGCTCGGCGGGAACTGCTTCGTTGTCTTTCTGGCGTACAGGCACTTCGCCTGATTGTCTGCGTTCTTGATTGTTGCCGTGGAGACCACATACTTCGGCTTGATTCCGTCATGTGTGCACATGTCCTCAATAATGGTCTCATACGCGCCATAGACAGTTCCAAGAGGCCCGGTGATGAGATGGAGCTCATCTTGGATAATCAGCTCCGGCGGCAGGAACGGCCTCACTGGCGTGATATGTGCAGCAGGCAGACTATCTGTCTTCCTGTGCTGCTGATGTTCGGCACCAAAGGCAATGTATCCGTCGCGGCTGCACCGGCGGTCAACTCTACCGAAAAGAGCATTCGTATTCACGTCCCAAGGAAGTCTTGCAAACTTGTCGACCGTCGACAGGATGATGGTCGGACACTTTGCGTAGATTTCCTCGTCCACTAGGTAGACAGGTATCGGGATACGTTTTCCGGACTTCGGACATTTATAAAACCAGCAGTGTTCGTCGGAGCAGTAAATCTCCACGGACTTCTTGTCCGGATCAATACAGAACTCGTCCTTTGTAAGCGGCTTGCCACAGAGCGGACAGGTGAGAAGCTGCTTGTATATAAGATTTCTCTGGTTCCGTGCCTCATTCGGGTTGTCCAGCTTTTCCTTCAGGTCATCAAACCTGTTCGGGGTAACGCCTCCTCCGACCCAGAAACCTATGCTTATGGGCTCTGTGCCGAACTTGGGATATGTCTTCCTCCTGATATATTCGGCAGCGACAACCATCTTCGTGATACGGTCGCGCTGCTGTGTCGTCAGAAGACGAAGCGTGTACCGAAGAATGATGGTCACACCGCCGTCACGGTTGTACTTGTCAGATTCAGAAGCACGAAGTCGTCTGTTGGCGATGGTGAAGGCCATAAGTCCGAGATAAGCTTCCGTTTTGCCACCCCCGGTTGGGAAGTAGAGCAAGTCGACGATTTCACGCTCTTGGTCTTCCGGATGGACGATTCCTTTCAGATTCATCAGGATAAAGGCAATCTGGAACGGTCTCCAAGCGAATTCATTCTCCGGGGTTCCCGGATTGATAAAATCCTTGAAATTGCATTCAATGCCCTTGCCGTGCTTCTTCGCGTAGTTCTTGATGCTGTTCTGCATGAAAATCACGCTGTTCATGAAACTGAACGCCTCGAATGAGATGTCGTCCGTCTCAATGATGTGAATACCTTCCCTGATTCTGCGCAGGGCATCTTGGCAGTGGTCGATTACGGTATTCCCGATCTTCTCAACAAACTCCGGGGCATTCATTCTGGAACTGCCAACCAGCGTGTCGTCAATCCATTTCTCATATGAATCAGCGAGCGTGTTCAGCTTCTGTATAGTTTCTGATTTCTTACCCTTTGCCGCCATCTGCCACGTGGAGAAATATGTGGGAGAGAACCCCTTGAGCGCGGCGCTTACACCGGGATACTCATATTCCGGGATGAACGCAGACGCCACATAATTAGTCCTGCCGTTTTCAGCCTTTCCCCATACAGCAGCGCAGCCTCTGCCGCGTCCCATGATCGGCCGCTGCTCGAAGTAGAACTCGTCAGTTGCAAGAACGTCCCTGCAAATATGCTCCGCAATAAATATGGCAGAACCATCCTCAGCGTGTGCCTTGAGGCCGACTTGGAACATCAGTCCTTCTACGTCACCAGACTGATTGCTTCGCTTGTTCACAACATAGGCAGTGACAAGAGAATATCCATCTTTCAGTGGAATGCGGGACACATGAATATGTATGTTCGAATCCTGCGCAAGCGGATAATCCTCATTGCGTCCAAAGTCGCTGAACTTCACATGTACGGTTTCCTTTTTGGGAGTTCTCTCATAGACCGTGCAGTTGGGTTCCTTTTCGTCCTTGCCGATCACCTTTTCGGTTGATTTCGCATAGTCGCCCCATGTTACATCCAAACAGATGCCGTCAAGACTACTCTCAACATAAAAGCTGATGCCGATGGATGACGGAATCTGGAATTTCGTTGTAGATATCGGTTCGTTGTCGTCATCCTCACCGGCGGTGAAGTCTTCTACCTTCTCATAGTCGATATCTGCTTCAATTACCCGTTCGTTCTCGTCCGGCGCATTTTCGTCGCGCTGCGGCTCGAGCATGCCGACAAGGTAGGCGTAGCGCGGGTTCTCGTCCAGCTCTTCCTCCGAAGAAAGCGGACCGATCAGGTCAGTTCTGATTGCCTCTATAATTTTCTGCCGTACTTCGGCATATTTGAGTCTGTCAGCCATTAGTCCTCCTCCTTGATCAGATGTGCTGTTCCGAGTGTGTATTTACAAGTGTTTCCAAGATGAATGTTGTCATCGGATATCAGCCGGAACTCCCAAGTCTTGTGATCCGAATCAGCTGTCGAGGCAAAGTTACACCAACGGATGCCCTCGCGGGCTTTGGAGACAACCTCCTCATTGTTCACTTCGTTTAGGGCTTTCACCTCAACCATGTATTTTCCAGTTGTCGTCTCAACAAGAAAGTCCGGATTATACTGCTGGCCGGCCTTCCAGAACAGGCCGAGCTGGTTGAGCGGTGGCTTGATCCAGTGGATAACATCCGGATCTTCTTCCAGAATGATGGAGAACAGCCTCTCTGTATCACTGTCAAAGGCGTTCGCCGGATAGTACGACTTTCTGTATCCCGTGAACAGATACTTCTTTATGTTGCTCTTGTCTGTGAACGGCTTGTCGTACCGCACCTGACCGTCTCTCTTCACGTTCTTCACGAACTTGCGGAAGACGATGAGATCTTTCTGGACAATATGAACGTCCTGCGTCTTTCTGTCCATGTGTCCGTAAATCTGTTTTTTAATATCATTCACGATCAGTCCTGCATAGCGACGGACGATTTTCTTCTTTTCCTCCTCATCGCCGGGAATCTGGCAGAGATACTGTTCCACAACATCGATGATAAAGTCAGCATCATCGTAGGAAAGCTCACTGATAGAGTCAAGTAGCATGCATGCCAGAGTATTCTTAGCGTCATCAACTTCGAGCGCTTGGGCGTCCACGACTGTCAGCAGGTGCTGATTGATTGCGTCGAAACGCTCAATTTTTGCTGTAGCAATTTCAAAGTCCTGTATGGTTCGCTTCACTTCGAAGCGATTAAACTTCACTTTCGAAGTTGTCTGTACGAGAATTTTGGGGACGGATATGGCTCTCGCCGAGTATTCCGCGACCGTTTTCGTAAACTCCTCCGGCGTCATCGGGCGTTTCCCGCTCTGTGTCTCAGGTGTCGTCGGAACACTATCAGTTCCGGGATTCTGCGGCGCATAAGTTTCGACTGTCTGCATGGCCTCCGGTGCTATGTCAAAAAGTCTCCGCTGACTCAGATCATCAGACTTCCTGTTCTTCTGCTGTGAAGCCATGAAATTCTTCACGTATGCCTGGTAGATTTCGTGCTGTGTCTGCGGGTTACGCATCTGTTCGAATGACTTGACTCCAGCTGATGTGATTGCCTCGTCAATGTACGAGAGTTGTCCCTCCTCAAAGGTGCTCGAGACGTCCACGGACTCCGAGTCCTCGACCCCGGTCTTGTCCAAATCACGGTAACGGAAGATGTCACTGTTTCTTATCTCGTCTACGAGTTCCCGGTAGTTGTCGTGCGCCACGATATCGAGCGTGTCCAGATCCTCGTTACCGGTCTGTTCGCCGAACGGCAGACGCACCCCGCGCCCGATGGTCTGCATGGCGAGGATGTCACTTTTTGCTGCGTTCAGCGGAATAATGGTGAAGAGGTTGTTCACGTCCCAGCCTTCCTTCAGCTTGTAAACGTGCAGGACTATCTCTATCGGATTTACCGCGCTCTCGATGGAGAGAAGAAGGCTGATGTTCTCCTCGGATTCCTCGCCGGTCTGCTTGGAATGAATCTCGATGACCTTGCCCTTGTATTTCCCCTGCATGAAGGCGTCGCTGTCAATCAGACCGCGTATCTTCTTCGCATGGTCTGTGTCCTTGCAGGCTATCAGTACGATTGGTTTCACATAATCCAGTTCGTCGCTGGCACAGTATTCCCGCAGGACGCTCTTGCGATGCTCGTGCAGGGTGAGTCCATCGCGTATCTTCATCTCCTCAATATCATCTTGGCTGTACCCTGCGATGTTGGATCTGCCCATGACAACCGGTATTTTCAAATATCCTTCTGCAGCTCCTCGCGCCACGTCGTAGGAATAGATGACGTTAGACAAAAACTTCGGAGTAGCCGTGAATTCCAGTCCCAGAATTGGTTTCAGGTAATTGATTGCCTTCATGGAAGCCGGAGCATAATAGCGATGCGCCTCATCCATGCATATGACAAGGTCGTCAAACTGTGCTAGGACATCTGCAAAGGAAGCCCCGAGCGTTTCCTTGAATTTATGGAAGTTGAACTGCGTATCGGTCTTGCTGTTGAAGATCTTTCCTATGTTGAAGATAAACAGCTGAATTTCAGATGTATGGTCCACAAAGAAAGAACCTTGTTCATACTTCACCGGATACTGATCATAATTCTCGCCATCCCAGACCCTCGGCCGTCCCATTTCTGACTCGAGCCCTTTGAAGATGTACTTCGGATGAGAAGGATTAGATTCCTTCCGAAGCTTATCATAGATGGTGTTTCCAGGAGCAAGGATGAAGAAATGCTTGTATCCCTTTGTCTTGTAAAGATAATAGATGGAGGCTCCCATCAGCCGTGTCTTGCCGATACCAGTAGCCATAGCAAAACAGAAGGACGGGAAGTCGAACTTCGTCCGGACCTTTCTGTTGTTCTCGCTGTATTCGGATGCCTCTGCCTCGATAGCTTCCTTGTCGTCGTGCTTATAGTCACAATGGGTGCTGACGGCGTCGAGATAAGAGAGAGCTTCCTCCTGCGGTGTCCTCAGGCTCATTGCGTATTTTATTTTGTTTACAACCCCTGACATCTACCGCACCTCGCTTTCAAAGTCGCACTTGTCAAGGAGATCCTTTGGGATCTTCTTCACCTCGATGTTGTCAGGCAGCATCATGTCCGACTGAATTTTCGTCGCGTACAAAAGGAGAGACTGTCCCTCATCAAGATGCTGTGACAGAGAACGTATATAACCCGCATTCACAAACTCCAAAGTCACGTGAATAAACCGTTTTTCGGAAGAATGTCCGCAGAAGACATCCTGCTGCTTATATTTGAAACCTTCGATTTTGCAGATTGCTTCGCACAGCATCTCGAAGGCGTAGGTCGGATTGATCTGGTAAACAGGCAGCTTGTCATTTTTTACAAGAAGGCTCGGAGCAAGCTCATAGAAGTGGTAACCGCCGCCGCCATGCCAATCAACCGATTTAGAAATACCACCCTGATCTGAGCCGTCAATAACTCTGTCCAGTCGAACCTTGCAATGGGTGTATGCTTGCTTACCCATTTCAATGCCAATCCAACGGCGATTCATCTTTTGCGCGACTGCTGAGGTCGTACCTGAACCTAGGAAGGAATCTAAAACGATATCTCCCTCTTTTGTACATAGGTCAAGGCATCGCTTAATAAGCTTTTCTGGCTTTTTTCCCTTGGGGAAATTTACACCACCTTCTTTTGCTAACCCCTCTACTGATATATCAGTCCATATGTCAGTAATCGTATCGGCCGGGAGCATTACTCCATCAATTTCTTTTAGTCTCTGATAGTACGGTATGACTCTTTCACCGCCAATAAACATATAATCCATGTCATCATTAGGATGCCTAACAATAACATTTTTATTCATTTTTGATTTTTTTATCGTTTCGATTCTTTTTTGCAGCGCTCCACCCGTTACGGATGCTGTTCTAAAAACTCTCTGTGCATTTTCTAGTGCATATCTTGCTACCTCATTTTTAAAAATATCCGGTGCATTGGTTCTTGCTTGACGTGAATTTTTATAGCCCATTCTCTCTGCTACGATTTCATTGATATTTCTCCATGTCCACTTTTGTTCATCTAATTCTGTGTTTTCAAAAACCCATTTATATTGTTCATCATAGTCTCTTTCTATAAACATCTTGTCCATATTTATGCTAAATTTTTCCTTGCTTTTAGCATAAAATAACAGGTGATTCGCCTGCTTAAAAATGGATTCACTTGTGCTCTTAAAGCCAAATGATTTATTTGTGGCAACTATGATTTGATTAAGATAATTGTTTCTTCCAAAAATGTCATCTAATAACACTTTAGCATAAGCCGCTTCTGAATCATCCAGATTCACAAAAAGTGCTCCTTCTTCCTGAAGCAAGTTCCTTAGTAACTTAAACCTCCGAGACATTAGGTCAAGCCAGATAGAATGTTCAAGGTTATCATCATAGTGTTCAAAAGCAGCTCCAGTGTTAAATGGCGGATCAATATAAATGCACTTGATTCTTCCAGCAAAATCCTGTTGCAGCGCTTGGAGCGCGATCAGGTTATCGCCGTGAATCAGCATGTTTTCGCTGTCCGGATCACCGTAAGACTTCTCCTTGTCTTCAACGAGGATACGCGGTTCTATCGGCTTCTCCTCATCATATTTACCAACCCAAGTCAGCTCAAGTTTTCCTTTTTTCTGCATAACTTTATCTCCTAAAACTTCAGTACGACGCTGATCAGAAAAACGGGATTATTGATCTCAAGGTTCTTGTTGAACTCCGTAATTTCCCGTTCCCCCTCAGCTCTAAGCCGGCTGTCCCGTTCGTGGAACGATGCTTGGAACTCGGTAAGCCTCTTTTCCTTCTTCTCAGCTTTTTTCCTAATGTCTATCTTTTCATAGAAATTATTCGAGGCTTTTTCCTGTTCACGGAGTTTCTCGACTTCCGCGTTCATTTCTTGGTACTGCACAACCAGCTGCTCGTTCTGAATACGAATCCAATTCTCAATCTTGTGTCTGTTGTATTCCCGCACTGACTCTGTCTGCCTGTCTACTCTTTCAAGCATTTTGGAAGACAGATCATCATACACTCTCTGAAACAGTGCTTTTTCCTCTTCTGTCGGTGTGAAATACCGCACGGTGGAATCATCGATTTTCTCCAGCTCCGGCACGAGTTCATCCTCACCGAAATCAACGTAATCTCCTTTCTGGTCACACAACAACAATACCGGGAAAATCAAGTCCACGTTATCGCACAGTGCGCCGAGGAAGAGATATCCGTGTGCGCCAAGAATCTGTTCGCCCCAACCATCAACCTTCCAATATTGAACGTCACTAAACACCTCTGGCTCAGCTACACTGTTCCAGTAGTTGACTTCTCGCAGATAACGATCGATTTCCTTCTTCGTTCCCTCAAGCGCCTTCTTTTTTGCATCGCTGCTCTTAGTAATCAGGATGGAGCGCAGTTTGCGCGCATTCTTGTCCTGCTTTGCGTTAAGCTTCCTGTCCAGCTTATTGAACGCCTTCCTGAAGTCAGCGATCGTGTTGCAGGACTGATAGATGTCCAACACTATCTTCTCGAAGCTCGTCCCGGATTCCAGCGCTCCAAGAGCAATGTCGGAAGCGCCGAACACGCCCTCAAACAGCTTGAACTTTTCCGAGAGTATCTCATACACACGTTTGTCTGCCTCGTTCTGCGCATTCAACAAGTTGATAGCGACCACATCGTGCTGCTGCCCATAGCGGTGGCAGCGACCGATCCGTTGCTCGATCTTCATCGGATTCCAAGGCAGGTCGTAGTTAATCACCGCGTTGCAGAACTGGAGGTTCAGGCCTTCCGAACCGGCGTCGGTGCAAATCAGTATCTTCGCATTATCCTTGAAATAATCAACGATAGCGTTTTTGTATTCGACGCTCCTACCATAGTTCGCATTCCCGAAGTTCTTCACTTGCCATGTCCGGTAGATTTCCTTTGTCATGGTGTCGTCGAATTCGCCGTTGAACAGGAGGATATCCTCTTCATTGTATCCGGATCTGCGAAGCTCGGCAGCGATGTATTTCTGCGTTCGTTTTGACTCGGTGAACACAACAACCTTCTGAGCTATGCCGTTATCCCTCTGGTATGAGAAGCCGACCTCAAGCGCCTGTTTTAGTGCGTTTACCTTGGAATTCGTTTTAATGCGCTTTGCAACATCGATGATGGCGTTAACTTCGTCCAGTTCCGTCTGGATGTATGCCTTCATCGTAGCGGTGTCCTCGTCCTCGGTTTCCTCAAAATCGGATTCGTCAATCTCGTCCTCTACGAAACTCCAGAAGAGATCGAATCCTTCCTGCGCGTCAGCCGACCTCGTGCCCTCATACAGGATTTCGAGCCGATTCTTCAGAACCTCGAATGTCTCAATCAGGGCGAAGCTGGATGAAGCCATGAGCTTGCGGATAACGAGGATGACCAGCCCCCGGTTGGATGCCGGTATGGAGTACAGGATGTTCCTTTTAAGGAACTGGTTGACCCGTTCGTAGAGCTCGATCTCATCTAGAGACAATTCGAAATCCACGGTTCTGCAAATCCTCTTCACAAAATGCATGTAGTCTGCGACGTCCTTTCGTAGCGTTCTATAAAGCACTGGCGTGAGTTCCCTTTTCAGGTCGTCGTAACCCTCGTTACTGATATACATCTGACGGAACATCTTTTCTGAGTCGAATATTCTCGGATCGATAAAGGAGATCAGACCGTGCAGATCCATAAGGGAGTTCTGCAGCGGCGTTGCCGTGAGGAGGATCTTCGGAATTCCGCCGGTTAGCTCATACAGTCGCTTTGCGCGCTTCGTACCGTTCAGATTCCTCAGATTGTGCGCTTCATCGATGATGAGGAAGTCCCATTTTACATCTGGGAACCGCTTCATCAGCTTCGACGAGTAGTCATAGGAAGTAAGCACGATTCGTACGCTCTGTCTGTCTACAAGCTTCCTATACCAGTTCTGCGCATCATGCTCGACTGTGAACTTGTCCAGAATTACGGAGTTCAGATTGAATTTATCCTCGAGTTCCAGTTCCCACTGTTTGCGCAATGATGCGGGGAGTACGATCAGCACCTTCTTTGCACCGGATTCCAGCATGTAGCGCAGGACGAGCCCCGCCTCTATTGTCTTTCCAAGTCCTACTTCATCGGCAAGTACCATGCCACCCGTCTTCATCGCGTCGATGGCAGCACAGAACGCATTGATCTGATGAGGGTTTGGATCGATATGGGACTCGGACGCAAGAAGAAAATGAAATGGAGACTTCTCCAGTTCCATTCGCTTGAATCTTCCGTACTGCTTGAGGAGCAGGTTTCCGTTTTCACTGCTGTACATCTGCATCCTCCCTGTGAAGCTTTGCGAATATTCCCTCTGCAATGCCTCTTGCCATCAGAGGAGGTACGGCATTGCCGATCTGCACGAACTGCGACGTGCGCGGTCCCTCGAAGTAATAGCTGTCGGGGAAGGACTGTATGCGTGCGGCTTCTCTTACCGTGATTGACCGATGCTGCCGTATATCAGGATGAATGAAATAGTGGCCATCCTTAGAAAGGTGCGCCAGTATCGTGTGACAGCAATGTTCATCGCCTTCAACGACCTTGAAACGGTCGGTGAAGGAATGTCGGTTCTTATGCGTTTTCAGTTCTTGGGGCAGGTCGTTGTAGTTGAGACGCTTGTGCCCGTCGTTCCATAGTTCAATGGCTCTCTTGTATATATTAATGTCGCGCTCGATATTCGGACGACAGTTCTGCAGGGTCAAAACATCGTCCATTGTCCGAATGCCATTTTCGATCACGTATCTGCTCGGCTTTATTTTCGAGTAGGTGTTGTTGCTTTCGCCCGGACGAAGTTCAGGAAGGTCTGTGAACAGGTCGTTCACCACCGCATTCGTATTTTTCACCTTGAAGTCTGGATAAGCCAGACCAGTGTTCTTGAGCCAGCCAACAATGACCATTCTCCGTCTGTTTTGGAGCACTCCAAATGTCTGCGCGTTCTGTTCTCGGCAATCAATCTCATATCCAACGTGCTTGAGATCCTCCTGCAGGTTCTTCCAGATTGTGCCGCCTTGGGCGGATTTGATACCGGTCACATTCTCGAACACGAACATGCGCGGCTGGTATTTTCTGAGGAATCGCGCATACAGTTTATACAGGTAGTTGCGCGGATCGTCCTTCATCGGAATTTCCATATGGCTGCTCTGCGCTCTGCCGACAAGCGAATATGCCTGACACGGCGGCCCACCAACTATAACGTCTACACTTTGCATGTTCCAGGTCATCATTATTCCATCTATATTTTTGAAGACCCTAGGGAGTGAGTCATTTGACATTGTTTCACAGATAACTGTTTGAGATATATGGTTTGGAATAAATTCCAAAAAAGAATCACGCGTTATCTCCCCACGCAGATAGCGATAATAAACATCCATTTGCTTAGTCTGCTTCAAATAGTAATAAGCACTTCGAGTAACCAGAGTTTGTGCTGCAAATGAATTCATTTCCACATGGGCAATCGGGTTAAAACCAGCTTGAATAAAGCCCTCGGAAAGTCCTCCGGCTCCTGCAAATAAATCTATAAAGTTGTAATTGTACTTGCCGGGAAGCTTACTTGGCATAATGATTCTCCTATCACATTGATTACTTCTCCTGCACAAAGGAAATCTAAATACTTGCAAGTGTTTTATAATTCACATCGAACTCCGCACAGAATGTCATTATCTTCCTCATTGTCGATATGTTCGGTCTTCTTTTCCTTTGGCAGGACCATCGGGCCGTACAGGTCAGACAAGCAGGCGCCCGAACTTCTGCTGAGCATTAAGCAGGCCTAGTGCGTTTCATCATCTTTTTATCTGCCGACGCCCGCGCCGTCAATCGGTTTTTATTATGTTACCGCATTTGCCTGCTCGGTGGAGATTTTGCTGAAAGATTTTCTTTTTTGCGCACTGCATAAATGAAGCCGCCTTCGCAAACCTTGCGAAGGCGGCTTCGTTATTCTTCTTTTGCCGCGTGGACAGCCTGAGGGAAAAGCAGTTTGTCTTCCTCGTTGTGAGTCGTAAAAAAGAGGCCGCGGCCGTTCAGGTTGGCGCAAATGTACAACGCAGTTTTCCTCTTGTTCTCCGCGTCAATCCCGCTGAACGGCTCGTCCATGATGATGTAGTCGCTTTCGCACAGGACGGCCCGAATGATCGCTACCCGCCTTTTCATGCCGCCGCTGAGCTCGCGCACTTTCGTCTTTTCCTCGCCGGGCAGGCCGCACCGGGCCAGCGCGTCGGCTATTTTTTCCGGCGGGGCGAAGAGCTTCAGGTTCTCGATGACGGTAAAGTCTTCAAACAGCCGGTCTTCCTGAAAGACGACCGAGAGACTCTCCGGAACGCCCTGTATCCCCCCGGTGGCAAGGGGAAGAAAGCCGAGCATGGCGTTGATGAGGCTCGTTTTGCCAAACCCCGATTCGCCGACCAGACAGCTGATCTCCCGCTCGTCCATTTGGGCGGAAAAGTTTTTGAGAACCGTTTTCCCCTCGTAGGTCAGGGTGACGTTATTGACCGTTATCATCTGACCGCGACCTTGAAGAGCAGGTTAAAAAACTTGGCGACCGCTTTGTCAAAGAGGGCGCTGAGGGCGAGGACGACGACGGTCCAAGCGAACAGTTCAGCCGTCTCGAGGTAGACTTTCGCAGTCTGGACGGCGCTGCCAATGGCGACGGCCGGCAGCCCGATGATCTCAGCCGCGACGGCGCTTTTCCACGTGACGCCGGACGAGAGGGAAACGGCGGCCAAGAACTGGTCCTTGGCGGCCGGAAGGTGAATGTACCTGAGGCGGGTAAAAAACTTGAGCCGATAAACTTTCGCCATTTGAAGGAGTTTGACGTCCGCCGACTTCATGCCCGACAGCGAGTTGATGTAGATGATCGGGATATTGACGACGCAGGAAATGAGAATTGGCAAGTTGTTCGTCCTGACCCACATGAGGCAGAGGACGGCAAACGACGCGACGGGAATTGACTTGAGCACCGAGATGACCGGGAACAGCAGGGTCTGAATGGCGTCGGAGTAGACCGACAGGACCGACAGGATCGAGCCGAGCAGTACGGCGATGGAAAAGCCGGCGAGAATCCGCCCGAAGGTTATTCCGACGGTGCGGTAGAACTGGCTCGTCCCGGCCATTTCCCCCAATTTAACGACGACCCTGACAGGAGAAGGAAGGATGAGTTCCTCTCCTATCAGGACCGCGAGCAGCTGCCACAAGCCGATCAGGCAGAGAACGGAAACGGTCAGCCCGATTTTTTTATTTTGCATAGTAGAATTCGTCGTCCGGGAGCTTGCCGCCCAAGGACGCCGGATTTTCTTTTAAGAGCACCTCAAAGTAGCAGGAAAGCATTTTTTTCATCTCTTCGCCGTCCGCGTAGTGAATGTTGCACTTCGGGAGGGCTTTTTTCGCGATCGCCGCCTTGACGATCCCGAACTTCTCTATCAGAGCGGACGCCTCGTCCGGGTTGGCGTTGACGTATTCGATGGAGTCTTTGTCTTCCGACAGGAATTCGTCGACTTTGTCTTTGTTCGCATCGAGGAAGTCTTTTCTGACGACGGTGACGCCGGTGACGACCGGACTGCCCTGCAGCTTTTCCCACTCCTGGGACAGGTCAAGGACGACGCGAAGGCCGTTTACCTTGGCCGAGGCGGCGGTGACGAACGGCTGAGGAAGCATGGCGATGCCGCCGTCTTTGGCAAGCAGGCCGACGACTTCGGTCGGTTCGCTCTTGAACTCGATCGTTACGTCCTTGTCCGGGTCAATGTTCGCCGCTTTGAGCAGCGCCCGAAGGGTTATTTCAGGCACCTGTCCCTTGCCGGTAGCCATGATCGTTTTTCCCTTGAGGTCCTCAAGGGATTTGACGCTTTCGTCGGTCGAGACGACGTACAGGACGCCGAGAGTGTTGACGGCGATGACTTTAATTTTTCCCGATGTTTTGTTGTAAAGAACGGCGGCCAAGTTGGACGGAACGGCGGCCAGGTCGACTTCGCCGGCGAGAAGTTTCTGGCTCAGCTCGACGCCGGAGGCGTTCATGACGAAGTCATAGGCGTTCTTCGCCTTGCCGGCTTCGTTGTCCGAAAGCAGCTTGACCATGCCCATGGAGGTCGGTCCTTTCAGCCCTGCCAAGCGCACCGGCGCAGACGGCTCGGCCATTCCGAGGGCACTCAAAGCAAAGGACATCACGACGGCTAAAGCGGCGGACATAAACTTTTTCCTTAACATTTCATTCCCCTCCTGTCTTTTTTTCATGACTTTAATACTCCGAGTAAGCGAGGCCGAACTTAACCAGTCTGAACTTCCCTTTTAAGCCCTGCCAGGGTCTCCCCTCTTGCCCAAATTTTACACCATCAACGGGCAAACGGGAATTATGGTCCGCCGTCGCGCTGTGCCGTCGGGTGGAAGGATATGCCCGCCCTTTGAAAATTTTCCGCGGCCACAGGTTCGCGCGGCTTTGCCGCGATGAGGCGGACGCTGACAGCAAGTCAGATAAAAATAAACTGAACTATTCAGCCGCTTCTTTTCGCCGGAAGAACAGGCGACGGCCTCTTTTGCCCGGAGGATTTTTTAAAGACAAAAGGATTCGGCTACCATATGCCTTTGTGACCGTTACTTTTCCAGTTCACCATTGCGCACTTCAAAAATTTTTCCTGTTGTAACTTTTCCCAGACCGAACTAAAATGCAGATGGAGTTATTAGCTCATTTTTCAGCATTTTTTGTTAGCTTTGCCGTAAATTGAATAAAGGATTCGGCCGCGAGTTGGGGGATGAGCGGTCAGATTCCAATCAAGGCCTAAGCGAGGGGATATCTGTGAGCAGACTGAGTATTGTCACCAAGGATCAGGCTGAGGTTACAGTTGAAGGCCTGTACAAGGACATGGAGCGCCGTATTCAGGCAAGCCCGCCGGGACTCTGCCCGGTGGACTTGGCGGTTTCTTTCCTTCATATCTGTCACTCCCAGTCCTGCGGCAAGTGCACGCCCTGCCGGGTTGGGCTGAACCGCCTTCAGGACCTGATTAACGCGGTTTTAAGCGGGAAGGTCCAGTTGGACGCCCTGCAAACGATCGAGACGATGGCCGAGAGCATTTACCTTTCTTCTGACTGCGCGATCGGCCAAGAGGCGGCCCGCATGGTGCTCATGGGTGTCAGGGGGTTCCGCGAGGACTACGAGGAGCACGTCGTTCACGGCCGGTGTCTGAGGACCCAAAATCAGCCGGTGCCGTGCGTCTGCCTCTGCCCCGCCCACGTGGACATTCCCGGCTATTTGGCGCTGATTCACGCGGGACGGTACAGCGAGGCAGTTCAGCTGATCCGCAAGGACAACCCGCTGCCGGCGGTCTGCGGGATGATCTGCGAGCACCCGTGCGAGACACGCTGCCGCCGCACGATGGTTGACAACCCGATCAACATTCGGGGGCTGAAACGCTACGCGGTCGAGCACGAGGGAGAAATTCGCGTGCCCGAGCGAATGCCTCTCACTGGCAAAAAGGTGGCCGTGGTGGGCGGAGGCCCCGGCGGGCTGAGCGCGGCGTATTACCTCTCCCTCATGGGGCACGACGTGACGATTTACGAACAGCGGAAGAAGCTGGGCGGCATGCTCCGATACGGCATACCGGCCTACCGTCTTCCGCGGGAAGTGCTCGACAAGGAGATCGCCGGCATTCTGTCGACGGGCATTCACGTCAAAACGGAGATCAGCATCGGGAACGACTTTTCGATTAAGGACCTGCATGACCATTACGACGCCCTGTACGTGGCCATCGGCGCCCACATCGACAAGAAACTAGGCATTGAGAGCGAGGAAACCGAGGGCGTCATTTCCGCGGTGGAAATGCTCCGCGCAATCGGTGACGACAACTACCCCGACTTTACCGGAATGAACGTGGTCGTTGTCGGCGGCGGCAACGTGGCGATGGACGTGGCCCGTTCGGCTGTCCGGTGCAACGCCAAGTCGGTGAAGCTGGTGTACCGGCGCCGCAAGGAGGACATGACGGCTCTGCCCGAAGAGGTGGAAGGCGCCATCGCCGACGGCGTGGAGATTGTGGAGCTCCACGCGCCGCTTCATATCATCAAGGACAAGGACAACAAGCTTGTGTCGCTGAGCGCCCAGCCGCAGATCATCGGCGAGTTCAAGGGCGGCCGGCCGTCGCCGGTCAACGCCGATGTGCCTGAGGTGTTCTTCCCCTGCGACCGCCTGCTGGTAGCCATCGGCCAAGGGATCGAGTCCCGCAAGTTCGGTGAGTACGGCATGCCGATCAAGCGGGGCGCTATTGAGTGTCTCGACACGAGCGGCGTGAAGGATACGCAGGGAATTTTTGCCGGCGGCGACTGCGTCACAGGGCCGGCGACCGTCATTCGGGCGATCGCGGCCGGAAAAGTCGCGGCGGCCAACATCGACGAGTATTTGGGCTTTAACCACGTGATCGAGAGCACCATCGAAGTGCCTCAGGTGCGGTTTGACGACCACACGACCTGCGGCCGAGTCAACATGGCCGAGCGCCCGGCGGCTGAGCGCGTTCACGATTTCAAGCTGATGGAACTGCCCATGACCGACGAGGAAGCCTTTCAGGAGTCGGGACGCTGCCTGCGCTGTGACCACTTCGGTTACGGCGTGTTCAAGGGGGGGCGAATCAGACAATGGTAAACATCGTCATCGACGGCAAGTCCATTCAGGTACCAGAAAAGACGACCATTCTCGAAGCGGCCAAGTCCGTCGGGATAAAAATTCCTACCCTCTGTTACTTCAAGGGGCTGAACGAGATCGGTGCCTGCCGAATTTGCGTCGTGGAAGTCGAAGGATACGACCGGCTTTTCACGGCCTGCAACAGCCCGGTCGAAGAGGGCATGGTGATACAGACCAACAGCCGAAAGGCCCGGGAGACGCGAAAGGCGAACCTGCAGTTTATCCTCTCGGAGCACCAGGACCGGTGCCCGATGTGCGTTCGCAACGGCAACTGCGAGCTTCAAAAAACCGCCGGAGACCTGAACGTTCACTCCACGCCCTTTAAAAAACACATCGACGACCGAACCAGCAACCCAGATTTCCCGCTGATCCGAGATTACTCGAAGTGCATTAAGTGCATGCGCTGCGTGCAGGTGTGCGATAAGATTCAGCACTCCAACGTTTGGGACGTGGTGAACAGCGGTGGCACCATCACCGTCGACGTGGGGAAAGCCTACAGGCTTGAAGACGCGCCCTGCGTCCTGTGCGGTCAGTGCATTACCCACTGCCCGGTAGGCGCGCTTCACGAGCGCGACGACACGCAGAAGCTTATGGACGCGATCGACGACCCGGACAAGATTGTGCTCGTTCAGATTGCCCCGGCGATCCGAACCGCGTGGTGCGAGGAGTTCGGCATGAAGCCCGAGGAAGCGACGGTCAACCGGCTCGCCTCGGCCCTGAGAATCATCGGGTTTGACTACGTTTTCGACACCAACTTCTCCGCCGACCTGACGATTATGGAAGAAAGCAGCGAGTTCGTCGAGCGGCTCACTCATGCCGACCAATTCAAGTTCCCCATGTTCACGTCCTGCTGTCCCGCTTGGGTTCGATTCGTGAAGGCAAACTGGCCAAAGTACATTCCTCAGCTCTCCACGGCCAAGTCGCCGCAGCAGATGTTCGGCGCGATCGCAAAATCGTGGTATCCCCAGCTGCTGGGCGTTGACCCCAAGCGGATTTTCTCCGTGTCCGTCATGCCGTGTCTGGCCAAAAAGGCCGAGTGCGCGCTGCCGACGATGAACAGCGCGGGCGCTGGACAGGACGTCGACTTGGCGATCACCAACCGGGAGATCACCCGGCTGATTCGGGCCCACCAGATTGACCCGACGGACTTAGAAGATGAACAGCTCGATATGCCGCTTGGCATCGGTAGCGGCGCCGGCGCTATTTTCGGCGTCACAGGCGGCGTGATGGAAGCGGCGCTTCGAAGCGCCCATTACTTCGTCACCGGCAAAAACGCCTCGCCTGAGACGTTCAAAGCCGTCCGAGGCCAACAGGGCTGGAAGGAAGCGGAGTTTGAAATTGGCGGGACGAAGCTGAAAGTCGCCGTCGTCAACGGGCTGTCGAACGCCAACCAGCTGATCACAGAGCTGGAAAAAGGCCGAGTTCACTATGACTTCGTCGAAGTCATGGCCTGTCCTGGCGGCTGCGTGGGCGGCGGCGGACAGCCGATTCACGCCCAAAAGGAAATGGCGCCCGACCGTGCCCCGGTGCTTTACAACATCGATAAAAAACTGCCGTGGCGGTATTCGCACGCCAACCCGTCAATCATCGAGTGCTATAAGAGCTACTTGGGCAAACCTCTTTCTGAGCGAGCTCACCACCTGCTCCACACCGACGCCAACGGCTGGAAGATGCCCGGCGAAAAATAACTGGGCCGTTTCCGGACAAACCGGCCGATCGCAAGCACGGGCCCTTCCTGCGACGACGCGGAGTTCTCCCACGCGCGAGGGGCGCTTTCCACTTGGGAAGCGCCCCTCGCGCTATTTTTCGCGTTATGCCCCCTTTTCTTTCTCCCCCAGCCGCTACAGGCGTCACAAAAAGCCGCCGCCCACGAAGCTCGCGGGCGGCGGCTCTATTAAAAGCTTGGTGCAGGAATTTACTTGTTCTCTTTGACCTCCAGGGAGCCGGTGTTCCAGCCCAGCGGAACTCGGATTTCCCGTTTCGGGCCGAGCTGAGAGATGGTGAAGGGAACTTTTTTCTCCTCCACGACCTTGTCGTGATCGTCCAGCGTCTGAATGGTCAAGACGTGCTTGCGGCCGACAGCCGTGCCGACCATTTGGTCGTCCTCAGCGAGGAAAATCGGGTTCTCGCTGGCGTCGTCGATGTACACCTGAACGGCTTCCATCGGCGCGTACTCCTTGCCGTCAACCGTCACTTTGGTGTTAGAAAGCACGAGGTCGTACGCCTTGCCGATGTCATAGCAGTACGCGCCAAGAGCCGCAAAGACGATGATGATCAGGAGATTGACGAGGATTCTCCGCTTCATTTCGCCGCCCCCTCTGAGCCGCCTCTGAACGCTGCCCGGGCGCGCTCCCGGTCAGCATGCCGACGCCAGCCGTGAAGCACGAGCGCCAGAGAAATGATGCCGTAGGAGACAAACACGCGGAAGAACTCGCCCAGCTGGGCATCGCCAACCAAGTATTTGCCGGCCATCGGCGAAACGACGAACATCAGGTGGAACAGGAGCACGCCGGCGAAGACGTTCAGTATGGACGCCCGAGTGACCGACGCGCCGCCTACCAGCAGCGACGCGATAGCGAACGTTCCCGCCTGCTCGTGGCTGTTGTAAGTGTTCAGCGTTCCCACGTTCTGAAGGAAGATGATCTGGCCGTAGCACGCCAGAACGGTGGAGATGACGATAGAAATGACGCGGGTTCTCATCACCGGAATACCGGCAGAAGCCGCGACGGCGATATCCTGACCGGTTGCCCGCATGTCCTGCCCCAGCTTGGTCTTGCGGAACCAGACGATGAAGACGCAGAAGGCGGCGATGACGATGAACGTGGCTAAGGGAATGTTAATCCCGTGAATGTTCATCGGGATCAGCTGGTCCAGCGACCGCCGAATGCCCTCCAAGTTGGTGACGTTGCGGATCCCGTACCCTCTCGACAGAACCAGCTTAGCGCTCTGAATTGGCACGACGCTGCCGAAGCCGTACAACACCACCAGCTGATAGACCCCGTTCATGAAGAACCCGAGGATATAGCTAGTGACCATTTCACGGCCCCGCGCCTTGTTCAGGATCGTGCCGCACATCCAGCCAAAAAGGATTGCCAGCGGCGTGGAGATGATGGCGGCGAGCACCATGCCGGGAATGCCGACGATGTTCCAGTCGCAGATGAAGATCAGGCCGATCTGCCCGGCCATGGCTCCCAGAACCATCCCGAAGTTGAGCCCCATACCAGCCATGATCGGCACGAGCAGGGACAGGACAAGGAACGAGTTGCGGGAAAGCCGGATCAACATCTCGTTGATCAGGTACTCGGCCGAGAACCGAGAAATCGGAATGGCGATCGCGCTGATGACGATGAACATGATCGGAACGGCGTTGGTGATGAGGAAGTACTTGAGCTTTTCGCTGCTGGAAGTCTGAGTCGTCATGATCTCACCTTCGTCGCACGGGTCAGAGCATAGAGGATCATGCCGTTTGACACGATAATGCGGATGACCTCAGACATATCCGTCTGAATCATGCTGTTAATAACCGACGGCGTCATGGTCAGGATACCTTGGAACAGCAAGGTGCCCACGATCACGTTGGTGATCGTCGCCTTCTTGACCGACGCGCCGCCGATCAGGATCGCTGCCACGGCGGGGAACGCCATGTAGAAGGGGCCCATGTAGAGCTGGATAAAGCCGAAGCTCTGCTCGTACACTATAATGCCCATCGCGCCCAGAACCGTCGACAGGATAACTGACAGGGTTCTCATCCGATCGATGTTCACGCCGCTGGCTCTGGCGTACTCCATGTTCGAACCGACCGTCGTCATGGCCGTGCCGGTGCGGGTGCGCAGGAAAATGTACATCACCGCGCAGAGCAGGAAGAAGAACAGGAACATGCCAGTGTACAGCGTGAAGAATTGGTTGATCTGAATCTTGCCGATGCTGCCAATGGCGTGCTGCCAGAACCGCTCGACCGAAATGGTGGTACGCAGCCCCTTGCCGGCGTATCCCCAAACCATATCGGGGCTGTGGTACGGCAGGACAAGCCACATGATGCACATCAAAGCGACTGACGAGAATCCGACGTAGGTGGCGATCATCATCTCGCTGCCCTTGACCTTGTTCAGCAGCAGCCCGTACAGCCAGCCGAACACCACGGCCAGAGGAATCGCAACTCCCATGGCGGTGAGCACGCCGGCGAGGCCGGTCATGTTCCACTCCACGCTGGTAATAGCGCCCAGCAACCCGGCGATGACGCCAAGCGGCAGGCCAAAGTTCAAGCCGCAGCCGGCCTGAATCATCGGAACCATGGCCAAGACCATGACGCCGTTCATGCCGAACCGCACCAACATGTCGTTAATCGACGCGTCAAACCTGACCCCGACGAACGGAGCCAAGACGAACAGGGCGACCAAGAAGAGAGCAATGAGCAGACGAGGCCAGCCGAAGTCGTCGATAAAGTCTCGAATTCGTTTCATCGGACTATTCCTCCCCTTCTTCGGCGTTGAGCATGAGCATTCCGAAGACCTCGGACGGCTCGCTCGCCGGGCGGATCCCTACGATTCTGCCCTTATCGACGATGGCGATACGGTCGCAGATCGAGCGAAGTTCTTCCAGCTCTGACGAGATCATGACGATGGTCATGCCCAATTCGCGGTTGTATTTTTTCAGCGTGTCCAAAACCGTCTTCTTGGCTCCCACGTCGATTCCGCGGGTGGGCTCGGCCACGAAGAGCAGTTTGGGGTGAGTTTCAAACGCCTTGGCAAGGCAGATCTTCTGCTGGTTGCCGCCGGAGAGCTCCTGCGCTAGCTGGTGCGGGCCGGTGCACTTGATTTCAAGCGCGTCGATGTACTTCTGGGCGCAGTCGTCCATCGCCTGACCGTCTCGAATCTTGAGCAGGCCGCCCAAAATGGGCTTGAGGAACCGCTGCTGGTTCTGCAAGGTGGTAAAGACGATGTTCCAAGCGATCGTCTCTTCGAGAAGCAGGCCAACGCCGCGCCGGTCCTCCGACACGGCGGAAATTCCCGCGCTGAGCGGCGAATTGGGGTTGTTCAGCTCCAGCTCTTTGTCCTCGAAGGTGACCTTGCCGCCGGCAGCGTACAAGCCCATGATGCCGTTGGCAATGCCCAGTTTCCCCTGTCCGGCCAGCCCGCCGATGCCGAGGATCTCGCCTTCCTTGATGTCCAACGTCGCGTCGCGCACCGTCTCGCCGGGCATGTCGACCCACAGGTGCTCGATTTTCATGGCCGTCTTGGCGTCTTCGTGGCTCCTGTGATCCTCTGCCGGCCGGCTTGAGTCGATCCGGCGGCCCACCATGGCGTTGGCAATTTCCCGAATGCTCGTGTCCTTCGGCTTGGTCACCAGTTCGACCCGGCCGTCGCGGAGAACGACCACGTCGTCGCAAACCTCCATAACCTCCTGAAGCCGGTGGGTGATGAAGATGATCGCGATGCCCAGCTTGGCCAAGTGGCGCATGGACTCAAGTAGGATTGCCGCTTCGGACTCGGTCAGAACGGCCGTCGGCTCGTCAAGGACGAGAATCCGCGTCTTGCTCTTCTCTATTTCCCGGGCAATTTCGGTGAACTGTTTGTGCCCTACGGGCAAGTCGGAAATCAGCGTCTCGCTGTCCAACGAGAAATTCAGTTTTTCGATGGCCTTTTCGGCCCGTTTCTTCATTTCCGGCCGGTCGAGGGTCTTCAGCCTGTCGCCGAAAGCCTCCACCAGCGGATTGTACTTGAGCGACTCTCTGTTTAAAACGATGTTTTCGGTCACGTTGAAGCCAGGAATGAGAGAGAACTCCTGATGTACCATGCCGACGCCGGCTTCAAGAGCGTCTTGCGGCCCCTTGAAATGGACTTCCTGTCCGTCGATGAAAATCTTTCCCTCATAGCCGCCAGTCTCCTGGATGACCTTCATGCCAAAGAGAATGTTCATCAGCGTGGATTTTCCGGCGCCGTTTTCGCCCGCCAGCCCGAGAATGTGCCCCTTTTCGAGGGTCAGGCTCACGTCGTGCAGAACTCGGTTGGAAAAGTAGGCTTTGCCGATGTTTTCCAGCCGGAGCAACGGTTCCCCTGCCATAAAATTTACCTCCTCGGAAGCGCCCGCGCGTCCTGTCTCTGCAGCCGCCGCGCGCTCAGATTACCCGCACCAAAGCCACAGCGGAGTTCCCGCAGCGGCCAGAGTCACGTCACCTTCAGCGTCTCTCACTTAAAAGCGAGCGGGGACGGATCCCCGCTCGCTTTTCAGCGGAATTTTCGCCGTTGTTTGTGCGAAATCAGTTACTTGATGGTGAAGTACTTCGCCGGGACTTCTTCCTTCGTCATTTCCATGTAGCCCTTGCCGAACACGTAGGTGTCCTGGTACACAAGGACGTGGTTCTTCTTCTCGACGCCGGTCTGGATGTCTTTGTAGTAGCTTCCGTTCCAAGCAGCGCCCGGGGTCTCCTTGCCGTAGGCCTCGAACAGGTCGGTCGCCTTGAAGTGGCGGCGAATCTTGGTGGCGTCGACGCCCTCTTCGATGTACTTCTTGGCCAGTTCGCCAAGAGCCAGCGTGTTGGTGAAGCCGTAGGAGTAAGCCCAAGTGCCCATGCGGCCAGCGCCGCCAGCCTTCACAACAGCCTCTTCGACCTTCTTCAGGATCGCGGGGAAGTTGCCGGCCACGTCAGACAGCTCGATGCCCAAGGCGCCGGGGTAACCCATCAGCGGCGACGGCAGGTCGGCCTCGATGAAGTAGCCGCCTTCCTGAGCGATGCGCTTGAGCAGGGGCTCAGTGTGAGCGTCGTTGGTGCAGAAGAAAGCGGTCTTGGGTCCGTACTTGGCAAGCCATGCCGGAACCTTCTCAAGGATAAACTGCTGAGCGCCGGCGACGCCAACGTCGCTGGTCGGGTCCGGAGCGGTCTCGAAGTGGAACTTGATTCCCAAGTCCTGGCAGGCCACTTCCATGATGTTGCGGCGGCGGCTCAGGAGCTCATAGCTCATGTGGCGCGGGAAGGAAATGTGGACGAAATCGGTGCAGCCAAGTTTCTGAGCGCAGCGCGGGATCAGATAGCCGCGGGCGATGTTGTCAGCGTTGACGACGATATCAGCAGCCGTCTCGATGACGCCCGGGTCCTCGTGAGCTTCGCCGACCAACAGAAGGATGTCGGGGCGTTTCTCACGAATACGGCGATACGCTTCGGTCGTTCCGGGAATGCCCTGGTTCGTCACGACCGCCTTCATCAGCGGGTCGTCAGCAAACGCGGCAATCTGGGAAATGGTGGTTTCCTGCTCGGTCATGAAGTTGTCCGGGTAGGTGATGTGCTTGATCATCCCGCCGTTGGCGACATCGCCGTACCGGGCGATCAGAGCTTCAGCACCGCGAAGGTCGTCCTCGGACTGGGAGACCGTGCCGGTGCAGACGCCGATGTGGAACTTGGCCGGTTCAGCCGCGAACCCAGCCGCCGCAACGCACAGAGCGCTGAGACAAATCAAACTTGCCGTGAGCTTCTTCAAAATGTTCCCTCCTTGATTTCCTGCAGTCGTTCCTCATGGTAATTCCCTATATGCGCGCCTTGCTGAACTGAATTTATGATACCGCACAGGACTTTCAATGTCAAAATAATTTTCAGTCGTTACGCTGTTCACAATGTGGTCTACCCCGGCAGATTTTCTTCTTTTTTTAGTTATTTTGTCGGTAGCCAGCGGCTGAAATAATTGTGCCATTTTATCTGAAAAAGAAGTTTATTTTTCCTTTTCAGCTCGATCGCCCACCAGTCAAGGCTTGATGACAGGCTGTTTTGTGTCCATACCACATAAGCCGGCAAATTAATTATTTAACGCTCTTGCCATTTACCATGACATAATTGTATATCTTTTTTCACGTCAAAATGAACCATACGCCTTTCCTGCAGGTCTCCTCCGTGAGACCAGGTGAACGCCCTCCTCTTTTAAAGCCCAAGCAGGACAAAATCAGCGGGGACATCATGCTCGAAAGACAGCTGCGTCTCCCCGGTCCCGCGGTCAAATCTCATTCGACGGCTGGTAGTCACCCGACGTCCGCGCCATCTCGTCAGGGGGCGACGGGTAAACAGCCGCCATGAGCAAGCCCGCTTTTTAATTCCTCTCCATGAACATCAAGCGTCACGCCGCCGTGAACGGGACGCTTAGCGCCGGTGTTCTTAGCCTAAGGCGGTAGAAACGCTAGCTCCTGACGGTTGCAGGACGTCGGACATTCTCAGCCTCTGCGCTGTCCCTGATTGGCAACGTGAAGAACAGTTGCTGTCAAGGTTAGTGACATTGGCGCAGGCAGGGGCATCTCCGCTCGCGCGGAGAACAGTTGCGGAGCAAGCAGGTCAACCGAACGCGCTAAGGGACATCTCCACTCGCGTGAAGTTCAGGTTACACTCTGTTTCTAGCGAGTTGACATTCTTTTTGCCCTTTGTTACATTACTATCAATAATCGGTTTTTCCCTTGGCGTGGGCTCTACGGGCAATTGGAGCCCCACGGAAGCCCACGCCTTAAAGGGAGAAACCGATTTGTTCATATATACGATACTATTCCCTTGTAAGGCTTTTTAATGTAGGGTACATCTCCACTCCCGTGGGCTTCACTCCGCGGCCGCCTCAACAGACCGGCAAATCTGAAGGACATCTCCACACTTCCAGAGCAAAGGTCGGCCGTTGGATAGGCAGCTGACAAGACGCACTTAGGTGATTTTCGCGACAATGGCGGCCCGTCAGCGCCGGCAAAATTCACCGCGATGACCGCGTTTCGTCTCCCAATATAAGATTTACTCACGCGAAAAAGGCGCGGCGCTTTGAGCGCCGCGCCTTAAACGTTATTTGTCCTCGAAGTACTTGGCCGGTACCGGCTTGTCGGTCATGCCCAAGAAGCCCACGCCGAACGTGTAGATGTCCTGATAAATCAACATGAAGTTGTTCAGCTTGATGCCCGTGTTGGCGTCGCGGTAGAAGTCGCCGAGCCACCGGGAGCCGGGCGTTTCGGCGCTGAACGCGTCAAATACCTCTTTGGCCTCGAAGCGACGGCGGAAGTTCTGGGGCGTTACGCCCGCGTCGACCAGTTTCTTCGCCAGCTCGCCCAACGCGACGCTGTGGACGAAGTTGTAGCTCCACGCGTCGGCGCAGAGGCGGCCGGACGCGCCCTTGGCGACGACGTCTTTTTCGATCTTGCTCCGCATGGCCGCAAAGTCGCCGGCCTGCTCTTTCAGGTCAATGCCGAGGCCGCTGGCGTAGGCCATCAGGTCGGCGCCAATCGTGTAGCCGCCGACTTCGGCGACCCGAAGAATCATCGGCGCCCGCTGACCGTCACTGGTGCTGAAGAACGCCGTCTTCGGGCCGTACTGGGCCAGCCACGCGGGGACCTTTTCCAGAATGAACTGCTGAGAGCCGGCCACGCCGACGTCGCTGGTCGGGTCAGGCGAGCTTTCCATGTGGAACTTCATTCCCATGTCGGCGCAGGCTTTCTTCATGATTTCCAGCCGCCGAAGCAAGAGCTCCATACTCATGTGGCGGGGGAAGGAAACGTGAACGAAGTCGGTCGCGCCCAGCTTGTGCAGCCCGGCGATGAACACGTAACCGAGCGAGAGGAAGTCCTCGCTGACGGTCAGGTCAGCGGCCGAGCTGATGACGGACGGGTCCTCGTGCGCTTCGCCGGCAAGCAGAAGGATGTCGGGCCGCTTCTCGCGAATGCGCCGATACGCCTCGGTCGTCCCGGGGATCGCGTTGTTGACGATGACGGCCTTCATCTTGGGGTCGTCGGCGAACGCGGCGATCTGAGAAATGGTCGTCTCCTGCTCGGACATAAAGTTGTCCGGATAGGTGATGTGCTTGATCATGCCGCCGGACGCCGCATCGCCATAGCGTTTGATCAGCTCTTCCGCGCCGCGGAGAGAGTCCTCGGACTGAGAAACCGTGCCCGTGCAGATGCCGATATGGTAGGCCGCTTCCTGAGCCGCAAAAGCGCCCGTCCCCCAAACGGATAATCCAGCCAGTGCCAATAACGCTAAACAACGCCTCATCTCTTCCATCCTCCTTCGCGGTCTATGCCGCGGGTTAAATCCGGCAGATGCCGGAAATAAAAGCATGGTTATTATACTATTATTTTATAAGTTGAGGCAGCCAACACCCACACCATCAACTCAAGCGTATAAAACGCGCTGCGCCGGGCTGACGTCCGGTGCAGCGCTGAGGCGAGAGGAAAGAACGGCGGCTTTTCAAATCGCCGCACCCCGGCAAACCCGAGAAGCGACGCATCCTAGCGCAAAACGCCCTGCTCCGCGCTCATGCCTTTTATCCCTTTACGTTACTATACTGCTTTTCGTCCACAGGTTCAAGCCACTGGGTGGACGTTTCTGTTCCGGGAACTTCGATGGCCAAGTGGCAGAACCAACTCGTCCGAGCCGCGCCGTGCCAGTGTTTGACGCCAGCCGGGATAACGACCACGTCGCCGGGGGCAAGCGGCCGAGCCGGTTTTTCCCACTCTTGGTACCAGCCTTTCCCGCTCAAGCACAGAAGAACCTGACCGCCGCCTGAAGACGAGCGGTGAACGTGCCAGTTGTTCCGACAGCCCGGCTCGAACGTGACTTGGGCGATGACCGGTTCCGAGCGCGTCAGCATATTCAGGTACGACTTGCCGATGAAAAACCCGCCGAACGGGTTGACTTCGCCCAACGGGAAGACTCTCATGCCTTCGCAGTCCCTTCATCTTCGCCGGGACGCCAAATATCCTTAGCCAGCCGAAACGCGGCCCACGCCCGAGGCCAGCCGCAATAAAAGGCCATATGGGTCAGAGCGGCGGCGATCTCGCGCCGGCTTACCCCGTTGTCGCGGGCTCTTTGCAGGTGATACTGGAGCGACGAGTCGCTGATCCCGCCCGATACCAGCGCCGTGACTGTCACGAGGCTGCGGTCCCGCGCCGAAAGGTCGGCCTCGTTCGCCCACACCTGTCCGAACAGAACATCGTCGTTCAGCGCGGCAAACTGCGGAGCAAATTCGCCTAGCCCGTCCCGTCCGGCGGTCACTTTTTCCGAACGCGTCATCTTTATTCCTCCGCTTTTATTTCTTATTCAGCCAGTCGGCCACTTTTGCTGCAGCTTCCTGCGCCTGACTCCCGTAGATTTCAAGGCCGTCAAGCACCTGCGCGTTTGGCTCCAGCGCCCTGATCTTTCCGACCGTGTCACAAATCCCCGATCCACTGTGGGTGCAGAACGGGGCGATGACCTTGCCCGACAGGTCGTACTGATCTAAGAAGCTGTAAACGATCATCGGCATGTCACCCCACCAGATAGGATAGCCCAAGTAAATCACGTCGTACTCGCCCAAGTTCTTGATCTCGTTGGCGATCGCCGGACGGGCGGCGGCGTTCTTCTCTTTTTTCGCCAACTCCGTGGCAGCGCCGTATTCGTTCGGGTACGGCTGAACCGGCTCAATTCGAAAGATATCAGCCCCGGTTTGCTTTTGAATTTCCTGAGCGACAGTCTGGGTGTTCCCCGACCGGGAGAAGTAGACCACCAGCCCCTTTTTCCCCTCGGCGGCGCCGGCCGCGCGGCCAAGGCTCACAGAAACCAGAGCCAAAAGAGCCAACGTTAAGAGAACTTTTTTCATTCCTTTGCGCCTCCTTCAGCGGCAAATCCTATTTTTTGAAGCCACGCGCTCAGTTCGCCTTCGGCTCGGGAGCCGCCGTCCTCGTACAGCGCCAGCATTTCGAGGATCTGCCCGGTGCAGAGCTTTTTCACGTCCCGATCGGCGTTGCCTTTGCCCCCGCCGCCATGGGTGAGGAACGGGGCGACGGTCTTCCCTTCCAGACTGTAGCGGTTCAAAAACGTCCTAACTGGCGTCGCGACGGTGCTCCACCAGTTCGGCGAGCCCAAGAAAATCGTGTCGTACTGGCTCAGGTCGCGGTCCAGCGCCTCAATCGGCCTCAGAAAGCCGCGCTGAAGCTCGTCTTTGACGACCCTCGTCAACGCTTCGTATGGCTCGGTGTACGGCGAGACCGGCCGGATTTCTTCCAAATCGGCGCCGGTCAGCTTCTGAAGAATCTGCGCGACCCGACGGGTGTTTGACGACTGAGAAAAATAAACGATGAGGCTTTTCTTCATGATCCTTCCTCCTTCTCTCCGGCGATTTCTCACGAAAAAGCCGACTGTCACTTGCCCCAATACTAAAAGGCGTTTTCCTGATCCCCCAGCCCGCCCCTGAGCCGGTCTAAAAAGGCAAGCTGTCTTTCCTCCTCGCGAACTGCCCGAAGCGTTTCTTCCCGCCGGCTCTCCAGCATGGCGAGACAAAGCGAGCGGCCAGCCCCCCTTCACGGAGACTCCGAGCGTACAACTTAGCTTCGCCCCGGCTGAACCCGGCCTGCAGGAGAAGAGCCTGAACGCCGTCCCCTTCTGAGTCTGGTTCGTCAAGCCCCTCCGGTTTGATATGCCAGCTTTGGAAGTCCTTGACGAGCTCTGCTGGAATGCCGTACCGCTTCAGCGCGTCGGAAGGCTCCATCAGCCCGCCCCCTTCGAAAAAAATGAAGACGCCCCTTTCGGAGCGCCTTCATTCTATGGTCCGGGCTAAGATATGCTAAATGCTTAGTTTTTATCACAAGATATGCTTTTAATGCATTGGTCGGTGAAGTCGATGAACGCCCGCACAGCAGGGGAGAACTGCCGGTCGTTCTTCCACGCCAAAACTGACTGGGCAGTCAGCCGGGGCGAGAGCGGGACAAAACGAAGGCCCTCGTACTGGGCGGCCAACCGAACGGCAATCGCCGCGCCGAGGCCGCTGCGCACCATCACGGCGGCGTTGTAGAGCAGGTTGAAGGTCGTCACGGTTTCCAACCGACTGTACCGGCTTCCGAACCACGCCCGCAGCTCGTTCTGTACAGCCGTCCGGGACGTCACTAGCAGCGGAACCGACGCCAAGTCGTCGGGAGAAACGGCCTCCTGAGCGGCCAACGGCGAGTCGTCGCGGGCCAAGACGCCCCATTCTTCCTGACAGGGTAGCCGGATGAACTCGTACCGGGCGACGTCTACCGGCTCAAGCAGCAGGCCGATGTCAAGAAGCCCTTTTTCGAGCCGGTCTTTAATGTCATCGGCGTTGCCGCTGAACAGCGAGTAACGAACCTGTGGGTTCTGCCGCCTGAATTTGGCCATCAGCACCGACAGGCACGACATGCTCAGTAGCTCGCCGCAGCCGAAAGCGACTTCTCCGGCAATCGTCCGCCGGTCGAGAAGAAAGTCCCGTTTCGTCCGCTCCGCTAGGTCAATCATCTCCTGAGCCCGGCTCTTCAGCAGCAAGCCATCGTCGGTC
Source organism: Jonquetella sp. BV3C21 (assembly GCF_000468895.1). Taxonomy (NCBI): domain Bacteria; kingdom Thermotogati; phylum Synergistota; class Synergistia; order Synergistales; family Dethiosulfovibrionaceae; genus Jonquetella; species Jonquetella sp. BV3C21. The sequence continues at coordinate 52,517 of NZ_AWWC01000025.1, read as the reverse complement.
AGGACGATGCGGTGACTGGTTCGGATGAACAACTTGGCGCCCAGTTCCTCTTCCAGCGCGGCCATCTGACGGGAAAGCGTCGGCTGAGTCACGTGGAGCAGGTCGGCGGCGTGGGTGATATTTTCCTCTTTCGCCACGGCGAGAAAGTATTTCAGCGTTCGCAGTTCCATCTTTTTCCCTCCTCAGCTGAATACTAACACCGATTGGGACGCCGGAAAACTCGGAGCTAAAGGCTTTCGGCGATCCCGTCGCTGAGTGAGCGAAGCGCCAGCAGGGTGAAAAGGATCATCAGCCCGGGCGGCAGCCAAATCCACGGCGAGTCGAGCAACACCGAAAGGGACTGGCCGTCGCTGAGCATCGTCCCCCAGCTGGCGGTAGGCGGCATGATTCCAAGCCCTAAAAAGCTCAGCGACGACTCGGCCAAAACAGCCGACGCGACGGCGTTGGTGATGTTGACCGCCAGAGGGGCCGCCACGTTGGGCAGGATATGGAACGCCGCGATTCGCCAGGACGGGTACCCGCTGACGGACGCGTAGACGAGGTACGGCTCGTGCCGAATGTTGATCGTGGCGGCGCGCATGACCCGGGCGGTCGCAGGCCACGAGATCAGCCCTAAAAGCAGGACCATTTTCCCCGCGCCGCTACCGAAAACGGCCAAGAACACCAGCAGCAGCATCACGTCGGGGAACGACATGAACACGTCGGTAACGCGCATGAGAAACGAGTCGACGAACCCGCCGAGCCAGCCGGACAGCAGGCCGATTGAAACGCCGACGAGCGAACTGACCGTCACTGCGCCGAGCGCAACGCCGCAGCTCACTCGGGCGGCGTAGATGAGCCGGCTCAGCACGTCGCGGCCGATCAGGTCTGTTCCGAGCAAAAACTGAGCCGTCGGGGCCGCTCGGAACGGCCCGACCAAAAGATTGGGGTCGTACGGGGCCAACAGGGGCGCGGCCAGTGCGGCCAGCGATAAAAGCCCGAGAAAGAGGGCGCTGAGCCATATTTTTTTACGTCTCATCGCGGTTCCTCCTCCGAGCCATCCCGATCGACCCAGTGAGTCAGGACGTCCACAGCCCAGTTGGTGAGCACCACGCAGCAAGCCACGACCAAGTTGACGCCCAGAATAACCGGATAATCACGACGGCCGATGGCGTTCATCAAAAGCGTTCCCATGCCGGGCCACTGGAATATTTTTTCGGTAATCGCCGCGCCGCCGACCAGCGACGGGATCTCAAGGCCCAGCAGGGTCAGCAGCGGAACTGTCACGTTGGGAAGACAGTGACGCCACAGTCGTCGCCGCTCGGACAGCCCTCTGGCCCTCGCCGAAGCCATGTAGGGCGACCCTATCGCCTGAGCGGTCAGCGAGCGGACGTACCGCAGCAACCGAGCCAAGACGCCGAACGCGATCACCGTCGCAGGAAGGGCCAAGTGCCGCAGCCGGTCGGCCAGACCGCCGGCCCCGGACAGGTCGTGGGTGCCGCCGCTGGGAAGCCACCCCAGCTTGAGGGTAAACGCCCACAGCAGGATCAGCGCCAACAGAAAGTTAGGCCACCCGAGCCCCACCATGACGAGCCAGTTGGTGACGCGATCGACGGCCCCGCCGGGCCGGCGGGCCGACCAAATCCCCAAGGGCAGGGCGAGAGCGGCCCCGACGGCCAGCCCAACGCCCATGAGCAAGAGAGACGCCTTCATGGCCCGGCCGATCAAGCCCGACACCGGCGCACCGCCCTGAAAGCTGCGGCCCATATCGCCGCGCAGCAGCCGGCCAACCCAGACGACGTAGCGCTCTGCCACGGGCTTATCAAGCCCCAGCGCCTGCCGGCGTCCTTCGAGAAACTCCTGCGTCGCCCTCGGGCCGGTCAGGTAGTCGATCGGGCTGCCAGGAGCCAGAGCCACGATCGAGAAGTTGAGGACCGTCACGCCGAGAAGCAGCAATACCGACGTCCGCAGCCGCCGCCAAAACCATTTATTCATCGCCGAGTCTCCGCGCCGCCTGAGATGCCCAAGGCGCTTTCCAGCAACAGTTTCGTGTACGAGTGGGCCGGATGATCGACCACCTGTTCGCGCTCCCCTTCCTCAATGACGGTTCCGCCGTACATGACCGCGATCCGGCCGCACAAAAAGTCGACCGCCGCCAGATCGTGGGCCACGAACAGGCAGGTCAGCCCGTGGCGCTGCCACAGCTTTTTAATGCAGTTCAGCGTCTGGGCCTGAGCCGGCGCATCAAGCGAGCTGATCGGCTCGTCCAGCACGAGCAGTCGAGGCGTCATCACAAGCGACCGGGCCAGAGCCACCCGTTGGGCCTGACCGCCGGAAAGCTGGCGCGGCTTTCGGTTCCACAGCTCTTCTCCAAGTCCCAGTTCGGTCAGGCTCTCGGCCGCCCGATCGCGGCGCCGACGGCTCGGCAGTTTTGAAAAAAGCGTCAGCGGCTCGGTCACCGCGTCAAGAACCGTCATCGTGGGCGTGAGCGACCGGTGCGGGTTCTGAAAAACGCACTGCACCGCCCACGGCTCCCCCCGGTCGAAGTTCAGCGTCAGAGCTCCCTCGTCGGGCCTCTCAGCGCCCGTCGCCAACCGGCAGAAGGTGGACTTGCCGCAGCCCGACTGGCCGACGAGGCCGGTAACCCGGCCCTCTTCCAGCGTCAAGTTCACGTTCCGCAAGGCCCAAAAGTTCCCGCTTCCCCGCCGGTACAGCTTCCCGACGCCTCGGGCGCTCACTAAAGCGGTCATCAGTTCGCCTCCGTCTCTTGGGACAGCCGCGCCCACGCGTCAACCGGCAGCAGACCGTCCCGGTACTGGCCGACTTTCGGCGCGGCGGCCAACAGCGCCGCCGTGTAGGGATGGGACGGGCTCCTAAAGACGCGGCTCGCCGAGCCGCTCTCAAGTATTTTTCCGCCCCTCATCACCGACACGTCGTCGGCAAACTTACGGCACAGCGCCAGCTGGTGGGTAATGAACAGGCAGGCTGTCCCCAGATCGTCGCGAACCCGGCGCAGAATATCCAGAATCTGACAGGCCACCACCACGTCGAGGGCCGTCGTCGGCTCGTCACACAGCAGGACGCTCGGCCGTCTCATCAGGGCCATGGCGATCATGACCCGCTGAGCCATGCCGCCGGAAAGCCGACCCGGCCGGCCGCGCATGACGCCAGACGGGTCGCTCAGCCCCAGCCCGCCGAGCAGCTTTTCAGCCCCCGTCCAAGCGTCCGCCGTCTTTTCCCCGTCCAAGACGACCGAAGGCTCGATCAGCTGGTCGCCTACGTCCATACGCGGGTTTAACGCCGACCGAGGATCCTGAGGGATCAGCGCGACGGTCCGGCCCCGAACGGCCCGCCACTCTTCCTCTGACGCGCCGCGCATCTCGCGGCCCTGGACGCGCAGCGATGCGCAGGACGCCGAAAGCGGCGGGTCGATCAGCCCCATCAAGGCGGCGGCCGTCATGGACTTCCCGCACCCCGACTCGCCGACCAGAGCGGTAATCCTGCCCCGCCGCAGCGTCAGGCTGACGCCGCCGACCAGCGCGCGGCCAGCCACGTCCTTGACTGTCAAATCCCGAAGAACGAGCACCTCTTCCATCATGCCGCCTCCTTTCGACTCGCTTTCAGCCGCTGAAACGGAGAAAGGGCCGCCGGCAGGCGGCCCTTCGACCCAACGGGTTAATTAGTCCTCTTTCTCCCACTGGTACAGATCGGCGAACATGCCGTAGTCGTGCGGCTGGCCGACCTTCATCTTGTTGCTCACCGCGTACAGGTCCTTGGCGGCGTACAGGGACATCATGGGCATATCGTCCCACAGCAGTTTCTGCAGGTCCGCCGCCTCGGTTTTCAAGGCCGCGTCGTCCGTCTCGGTCATCATCTTGGCGACCAGATCGTCCATCTTCTGGGTAAAGTACCGGTTGTAGTTCCCCTTGGTGATGAAGAACTGCAGGTCGTATGTTGGGTTCAGCGGCACCAGCGTGTCGGCCATGATGATCATGTCGAACGCGCCTTCCTTGGCGCGGCTCATCACCGTCGGGAAGTCGAACTTGAGCATATCGACCTTGACGCCGATCGCCGCGAGGTTGGCCTGAATGACCTGAGCGACCTGCTCGCGAGTCGTGTTGCCGGTCGGCACGGTGAACTCCAGCGACTTGTTGAAGTCAAATCCGGCGTCCTGAAGCATTTTCTTTGCCTTCTGAGGATCGTAGGCCGGCGCCAATTTGGCGTCCCGGTACGGAGAGGCGCTGGTGAAGAAGCTGGCCGTGGGCTCGCCCTGTCCGAGAAGAACCTGCTTCACGATCGTCTCCCGGTCGATCGCGAGGGAGATGGCCTGACGGATCTGGGGGCTCGACAGCCGGTCGTTGTTCAGGAAAAGGAGTTGCACCGTCCCGGGGCCGCCGCTGATCGTGCGGACGTTCTTGAGCGACTTCACCTTTTCGTAGTCGGTGCTGGGAATCATCCCGTTCATCGGGACGTTCATGTCGATATCGCCGGCGGCAAACGCCACTGTCAGTTCGGGGCCCGACATGACCTTGAAGGTCACGCCGTCAACCTTCGGAGCGCCGAGGAAATACCCCTTGTTGGACTTAAGCTTGAGGAAATGATCCTTGTCGAACTGGACGAACGTCATCGGGCCGCTGGTCACTGTCGGGTGAGCCAGCTCGGCTTCTTGCTTGTAAGTCGCCGGGCTGAAATTCTTCCACAGGTGGGCAGGAACCGGCAACAGGGCGCGCAGGATATTGTCGTTGAACATGTTGAACGACATACCCTGCTTGCAGATGAACTCGACCGTGCGGCCGTCAATCTTCTTCACGCCGGTCATTTCGGCGCCCTTCGGCAGCACGCCGTGCTCGTCAAACCCTTCCAGCACGCTGTAATACTGGGTCACCATCGAATTGACCTTCGGGTCGGTCAGAAAGCGAACCGTGAACAGCACATCGTCGGCCGTAATCGGTTGGCCGTCGGTCCACTTGGCGTCCCGAAGGGTCACGCGGAAGTGCTTGCTGTCAATCTCTTGGACCTTCTCGGCCAGCATCGGCTGATAGGTCAGCTTATCGGTCAGAGTGACAAGCGGCGAGTACAGCAGCTCGGCGCACACCGTCGCCATCGAGTCGCCCGGGTCGATCGGGTTCAGATCGCTCGGCGAGTTCGTGACGCCGACGTTTACCGTCGCAGCCATAGCCGCCGTGGCCAGAGTTGCCGCTGCAAAGGTTGAGCAAAGCAGTTTCTTCAGTGTCATGAAACAGTCTCCTTTCCCCTGCCTATTAGATAAATTAAACACATGAACTTTATTCATTTTATCTGCCGTTTTTCCGCCGTCAAGGCGCAGATCAGAGCAAAAGAGTTCAGTATTCTGCTCCTCTGCAGGCGTTTTGAATGAAACCGCAGTGACCTCTCAGGGGAATTCCGCAGCTGGCTCGTTGAGCTACTTAAGAAAATACCTCAAGGCCGCGGACATTTTTATTTTTGTCGGCAGGATATTTTTTTTGTTCGACCTTCCTCCGCTTAAGCAATAAAAAAACAGTAAATCTTTTTTGATTTACCGTTCGTTCAAGGACCCTGTTAGGGCTTTTATTTCATTGTAGGAAGGGGCCGCTTGAAAAAGATCTATCTCAAAACCATTTTATTTTTTCGCCTCTAAACACTGGCCTTGGGCCCTTTTGATACGGATCGTAATTATTCAGGTTACAGCCAAATTCTTTTACTGCCTTTATTTTATTATCTTCGGTCCAAGTGACCAAAGACATGCCGTCAAACTCCTCAACTTTTCCATTACACATCTCGTTTTTAAAGTACCACTCTACGACCATCTGGTCTCCTTGGTGAAAAAATTGAATAATTTTCCAACAGATGACCTTGCCTCGCCTATTCCATTCTTCAAACCACCCCTTCACCGCTGCTCGACTTTCGTATTTCGGGCCCCAACTTTCTGTATAGAGGACGTCTTCACTAAAAATAACGTCTATTCCTAAATCCTGCCCTTTAAGCCACATATCAAACCATAATTGAATTATTTTTTCTCTTTCGTTCATCTCGCGCCTCACCTCAAGGGAAAAAGTTTCCTACCCCGCTTTTCTAGGCCTCTTATTTTGGCTGCAGGAACGCCAAATGACGGTTCGCCGACGCAGAGAGGACGGGAAGGAAAAAGCGCCGGCGAAACCGCCGGCGCTCAGTGAGCAAATTGATTTCAAACTGTCTTAAGCCTTCAGACGGTTCTGCTCGTCGTACTCGTTCAGGCTCTTGGAGACCAACTTGGACAGACCGATCAAGGCGATCAGGTTGGGGAACACCATCAAGCCGTTGAAGAAGTCGGTCAGCTCCCAGACCAGATCCAACGTCATGACAGAGCCGTAGACGATGAAAATCATGACCAGAACGCGGAACGGGAGAAGCCCCTTGGGCCCAAAAAGGTAACGAATGTTCTGCTCGGCGAAGAAATACCACCCGACGATGGTAGAAAACGCGAAGAAGAACATGCACACGGCGATGAACGGCAGGCCCCAGCTGCCAAGACCAAGTTCGAACGCCTTCTGAGTCAGCGCAATACCCTTGAGCACCACGCCGTTGTTGCCAGCCGCGCCGATCGGAAGGGCGCCGGTCACGAAAATGACGAACGCGGTCATGTTCAGGACGAGGAACGTATCGACGAACACGCCCATGATCGCCACAAAGCCTTGGTCGGCCGGGTGCTTCACGTTCGCCACAGCGTGAGCGTGAGGCGTGGACCCCATACCGGCTTCGTTGGAGAACAAACCGCGGGCGACGCCGTAGCGGATGGACTCCTTCACAGTGGCGCCGATCAGACCGCCGGTCGCAGCCGCCGGGTTGAACGCGCCTTCAAAGATCATCTTGAACATCGGACCGATCTGACTCAGATGGGTCACGATGATGTAAAGGCCACCGAGCAGGAACAGACCGGCCATGATCGGGACGACCTTCTCAGTCACAGAGGCGATGCGGCCAAGCCCGCCGAAGAAAATGAACCCGGCAAGGATAGCCACGACGATACCAATGTGAAGCCGACTGATCGACGGGAACGCGTTGTGAATCGCGTCGGCGATCGAGTTGGACTGCACCATGTTGCCGACGCATCCCAGAGCGATGATGATGGCAATGGCGAAGAACCCGGCCAAGAACTTGCTGTGGAGACCTTGGCTGATGTAGTACGCCGGACCGCCGACCACCTGACCGGAAGCGTCCTTGCCCTTGAACGTCTGAGCGAGGACGGCCTCGGCGAAAATCGTGCTCATGCCAAAGAACGCGGCGATCCACATCCAGAAGATAGCTCCCGGACCGCCGGAAGCGATAGCCGTCGCGGCGCCTGCCAAGTTGCCGGTGCCGACCTGCGCGGCGATGGCTGTCGCCAAAGCCTGGAATGAGCTCATGCCGTCCTTGCCGGCCCGCTCGCCGAACAGGTTCAGGCCGCCGAACGTGTTCTTCCACGCAATGTTGAACCGACGAATCTGGACGAACTTCAGCCGCAGGGTGAAGTACAGTCCAGTGCCGCAAAGAAGCGGAATCAGGCAGTACAGTCCCCAGACGTAGCTGTTAATGTTTGTGACGATTGCCGTTAACCTCTCCATAAACTATCACTCCAGTGTTTGAAAGATTTTTGCAGCACTTTCAACGCTTGCCGAGCTTCTCTTTGCTCCTTTCGCACAAGGTGTGAAACTCTTCTCATATAATCTAGCAAAAAATATGAAAAATGTCCACGCCTTTTATGCTTTTTGTCTAATAAATTCGAAAAGCAAAATAAAACGGCTCTCCGCGGCGACAAATTCAGCAGATTGAAGCATTCGGTTTGCGTCACTCAAAGACCGGCGTGCCCGGAAAAACTAGTCTGCCGGGACGCTACTAGCTCTGCCCTCCGCCGTTTGGCCCGAGGGTGTTCTGCAAAAAAAGCCCGCTGCGGTCTGAGCGCAACGGGCTTTAAAACACTGCAAAATACTAGTCGTTGAACACCGTCTGCTCGGTCACTTCGGTTTCCAGGGCCTTGATGGCCTTGTCGACCAAATGACGACGAAGCTTCTTTTCCTCTTCCGGGCTCTTGGTTGGGTCTCCCAGGGGGTGAGGGATTGCCACGGTGGGGATCAGACGGTTAGCGCCAACGCTGAGGGAGATCGGGACGATCGTCAGCATGTGGGCGACAGGAACATCGGCGTTTTCCTCAATAGCTTTGACCATCGTTGCACCGCAACGAGTGCAGGTGCCTCAGGTGGAAGTGAGGATAACGGCGTCAACTTTGCCGTGCAGCTTCTGGCCGATTTCCGTGCCGAAGCGCTTGGCGTTGGCCACGCCGGTGCCGTTGCCGACCGTCGCATAGTAGTAACGGTACAGCTTGCCGATCTTGCCTTCTTTTTCCAGATCGCGGAGCACGTCGACAGGAAGGACGCGGTTGGCGTCCTCGTTGGCGTAGGTCCGGTCATAGCCGCCGTGAGCGCTTTCGTAGGCGCCCTTCAGCGTCATGACGCCGTCGATGTCGTACTCGCCGTAGTTCTGGGCGCTGGACGAAGCGATGTGATCCGGGTTCCCGTTCGGCACGATGCCGCCGGAGGTGACCAGAGCGATAGTGGCGTGAGCCATGTCCTTAACAGCCGGACGAGGCGTCACCCGGTCGAACACGGGCATCTTGTACTCGGTCTCGAACTCCTCGCCCTTCAGCTTCTTGACGAGCATCCGAACGGCGCGCTCGGCACCGACTTCCTCGTAGAACTTGTTCTTGCGGATACCGCGCTCGATGTAGCCCTCAGCTGCCGGCGAACCAAGCTTTTCGCCCTTCAGCTGCTTGAGCAGAATCGCAGCCATCGGAGGAACAGCCTTGCCCATGCCGCGGGCGCTGTCGGCGGCCTTGACGATGTAAATGCTCTTCTTGTACAGGTCGACGCCCGGGTTTTCCTCGTACATGGCGCTCACGACGGGGATGCCCAGCTCCTTGGAAACGGCATCGCAGACGGCGCCGCAGGCGGTGCCGTACCGGCCGGCGTTGAAGGCCGGACCGGCCACGAAGGCGTCGGCGCCGAGCTTTTTCACGGTGTCAAGGACAAATTTGGTGTCGGCGGCCATGTTCTCGGCGAAATGGCTGTCGCCGCAGATGATGGTGGCAACGATGTTAGCCTCGCCCTTAAAGGCGGCATTCAGAGCGGCACCAGGGCCGACAAGACCGTCACGAACTTCCGGAGCGATGTCAGCTTTTTCCTCTCCGCCGATGCCAGCGAAGAACTGGTTGATGTAGTGAACTACTTTGTAAGTCATTCATAGTCCTCCTTCACGTCAAAGGTGCTACAGAGTGTATTGTGAGTACTGTTCGCGAATGCCTTTGACGGCCGCTGCAAGCGCCTCAGGATCAAGAACCATCTCCATCATGGAAATGTTCTCTTCCCAAGCTGCGGGGTCGGCTTCGGCCCGAATTTCCTCTTCAAAAATATCGTAAACGGCAAGTCCCAACGGGACGCCGGCCAACGGTCCTGCATAGGTGGGATCCCCGTTCGTCACGGTCTCGGCGTAAATCTCCGCGCCTTCTGCGTCGGAAGAACCGAAAATCACGACGACGTTTTCCGCACCGTACTTCTCAGCAACGTCTTTAACGCGCTGCTGATTCTGCAGGTCCATGGCTCCAGCTGCCGTTCAGACAAAGCACTCGGTGGCTTCAAATACCACTTCGGCTCCGCTGTTTTTGAAGCAGGCTTCCATCGCCGGAGCCGGGACGCCGTCCCGCTCGCCGAGGAAGACCAGCTTCTTTCCAGCCAGCTTTCCCATGTTTAACCCTCCTTGCTAACTAGAGCGTCTCCGCGCCGTTCTTGGTGAAGCCCAGCTCGCAGGTGGCGCCGGTGATAATCTGAAGCTCGCAGAACAGCGAACCGTCCGGACGAACCGTGTCGACGAAGCCGCCGGCCTGGTTGGCCACGGTACTGATGTCGCCGATGACGTGATCCAGCTTGGGCAGGACGATCGGCTCGTTGGCGTTGCCGGCGGTGACGCAGGCATTGCCGTAAGGCGTCGTGTCAGCCAGAGACTGGGATCCGCCGTCGCGGGCCGCGTACTCGTCGGTGACGAGGACGGTCTTCATGCCGGCCTTTTCGGACTTCCAGCAGTTCAGAACCAAGTCGGCGTCCGGGTTGCCGAAGCCTTCTTCGGAGATGACCACCGCGTCGGCGCCGAGCGTCTTGGCCAGTTTGACCGCGTAGCTGGAGCTGCGCTTCTTGTCGGCCAGCGTGACGTTCTCGTTGGTGATGACCACGCCGATGAAGTTCAGGTCTTTGCCGTGATGCTCGTACAGGCTCTTGATGATCGGGTTGTTCAGGTGGACATAGGTGCTGTTCTTGTCGCAGGCGGACACGCAGTTGCCCGAGCAGATGGCGCCGTCCATGACTTCGGTGGCGTTGATCATCGTCGGGATGACCTTCTTCACGTCCACGCCGTAGACGTACGTGTCGTGTAGCAGGCCCTGAGTCTGGAGCATGTAGATGTACGCCACTTTGGGAAGGTTCGGGTACTCAGCCAGCGCCTCGCGGTACGGCTTGGACTCGTAGGTCTCCACTTTGTCGGCGGCGAATCCGGCTTCCTTGATCTTCTGAGCGATGAAGGTAGCAGTCTTCAGCCCGGCAAGGCGGCAGGATTCCTCGCGGCTGTGCAGCTCCAAGTTCTCAACCGGGTTAAGGACCATGACGATGTTGCAGGTCTGGGAGAACGGAGTGTAAGGAGCTCCAGGGCCAGTCATGTCGACGATGCCTTCCTGAGGAGCGATCAGCCGGCCGGTCGTCAGAACCGCTGCGCCCTCAAGAACGAGGGTCTTGCCCTCGCCGACGGTGTCCACGTCGCCGATCCAGCCGGGGAACACTTCGTTGGTTCCCTCGATCTTGCAGCGAGGCTCAATCGCGTCCTTGACAGGAGCGATACGGATGCTCTCGCCCGGATGGGCCAGTTCCACATCCACAGAGGCAAGCCGCTCGTCGTCCTTAATGTTGTCGATCAGGGCCTGCTTGCAGATGGTCAGAGTGCCGTTCTTCACAGAGAAGGCATCTCCGAACACTACTTTGTTGATTCTTACCTTGTGGAGTTCAAGTTTCAATGTAACTCCCCCCTTCTGGGATTGGCTCTCCTACGGAAAGCCTGCCGAAGATCTCCTCGGCCGCCGACGCTTCCCAACCAAAAAAGCGCTGGCTTTTATTGTCGAGCCTCCCGTCTCAGACCGGAAGGCGGCGAACAACCTCGCTTATCGGTGAAAACCGCATTTAATAAAGGTTTCCTGCATCAGCTCCCGATCGATGGTCTGGTAGTCGTCCAAGAACCGGGGGAAGCAGTTCTGCGGCGTCACGTGAGGCCGGCCGCAGTTAGCGTACACGTCCAAGGCGTTTTCCAACAGATTCAGCCCGTACTCGTCAAACGCCTCTCCCGACCGCCCCTCCCGGAGAAGCAGGGTGCGGAACGGCTGCTGATACGGACGAAAGTTGCCGTACAGCGGGTGGTTCATCAGGTGCCACCCCTTGTGGAGCAGATCGCGGCCAGCGATCAGCACCTTGTTTGAGCAATCGTTCACAAATTGAAGCCGCACGTTGTCGCCTGCAGGGCACTCAATTTTTGGGTTGTTGGTCACCAAAACGTACTGGATTGCCATCTTGCCTCCATGGAACTTCCGCTTTCCAGGCCAGTTCAAGCCTCGCCTTTACAATTCAGCGTCTCTTCGACCCTGAGTAAAACAAAACGGAAAGGAATTAGAACTGTTTCATGAATTTATATTGTCATTATACCCTATCGGCCCAAAATGACCATAGGGGAAAACAGCAAACCGCCTTATTTTTTGCTATCTTTTTTCATCTTTTTGCCTAAAGAAGGTTGGCGTCAAGACATAAAAAAAGCCGGGGCAATCGCCCCGGCAGCTACAATTACATGATCTTGTTGACGTTCGCCTCGATCTGCTCGATGGTTACCGTGTCGCCGGTCAGGCGAAGGTCTTCAACCTCTTTGCCGTCCTTGAAGAACAGGAACGAAGGAAGGCTCATCACCTTGAGGGCCATGGCGACCCGGCGGTTGCCGGAAATGTTGACCTTGCACAGGTCAACCTTGTCGGCCACTTTCTCGGCCAGCTTCTCGACGCTGGGCATCAGGGCAAGGCAGTGCGTGCACTTGGGGCCCCAGAAATCCATGAACATGGGCTTCTTGGCGCTGTTCGCGATCGCTTCTTCAAACGTATCTTTGGTCAGTTCAACGGCCATCGTGTACCATCTCCTCTAAAAAATGGTCGCCGACAGAAAAGGAACTTCCCGTCAACTTTGGTTATTCTAAGCCATAGAACAATTTTTCGTCAATCGGAGAAAAAACTTACCATTTAAGGCCAGTAACGAAGATGACGAGAATGACCGCAGGCGCGACGAAGCGGACGCAGAACAGCCACAGGTTTTTGTGGGTGAAAACCCGCGTCGTACTATCAAGCTCCGGTAGGATATCTTTCGGGATCAGCCAGCCGACGAACAGCGACGTCAGAGCGGCCATGACAGGCATACCGATGTTGTTGGTGATGAAGTCAATAAAGTCGAGGAATCCCTTGCCGGCGATATCGAAAGCGTGGCTTCCAAGGCCGAGAGCAGACGGCACGCCGAGGACGAACACGAGAATCGTCGCGACGACCGTCGCCTTTTTGCGAGACATCTTCATGGTGTCGATCAAGCAGGCCACCGGCACCTCAAGAAGGGAAATTGACGAGGTGATGGCCGCAAAGAAGAACAGGACGAAGAACAGGGTGCTCCAGATCGCGCCGCCGGGCATCTTGGCGAAGATAGACGGCAGGGTGATGAACGTCAGGCCGGGCCCCGAGTTGACCTCAATGGAGAACGCAAACGCCGCGGGGAAAATAACGAATCCGGCGAGGACGGCCACCAGCGTGTCAATCACGCAGACTTGCGCGACCGCCGACGGCAGGTACTCGTCCTTTTTAACGTAGCTGCCGTAGGTGATCATGATTCCCATACCGAGCGACAGGGAGAAGAACGCCTGCCCGATGGCTGCCAAACAACCCTCAAGGGTCAGTTTGGAGAAGTCGGGCAGCATGTAGAACTCAAGCCCCTTGCTCGCTCCCGGCAGGGTGAGAGAGCGAACGATCATCACGAGAAGGATGACGAACAACGCGGGCATCATGACCTTGCAGACCCGCTCGATGCCGCCCTTGATGCCGCCGAAGACGATGAGCGATGTGAGCAACACGAAGATCACGTGGTACAGCAGAACTTGGTTCGGAGAAGAGATAAACGCGCCGAACAAATCTCCTGAATGGCCGGCCGCCGCTTCTCCCATGAGCCCGGAGAGGGATGAGACGATGTACTTAATCGTCCAGCCGCCGATCACCATGTAGTACGAAAGGATAAACGTCCCGATCAGGGTGACGATGACGCCCATGAAGGTGAACTTGCCGCCCTTGTACTGCCGGAATGCAGAAACACAGCTGAGCTGATAGTGCTTTCCAAACGCCATCTCGGTCAGCATGACGGTAAAGCCGATGACGCACACCACGAAAAGATAGAACAGGATGAACGAGGCACCGCCGTACTTACCAGCTACGTATGGAAATCTCCAAATGTTTCCGAGACCAACAGCTGAACCACCGGCCGCCAGAATAAAACCTATCTTGCTTCCCCATTGTTCGCGTGTTCCTGAGTGTTGAGACATAATATCCTCCCCTTCTGACGAAGTTCCTCTGTTTCCCCTTGAGCAATTCAGCGAGTTTAAATTTTCTGAATATATCCAAGATACAGATATTATACCAGTGGAGTTTTTTCTCTGCAACACTTTTTTACTGCAAAGGTTAGCAGTATTTCGCCTGTTGTCTTCATCTGCAAACGCGATTAGCTTCTCGCGCTGGGCCAATCTTTCCGCAGCCTCAGCCTCGACGCCGAGGCCTGCAAAGGTTTGATGGAATAAGCCGCAACAGAACCGCAAGGTGAATGCCGCTTTCAGTACCCAGCCCCGCGCAAGAAGCATCGAGAAATTTTTAACGCAAAGCCGGCAGGTTTCCCCTGCCGGCCTTTTGATTGAAGGCTATTGAACATTCCATGTTGGAAGCGTCATCGTCTTTAAGTATCAGATAAAGAACGTCGGTCTCGACGAATATTTGAGGTCTGTGCGTCGCGACGAGGCCGAGGAGACGAAGATCCTCTTTGCGGCCCCAATCAGGCGGCAACATAACGGAAGAAGCATAATGCAAAAGCCATCAGTATTGTGCGAAGGCTATCAAACACTTCACGCTTTAGACGGCACAGCTCTTTAACGGTCAGACAATGAACGTCGACCGCGACGAATATTTGAGGCCTGTACGTCACGACGAGGCCGAGAAGTCGGAAGCCGTCCCGCAACATAATTGAGCGGCAAGCCACACGAAGGTTAACGCGAAGGCCGGCAGGATTTCTCCTGCCGGCCTTTTAATTGAAAATTATTTAACCCTCTAGGCTTGAGACGTCGCCGTCTTTAACCATCAGGCGAAGGACGTCGGTGGCGACGAGCATTTGAGAGTCGTACGTCACGACGAGACCGCAGAGGCGAAGGTCGTCCTCGGCGACCTGAAAGCGGCTCGGCAGCCCGGTGAGAAATTTGGGCAGGACCGAGTCCCAAGTACAGCCCAGCGAGCTGTCGAACGAGCCGGTCATGCCGGCGTCGGTCTGATACGCGGTCCCGCCTGGCAGAACTGTCTCGTCAGCAGTTGGAACGTGGGTGTGAGTTCCCACGCAGGCGATGGCGCGGCCGTCCAAGTAGTGGCCCATGGCCTTCTTTTCGGACGTGGCCTCGGCGTGAAAATCGACGAAGACCGGCCAGCCGGCCAACGAATCAAGGGCCTGATCGGCTATACGGAACGGGCAGTCCGTCGGGGGCATGAAGACGCGCCCCTGCAGGTTGAGCACCGCCAGTTTTCGGCCGTCTCCCTTGTCAATCCGGGCGATTCCCGTTCCGGGAACCGTCGGCGGGTAGTTGTGCGGCCGAAGGACTCGCGGCTCTTCATCTAAGAACGCATATATTTCCTTCTGATCCCAAATATGATTGCCCGACGTGATGACGTCCACGCCCAAGCTGAAAAACTCCGCGGCGATTTTAGCGGTCAGCCCGTGACCGCCGGCGGCGTTTTCGCCGTTGACGATGGTGAAGTCGGCGCCGTGGGCGCGGCGCAGGGCCGGCAGGGCGTCAGCCAGCAGGCGCCGCCCCGGCGAGCCGACGACGTCGCCGATGAAGATGACTTTCACGGCCGCCGCCTATTTTGCTAGGTCGGACGCGCGGATTTCCTTGATGACGGTCACCTTGATCTGTCCGGGATACTTGAGCTCGTCTTCGATCTTCCGGGCGATGTCGTAGGCCAGCTTGGCGACCGACGCCTCGTCGAGCACCTGCGGGGCCACCATGATTCGGACCTCGCGCCCAGCCTGAATGGCGTAGGCCTTCTGGACGCCCTTGAATGATTTTGCCAGCGTCTCCAGTTTTTCAAGCCGTTTGACGTAGGCGTCCAAGCTCTCGCGCCGGGCGCCCGGCCGAGCCGCGCTGATCGCGTCCGCCGTGGCGACAATGACGTCGTAAATCGACTTGACTTCCATGTCCTCGTGGTGCGCGCCGATGGCGTTGATAACTTCCGGACACTCGCCATACCGTTTGGCCAAGTCGGCACCGATCAGGGCGTGAGGGCCTTCGATCTTGTGGTCCACCGCCTTGCCGATGTCGTGCAGCAGGCCGGCTCGGCGCGCCATTTCCTCGTCGAGCTCCAGCTCGTTGGCGATCATGCCGGACAGGTAGGCCACTTCCAAGCTGTGCTGCAGGGCGTTCTGCCCGTAACTGAACCGATAGCGCAGCTGACCGACTAAATGGACGAGTTCGCTGTGCATCTGCTTGATTCCAAGGTCGAGCACGGCCTGCTCTCCCGCTTCGACGACCGATTCTTCGACGTCCTGTTCGGCCTTGGCGACCAGCTCTTCGATCCGGGCCGGGTGGATTCTCCCGTCAACCACAAGGCGCTCCAAGGCTCGGCGGGCAATTTCACGCCGGATTGGGTCAAAACAGCTGAGGGTGACGGCTTCAGGGGTGTCATCAACGATCAGATCTACGCCTGTGACGGTCTCGAAAGCCCGAATGTTGCGGCCTTCCCGGCCGATAATACGGCCTTTCATCTCGTCGGACGGCAGAGGAACCACGCTGACGGCCACATCGGACGACTGCTCGACGGCGCAGCGCTGAACGGCACTGACGACGATTTCTCTGGCGCGGCGTGCCGCTTCTCTCTGGTACTGCTCTTCCAGTTCCTTCAGCTTGAGACCGATGTCCCGCTGGGCCGACTCTTCCACTTGACGGAGCAGGATTTCCCGCGCGGCGTCCTGGCTGAGGGCGGCGACTTCCTCGAGTTTGGCGCTCTGCTGCTGCTTGAGCTCTTCGGCTT
The DNA here is from genome assembly GCF_000468895.1 of Jonquetella sp. BV3C21. Classification (NCBI taxonomy): domain Bacteria; kingdom Thermotogati; phylum Synergistota; class Synergistia; order Synergistales; family Dethiosulfovibrionaceae; genus Jonquetella; species Jonquetella sp. BV3C21. The sequence continues at coordinate 36,142 of NZ_AWWC01000025.1, read as the reverse complement.
CGGCGAGTTTCTTGTCCAAGTTGTCCAGCCGATTTTTTACTTCTTCTTCCCTTCGGGTGATTTTGTCCAGTTTCTTGTCCAGGTTCTCTTCCTTCTGTTCCAGACGACGCTCCGTCCGGTCAACTTCAAGACGCCGCTCTTTCGCCTCTTTCTCCGCCGCTTGGCGAAGCGAGTACGCCTCGTCCCGGGCGCGGGTCAGCACAGACTGTCTTTCCCTATCCGCATCGAGCCGAGCGTCTTTGACGATCTTTTCCGACTGGGCCTTGGCCTCTTCCATTTGAGCTTTACCGGCGACCTTGACCGCAGTCTTCGACGCAAAGTAGCCGACGGCCCCGCCTGCAATCAGGCCGACGACGGCAAAAAGGATTACTGAAACTGCTGAACTCATTAAAATACCTCTTTTCCATAAATTAAGTTGTTCGTCTCTTCTGTTTAGTTTATTTATCAGAAGAAGAGAAGTAAGCCTGCGCCGGGCAAGCAAGGCGCAGGCTCGGGAATTATCTTAACAGATCTGGTGTATTTTAGCCTTTTTTGCACCAATCGACAACAGAAAAGACCGCGGGATGGGAGCGTTTTCTCGCGTCCCCATCCGGCGGCCTTTTTATTCCTCTTCGTTTTTCTCCCGCAAAGCCGCGCAAATCGCGCCTTTGGCGTCAGTTCCGCTGAACCCGCGGCGAATCAGCCGACCGAAAACTTTTTCCGGCGACAGATTTCTCCCCAGCCAATTAACGGCCAGGGCGCACGCCCGCGCCCGGTCGTCGACGCCCTCTTGTTCCATGGCGTTGGCAACGGTTTCCCGGCGGACGCCCCGAGAGGCCAGTTCGTCAAAAAGGCGGCGCCGTCCCCAGTCCTGCTTGGCCTGAACGAACGCCCGAGCGTAAAAGTCGTCGTCGATTAGCCCGCAGGCTTGGCCTTGCGCGATGAGCTGTTCGGACGTTTGGGGAGGACAGCCCCGCTCGGCAATCCGCCGGCGAATTTCCTTTTCCGTGCGAGGGACGGAGGTCAGGCGAAAGAAGACCGCCGTCCAGTTCGTTTCGTCCGCTTTTTTCCCGCTTTCCTTCGGTCTGCTCGTCGTTCTCATGTTACGCAGTCTCGGCGAGCTCAAGCAGCGTTCCATACCGACGGCGCACCTGCTCCATCAGGCCGTCCGGGACGGTTCCGGCTTGGACCATTTTTCTGGCTGTCTTTTGCGCGTCTTCCATGAGCTGAACGTCCCTCACGAGGTCGGCCACCCGAAAGTCGGTGATCCCGTGCTGGCGGACGCCGCAAAACTCGCCGGGGCCGCGCAGCGACATGTCCAAGTCGGCGATGGTGAACCCATCGTCGGTCCGGCAGAACGCCCGAAGCCGTTCGGCCGACGGGCCACCGGCGTGAGACAGCAGGAAGCACCAGCTCTGACGGTCGCCCCGGCCGACGCGGCCGCGAAGCTGATGAAGCTGGGACAGACCAAACCGTTCGGCGTCCTCGATGACCATCACTGTGGCATTCGGCACGTCGACCCCCACTTCGATGACCGTCGTGGCGGCCAAAAGCGTCAGCCGGCCGGCGGAAAAGTCTTCCATGACGGCCGTTTTTTCGTCCGAGGTCATGCGGCCGTGGAGCATGCCGGTACGTTCGGCGCCAAATCGCGCTTTCAGCTCGGCGAATCGGGCCTCAAGAGCCGCGACCGGCAGCTCTTCGCTCTCCTCGATGATCGGACAGATCCAGTAAACCTGCCGGCCGCCGTCCATCTGCTCTTCGAGCCAGTTCAGCAGGTCGGGCCTCTTGCTCTCGCTCACCCAGCTGGTCCGAATGGGAAGGCGTCCGGCCGGTTTGTGGCGAAGCGTCGACAGGGACAGATCGCCGTAGATCGAAAGCGCCAGCGTTCGGGGAATCGGCGTGGCTGTCATGACAAGCCGGTGCGGCTGACCGCCCGACCGGGCCGACAGGGTGCGCCGCTGCAACACACCGAACCGATGCTGTTCGTCGATGACGACCACGCCCAAGTCGGCGAAGTCGACGCCTTCCTGAACGAGCGCGTGAGTGCCGATCGCCAAGTCGATCGTCCCATCGGCCAGTCCGGTCAGGATCTCTTCTTTTTCGGACTGTTTGAGCCCGCCGGCCAGCAGGGCAGTTTTGACCCCGAGGGGATCAAGCCAGCGGCGCACGGTCATCCAGTGCTGGAAGGCCAGAACCTGCGTCGGCGCCATGAGGACGGCCTGTTTCCCAGACTCGACGGCCCGAAGCATGGCAAGAAGTGCCACGGCGGTTTTGCCCGAACCGACGTCGCCTTGAAGGAGCCTGTTCATCCCCGCCGGGTTCATCAGGTCCTCGTCAATTTCTGCGGTCGCCCGGCGCTGGTCATCGGTCAGGCTGAAGCCGAGGCGGTCGAGAAACGCCTGACGGAGCGGACGAGCCAGCCCGTCCAGCCGAGGGGCTCTTGCTTCTTTGTCGCTTCCGGCCCGGCGGAGCGCCAAGCCGATCTGAAGCCACAAGAACTCCTCAAACGCCAGCCTCGTTCGGGCGGCCAGCCACCCGGAGCGGGACGTCGGCCGGTGCATTTGGAGCACGGCGGTCTTGGCGTCCGGCCAGCCGCGCTCGCTGATCAAGCTTTCCGGCAGGGTTTCGGTCAGCTGGGAGACGCCAAAATCGACGGCTCGTGACACCAGTTCGCGAAGCCACCAGTCGGGGAGCTGAGCCGTTCCGGGGTAAATCGGCAGAATGGTCCCGATGATCGTCGGCTCCTGCCCTCCGCGGAGAACTTCAAGCTCCGGGTTAATCAGCTCCACCCGGTTTCCGCGCCGATTGACCTTCCCCCACAGGGCGAGTTCGGTCCCGGCTTGAAGCGCCCGCTCAAGCCCCGGACGGCCGAACCAGAGCGCGCCGGCGACCGATTGGCCGTCGCTCAGGCTGGCCCGAAGCATTGACACGCCCTTTTTGGGCGAGCGAAGCCGTGACCAGGACAGGACGACGGCCCGGAAAGCCCCCTGCGCGTCGTGAACTGCTGACGCTAAGGGGACGAGAGTGCGCCGGTCCTCGTACCGCCGCGGGAAAAAATAAAGCAGGTCTTCGATCGAAAAAAGCCCCAGACGGCCAAGGGCGTCCGCTCGAGCGGAACCGACGCCCTTTAAATCCGTCAGGGGACTTCGTAAGCTCAGTTCTTGCAGCTTGGATTTCACAAAGAGACACTCTGCTCGGAGAGCAGACGGGAGAAGCTCTCAACGAGCGCCCGACAGTCCGAAAGCAGCTCGTCACGCCGGTTGGTCAGCACGCGAACCTGCTCGGCGAGCCTTGCGGCCTGCTCCTGAGACTGGCCGATGATCTGCTGCGCCTTGGCTCTGGCGTCGGCGACGATTTGCTCGGACTGGGGGGCTGGCGAGCTGACCGGCCGAGGGGCCGACAGGGCTTCCTTCAGCGACCGCTTCAGGTCTTCCAGTTCAGCGGCTGCGCTGCTGCCGGACAGCTGGTCTTCCAGCTCGGCGTTGCGCCGCTGGGCTTCGGCGAGAAGCTCGGCGTACGCCTGAAGCGAGTCGGCGACACGGTCGAGAAAATCGTCCACTTGGTCTCGGTTGTATCCGCTGATGGAACGGCCAAAGACGACGCTGGCCGCCTCATTAGCCTTCATCAGCTCAACGGGCTGCATAGACGGCTCCGTCGATGTCAGGCACCCACTCTTCTACGACGCCCTGAGCAGAACAGAAGAGGAACGTAGCCGAGCTGATCCGGAACACGCCGTACTGCCATTTGCGGGCCTGATCTACCAGCTCGTCAAGGACACCCTGCGCGGCAATCGGCTCGGCGCCGTGGAAGTCAACCAGCACAATCTGGCCGGAGCGAATCGCTTCCAGCAGGTTGTCGGCCATCGCCGCCACGTTGTCACCCCGCACCAAAATAACCGGGACGCTTTCGCTCTCCACTTTGTTCTGCGGCGCTTTGTTTTCGCCTTCGTAGGGCGGAAGGTCTTTCGTCAGCCGCCGGCGTTCCTGCCCGGCAGCTCCTTCCTCCTGCTGCTGCCATTGCCGGCGCTTCTGTGCCCGGTACGACTGGGACCCGGCGTTCTCACCGTTCATTCCGAAAAGCTCTTTAATCTTCTCCAGCATCGTTTTTCCTCCTCAATACCTTCGCTCCCGCCGGTCAGCGGGCTCCGAAAATTGCCGTCCCGACGCGAACCATGGTACTGCCTTCTTCTATAGCAAGCTCGTAATCTCCCGACATTCCCATGGACAGCACGGGAAGCGAAAGCCCGGTACGTTTCCGAAGGCCCTCCGCGCAGTCTCGAAGAGCGGCAAATGACCGCCGAATCTGGTCTTTGTCGTCGGTCAGAGGGCCGACGGTCATCAGTCCCTGCCAGTCGAGCCGGCCGCACTGAACCAGCGCGTCAGCGATGATCGGCGCGTCGGCGAGCGCGCAGCCGCTTTTTGACTCCTCAAGCGACGTGTTCACCTCAAGGAGAACCGGACGCCTGACGCCCAATTCGGCCGCGATATCCTGCAGCCGTTGGGCCAGCTTGACGCTGTCGACGCTTTGGATAGAGTGGAACAGCTCCAGCGCCTTGCGCGCCTTATTCCGCTGGAGCTGGCCTATCAGGTGCCACTTGACCGGCGGCAGGCCGGCAGGCCACGCGGGGATCTTTTCCATTCCCTCCTGAACCCTGTTCTCGCCCAAGTCGGTGATCAACCCAGTCTGAACAGCTCGAATGATCATATCAAGAGGCTTCGTCTTTGACACGGCAACCAGCGTGACGTCGCCCCGCTTCCTGCCGCTGCGGGCCGCTGCCTGAGAAATCCTATCGAGCACTTCGCCGATTCGTTCCTCAAACGTCACCATACTTCGACTCTCCTCTCCTCCGCTGACGCGCCGTCCAAGACCAGCGGGTTCCCCAGCTGAAGGCCGCCGGAGATGAAAAAGCGCCCGTCGCCCAAGGGCCAGCCGGTCACTTGGATGAAGACAATTCTGTTCCCGTTCACCTCGTAAACGCCCCAATGCCCTTGGCGCATGACGACGGACGATTCGGGGACGAGATATCCAGAGGTCTCGCCGGCGCATATGAGCAGACGAAGCCGCCGGCTCCGAGTCATCCACAGCGGAAACATTGGCAGCTCCACCGCCACTTTAGCCATCAGGTCGCTCACCGGCAGGACGACCCGAACGTCTGCCTGCCAACGGGATCCGTTCGGCTCAAAACGTATCGTTACCTTTGATTTTTTCAGCGCGGCGCTCATGAAGTCGGTCGTCTGGACGTAAAAAAGCGCCCGAAGCCGTTGAGGCAGCGGGAGCAGTTTTCCGACGATGCTTCCCGCGGCGACCTCGCTGAAATTTTCAACCTGCTTAGGCTCAGGCACTTCGGGAAACGCCGCGGTGCCCGGCCACAGGTTCTGGTAGCTCCAGTTCCCTTCCATGCCGTCAGTCCACGGGAGAAAGAACCCTCTGCCGGGGGATTTAAGGTTAAACGTTTGGCCTCCGGACAGCAGGGTCGCTACGACTTCTCCAGCGACGACTGCCGCGCCGGCTCCCCCGCTGGTCAACTGAACAGCCCCGTCGCGGGGTGACTTCAGAAGCTGCTCCTGCCACAAAAGCAGCGCGTCAACCGACTGCTGCTGTTCGTACACCCACGGCTGAGGAAAGGTCACCGGCGGCAGCTGAACGTCCTGCGTCGCCCGAAGCCAACCCCAGTACGCCCACGCGGCGCAGCCAAAAACGAAGCTGACAGCGACAAGACGGCATACTTTTCTCAGCCTGCCGGGACGGCCTTCCTCTTCATGCGTTTCGGTTCGCCGCTCCACTGGCACTCCCCCTTACTCGTGCTATTTTATCATTCTTTCTTCCTATTCGTCTTTTTGTCGGTCATTCCTTCGTTCTGACGTTTTTTCGTCGATTTCTGCTTCGCTTTTGGCCGACAGAGGACACACAAAAAACTACTCAAAACTAATTTTTAGCGAGTGATTTTTATTATTTTTTGCTTTTACTCTTGCCATCACTGTCAAAATGGAGTATAAACGTGAAATCTTGCAGAACATCTGAAGGAGTTGATCGTATGGGCGCAACATCTACACCGATGGAAATTTTCAACGCTCACGTTTTTGACTTGGACAAGATGAAAAACTACATGCCCCAAGAGGCGTTCAAGAAGCTGGTCAACGCCATTGAAGGCGGGACACAGCTTGACAACGACGTGGCTGAGGCTGCCGCCTGCGCCATGCGCGAGTGGGCTCTCAGCATGGGCGCTACCCATTATACTCACTGGTTCCAGCCCCGCACGGAGGCGACGGCTGAAAAACACATGGCGTTCCTCTCGTATGACGACGACGCCAAGCCGTTTTACTCGTTCTCAGGCAAACAGCTCATCAGCAGCGAACCGGACGCGTCGTCGTTCCCGTCCGGCGGCATGCGCTCCACCTTTGAGGCCCGCGGCTACTGCGCGTGGGATCCGTCGAGCCCGGCGTTCCTCCTGATGAGCCACAAGGGCGGCACGCTCTGCATTCCTTCCGTTTTCATCTCCTACGACGGCACGCCGCTGGACATGAAGACCCCGCTGATAAAAAGCATCGACGCAGTGACGAACCAAGCGCTCCGGCTGCTTAAGATGTTCGGCAACCGGTCGGTCAAGTCCGTGCAGGTCACGGTGGGCGCCGAACAGGAGTACTTCCTGCTGGACGCCGATACCGCCGCCCGCCGGCCTGACCTGACGATCTGCAGCCGGGCCCTGATCGGCCAGCCGTCCCCGAAGGCGCAGAACGTGGAAGCTCACTACTTCGGTTCGATTCACCCGCGTATTCTTTCCTTTATGGAAGACGTGGAGCGGGACATGTACCGGCTCGGAACGGTCATCATGACCCGCCACAACGAGGCGGCGCCCTGCCAGTTTGAGTTTGCGCCCCTGCCGTCGGAAGCCAACCGAGGCTGCGACCAGAACCACATGCTGATGGAAGTGATGCGCCGAATGGCCCGGCGGCACGGCCTGAAGCTCATCTTCCACGAGAAGCCGTTCAACGGCACCAACGGGAGCGGCAAGCACCTGAACTTCTCGCTGAGGGACAGCGAAGGGCGCAACCTGCTCAAGCCGTCGTCCAATCGGGCGCGGAATATTCAGTTCCTCACCTTCCTTTCCGCGTTCCTGATCGGCATGGCTCGGAACGGAAGCCTTCTGCGGGCGTCCATCGCCTCGGCAGGCAACATGCACCGGCTCGGCGGACACGAAGCGCCTCCGGCGATCATGACCGCCTACTTGGGGTCGTTCTTGACCGACGTGCTGAACCGAATCGCCTCCGGCGGCGACGACCTGCAGGAGTCCGAGGCCGATCATCTGCTCGACTTGGGGCTCACCCGTCTTCCTCAGCTGGCCGGCGACTCGACCGACCGCAACAGGACGTCCCCTGTGGCCTTCACGGGAAACAAGTGGGAGTTCCGCGGCGTCGGTGCCCCTCAGGCCCTCGCCGGGCCTCTGACCGCCTGCTTGGCCCTGTGGGCCGAAGGGCTCGACGCGATGGCGACGGTCATCAGCAATCGGATGTCCGACGGCGCCACCGTTCAGGAAGCCGCCCTTTCGGCGATCCGCTTGGCTGCCGACGAAAGCGAAGCCTGCCGATTTGACGGCAACGGCTACGCCGCCGACTGGCCGGAGAAAGCCCGTCAGCGCGGCCTGCCGGTGAAAGAGACCACCATCGAGGCGCTTGACTCGTACTTGGAGCCAGCCAACTTGGCGCTGCTGTCCAAGCTCGGAATCATGGACGAGCGGGAAGTCCGGGCCTACCACGCCATTCGGGTTGAACAGTACGTTCAGTCTCTCACCGTGGAGGTTTCCGTGCTGATCACCATGATGAGGGAAGGCGTCCTGCCGGCAGTGGCCCGCCAGATATCGCTTCTCCAGTCAGCGCGGCCCGGCGTGTCCGCCGCGCCCAAGCGGGTGCAGGCCAAGTGGGACGACGAGAGCGAAAAGCTCGCGGCCTGCTGGGCGGATATCGCCGAGCAGACCGACGCCCTCGAGGCCCTGAAGGCTCGGCTCCCCGGCCTGCCAGCCCTCGAAGCGGCGGACGTCCTGACCGACCAAGCCCTTCCTATTATGGAAGAACTCCGCCGGCTGGCCAACTTCGCCGAGTCGCGGGTCAGCGCCGACCTGTGGCCCTACCCGACGACGAGAGAACTTTTCTCCGCAACGGCGACGACGCCCCAGCAAGCCAGACAGTAAACCGACGACGGCACGCCTCCCAGGAGGCGTGCCGTTTTTGCCGCTCTGACAGGCGAATATGTTATAATAATAACAAGCATTTTCGGGACGGCTTACGCGCTGCGAGGGACGCGGGTAAGCCGACCCGTCATCTTTTGTAAAGGAGAGGATTCGCATGGGCATGAAAGTTCCTGGGTTTGCCACACAATCTATCCACGCTGGGGCAGAGAAAAACGGTTTCGGCTCGCTGGCCGTTCCAATTTACGAGACGTCCACGTTCATTTTCGACTCGGCCGAGCAGGGCGGACGCCGTTTTGCTCTGGAAGAAGAAGGCTTCATCTACACCCGACTGGGCAACCCGACAACGGCCACCCTGGAACGGCGCGTTGCCGCTCTTGAGGGCGGCGACGAGGCCATCGCCACATCGAGCGGCATGGGCGCCATCGCGTCGGTCTTCTGGGCGCTGCTCAAAGCCGGCGATCACGTGGTCACCGACTCGTGCCTTTACGGCTGCACCTTCGCCCTTCTGGAACACTCTCTGACGCGCTTTGGCGTTGAAGTGTCGTTCGTCGACACGGCGAACTTGGAAGAAGTCCGCGCCGCCATGAAGCCCAACACCCGCATGGTGTACCTTGAGACGCCGGCGAACCCGAACCTGAAGATCGTCGACATCGCCGCCGTCTCGAAGATCGCCCACAGCCATGAGAACGTCGTCCTTGTGGTAGACAACACGTTCGCCACGCCGTACCTTCAGCGGCCGCTGGAGCTTGGAGCCGACGTGGTCGTCCACTCGGCGACCAAGTACCTGAACGGCCACGGCGACGTCATCGCCGGGCTCGTCGTCACCAACAAAGAACTGGCCTCCCCGATCCGCTGGGTCGGATTGAAAGACTGCACCGGCGCCGTGCTGGGACCGCAGGAAGCCTTCCTCATTATCCGCGGGCTGAAGACCCTGCCGATCCGCATGGAGCGCCACTGCGCCAACGCCAAATTGGTGGCCGAGTTCTTGGACAAGCACCCGAAGGTCGCCAAGGTCTACTACCCCGGCTTGGCGTCCCACGAGGGCCACGACATCGCAGCTAAGGAGATGAAGGACTTCGGCGCCATGATCTCCTTTGAACTGAAGGGCGGCGTCGAAGAAGGCCGCACCCTGATGAACAGCGTTAAGGTCTGCTCGCTGGCCGTCTCGCTGGGCGACACGGAGACGCTGATTCAGCACCCCGCCTCGATGACCCACTCTCCCTACTCGCCGGAAGAGCGGCACGCCGCTGGGATCACCGACGGCCTCGTCCGTCTGTCGGTTGGCCTTGAGGACCCTGAGGACATCATCGCCGACTTGGACGCCGCGTTGGCAAAAATTTAAGACCTGATAAAAAAGCTGGCCCTAAGCTTAGGGCCAGCTTTTTGTGTTTGCCGACGGAACAGGCAAGATAACAAAAAATCAGATGAGTCATAAATACCGCTTTCCTTGCGAAAGATTTCATTTATAATGAAACATCGGCAGCAAGAAATGTTCAGCCGTTTAAGACTGTCAACAAAAGCCTATGAGGAGGTTGTTTGTCGAATGTCGAGAGTTGCCATCAAGGGTTCCGCCTACTGCTTGGAGCACGTTCCTGGGCTGGGGTTCCACTACGGGAACACGCCGTACACCGCCGGCGAAGGAGAGAAAGAGTATCTCGCCGCTCTGCCGAAGCACCTGCAGACCTACGAGGAAGCGAAGGACTACGCTCCCAACCAAGTCTACATCGGCGCCATGCCCATCGACGCGCTGGAGTCCCAGCCGAAGCCGATGTACGAGAACCGCATTGCCAACGCGCCCCGCTTCGGCCGCTACGGCGAAATCATGCCTGAGGACGAGTTCCTTGGGCTGATGGATATCTGCGACGTGTTTGACCTGGTCTGGCTCGAGAAGGGCTATGCCGCCGAGGTCAAGACCAAGCTGGAGGCCCATGAGCTGATCACCGACGCCATGGTGGCCCGCCTTGAAGCCGGTCACGACGCCGAAGAAATCGCCAAGGAGACGTCTGAGCACTCCGCCCTGCCACTCTATCTGGGCGACCGGGTTGTGGGCTGCGTCCGTTCCGGCCACAGCGTCGACGAGAACCTGTTTCCCCACGTGCTGATGGAGAACATCGCCAGCAAGGCCGGCAGCGTTCTGACCCTGCTCCACCTGCTCAAGAACACCGGAATGAAGCCCGAGGACGTGGACTTCCTCATCGAGTGCTCCGAAGAGGCTGCAGGCGACGCCTGCCAGCGCGGCGGCGGCAACTTCGCCAAGGCCATCGCCGAGATCGCCGGCTGCCCGAACGCTTCCGGCTGCGATATCCGCGGGTTCTGCGCCGGCCCGGTCAACGCCATGATCGCCGCCGCTTCCCAGGTGGCTGCTGGCACGCGCAAAAACGTGATCGTCATCGCCGGCGGCGCCATCCCGAAGCTCTACATGAACAGCCGCGACCACGTCAAAAAGGGCATGCCCGCCCTTGAGGACTGCCTTGGCTCGTTCGCCGTCCTTCTGACCCCGCCGGACGGCCACAGCGCGGAAATGCGCCTTGACTGCCTCGGCAAGCACACCGTCGGCGCCGGCGCCGCTCCTCAGGCCATCACTCAGGTTCTGACCTGGGATCCGCTTCAGAAAGCCGGCCTGACCTACAACGACGTCGACAAGTTCGGCGCTGAGCTTCACATTCCTGAAATCACCGAGCCGGCCGGCGCCGGCAACGTGCCGCTGGCCAACATCAAGATGATCGCCGCTCTGGCCGTCATGAAGAAGGCCGTCGAGAAGAAGGACATGATGAACTTCGTCAAGGAAAAGGGCCTGCCGGGCTTCGCCCACACGCAGGGCCATATCCCCGCCGGCGCCCCCTTCATCGGACAGGCCGCCGACATGATCACCGAGGGCAAGATCAACCGGGCGATGATCATCGGCAAGGGATCTCTGTTCCTCGCCCGTCTGACCAACCTAGCCGACGGCGCGTCGTTCATCATCGAAAAGCCGGCAGCCGCTGAAACCGCCGTTTCTAAGGACGACATCAAGAGCACCCTGCTGGAGGCTCTGAGCGAGCTGGCCACCTCCCTCACGAAGTAAGGAGGTCACGACGAATGTCTGACGTTCGCAAACTCATCGGCGAGGCTCTCGCCGAAGTCATCGAATCGGCCAAAAGCGGCGGCCCCTGCGTTAAAGTAGGCCTTCAGGCCTGCGGCAGCGAGCACGGCCCGATGGAAACCGTTCGGGCGGCCAAATTGGCGATGGAACAGAACCGGGGGCTGAAAGTCGTCATGATCGGCCCCAAGAAGGTCGAAGGGTACGACGACCTCGAGTGGATCGAAACTCCCGACACGGAAGTTGACCTTGAAAAGGCCATGGACGACGCGATGGGCTCGGGCCGCGTGGCTGGAATCGTGGCCATGCACCACCCGTTCCCCATGGGCGTCACCACCATCGGCCGGGTTTTCACCCCCGCATTGGGCCGGGATATGATCGTCGCTTCGACGACCGGCACCAGCGCCATCAACCGGGTCGAGGCCATGATCCGCAACACCGTTCTGGGCATTGCAGTCGCCAAGTCGATCGGCAAGACGAACCCCACAGTCGGCATTTTAAACGTCGAAGGCGCCCAGCTGGTCTTCAAGGCCCTCAAAAAGCTTCAGGAAGCCGGCTACCCCATCACCTTCGGCGAAAGCAAGCGGGCTGACGGCGGCTCGGTTCTCCGGGGCAACGACATCCTTCAGGGCGTTGTCGACATCTGCGTCTGCGACACTCTGACCGGCAACGTGCTGATGAAGATGTTCTCGTCGTTCTCCACCGGCGGTTCCTTCGAGGCCACTGGCTGGGGCTACGGCCCGTCGGCCGGCGAGGGCTGGAAGCACGTGGTCAACATCATCTCCCGCGCCAGCGGCGCGCCGGTCATCGCCAACGCGCTGGCCTACTGCGGCGCCGCCGCTTCCGGCAAGCTGCCCGAGCTGGTCGCCCAGGAAATGGCCGCCGCGAAGAACGCCGGTTTGGACGACGTGATCGCCTCCTTCCTTCCCAAGCCTCAGGCCGCCGCGGAGGAAATCAAGGCGCCTGCCGCCGAACCCACCGACGAGGAGATTCACGGCGTCGACGTGCTGGCTATTGAGGACGCGGTGCGCGAGCTCTGGAAAAACGGCATCTACGCCGAAAGCTCCATGGGCTGCACCGGCCCGGTCGTCAAGCTGAACAAGAAAAACGAGGAGAAGGCCAAGGAAATCCTCAAGGCCGCCTCTTTCATCTAGTCTGAACGAACAAAAAAGAGGCCGGACGGCAAAAGCCGTCCGGCCTCTTTTTAATGAACAAAAATGTGGACGCAAGGGGAGAAACAAAGGCATCAAAACAAAAAAACGCGGGTTCTTTTCGGACATCCGAAAAGAACCCGCCGATAGTTCAGCTTCTTGGGCTCACGCGGAGCTTAGAGCTTCACCACATTCGCGGCCTGAGGACCCTTCTCGCCCTCAACCACGTCGAACTCAACCGAGTCGTTCTCGTCCAGGGACTTGTAGCCGGTCATATTGATCGCGCTGAAGTGAACGAAAACGTCCTTACCCTCTTCAGTGGTGATGAAGCCGTAGCCTTTCGTTGCATTGAACCACTTGACAGTGCCTTTCATTACGCGTGTGCCTCCAAAAAATAAATATTGCCTCTCGCGGTGCAAGAAGCTGTGACTTGCGTCACTGGAAGAATTATCCTTTATTTACCCTTAAAAGTCAATCTTGGATTTATTTTTATGCAAAACGAGCGAACCGATTGGTTCGCTCGTCGTCTGGCGGTCCCCGGCGAGGACTACACTCCAAGGTGAACATATCCTTTTCCCTGATACGGCAAAATCTGATTAAAGCCGCACTCTTCCGCAGCCCGGCAGATGGCCCTCAGCAATCCTGAGTCAGCGGCGACGTCAACAGCCCGGCCTCGTAAATGCCGGCTGCGGGGAACGCCGCCCACGGCCCTGTTGTGGCTGGGACACCGAGTTCCGCTCGTGATGCGCAGGGGGCCGACGCGCTCCCACAGCTTTTTTACCGCCGCGTCCAGCTCCGGCGCCGTCAGGTCGAGCCCGCAGCACGGGCAGGCGGGCGATACGGCCAGTGCCGCGCTTTTCGACATGCCGTCAGAAATTACCAGAGTCATCGTTGTTCCTCCTTTTTCCTCCCGTCGTCGGGAACTCCGCCGCTCTCGAGCAGCCGCCCCATCAGGACGAAAATCATCGCTAGAATCTGACGCTCTCTTACTCCCACCTGCCGTCACCTCCCCTTCTCAGAGAGGCTATCGCCCTCTGAAGCTCGTTAATGGCCTCGGTCAGCGTTTCCAGTTTCCGTTCCGTGCGCACTAAAAGCCACGCCGCCACGGCGACTGCAAAGCCGTTTTGAAGCCATCCGGTCATCGACTCGTCCACATCGCGCCTCCTTTCTCTTCAACTCCTGCCTTACGCCAGCAGGTCCGTGACGTTCCGGGCGATCACTTCCGCCTTCAGCAAGCCGGAAGGCCCTTGAACGAACGCCGCCTTCTGAGCCACGACAGTTTCCATTGCCGTTCTGACGGCCGCCTTGTCCAGCCCCGACTTAGGGGACGGCAGCGTGATGGTCATCTGGCTCTCGTCAGGCCGGCTGAACGCCAGCCGCAGTGACTTCGTCTCCATACGTTTCACCTCCTTTCGTCATCTCTCACTCGCACCTCGCCTACTCAATCACCGACGTGTCATGCCGGATCAGGCTCACGACTTCCGGCTCGATCAGAGCGCCCAGAGCGGAACCGATCGCTGACAGAGAGTCAGCGGTCGCGTTTCCAGCAATACCGTTGACAGACGACGTGCGGTACTTGGGCTGCCCCGAAGGAGTCGTCCCAGCAGCAGTCTGCAGCTGGAGCACGCTCTTGCGGAATACCTGAGTTGCCATGTTTTCACCTCCTCGTTTATGATGACAGTATGTTATCATTTGCCGATTTACTTGTCAATATGGCCGAAAAAATAAATACTTTAAGTAATTTGGGCGCGTAAAAAGAGCTCACCCGAAGGCCGTCAGGCATTGGGAGAGCTCTTTATAATTGGGTCTATTTCGACTGGCCCGCAGCAGCGCTGAGACGGCGGTTCACCGCACAGCCAAGCAGGGACAGGACGACGCATTTCACCGAGTCCATCGGAAGGAAGATCAGGCAGCCGGCTGTTAAAGCCTTCGCGAACGGCATGGCCACGCCGTTGACATGGTTCATGACAAACCAGAGCCAAGGCACGCCGCAGATGTAAAGGACCGCGAGCCCTGCAAAGCTCGCCAGCAGGCAGCGCACGAAGCTGCGGCTCCCGCCTGCCAGAAGGCCGATCGTGAACGCGCAGGCGATGAAGCCTAAGATAAACCCGAAGGTGGGATGGGCGAAACTCCCCGGGCCGCCGCCGAAGCTGAAGACAGGAGCCCCAGCTAGGCCGACCAGCGCGTAAACAACAATAGCCAGAGCGCCGTCGCGGGCCCCCAGCATCAGGCCGGCAAGCCCAACGAAAAAGAACTGCAGCGTGAACGGAACAGGCCCCAACGGAACGACGATCCGTCCGCCGACCGCGCACAGCGCCGCAAAAAGAGCAATTAGCACCATTGAACGAGCTTTCAACCGCATCGCTCCCTTTTTTAAGATAGACCCATTATGCCGACGCGGCCGCTTTATGTCAACTATTATTATAGTTTAAGTTTACAATTTATTAATTTTGGCGAGATAAAAGGCCTGCCGCCCAGAAGGGCGGCAGGCTGTGTATCAGTCTTTTTCCCGCTCGTCTTCCGTCCGACAGGCGGACAGAAGGCGTTTTTTGACCGAGCTCCATCGGCACGTGGACGGCTTTTCCGAGTCCACGCCGGTCATCGGCAGGGGCGACAGGCCGCGGCGGCTCCACTCTTCCTGAAGGGTCCGAATGAAAACCCCCGGGCCGGGAACGGCCCGGCACCCGCGAACCGACCGGCTGATCGCCTCCGGGTCGGAAATGACGCCGCCCAGATAGCCGATGCAGGTTTTCGTCACCCCGCAGGTCGGGCTGCCCTCGACGCCGACGACGCCCAGCACGGTGACACCGTTTTTTATGTCGTCCTCCAGTTGATCCAAAACCGGTTCCAACAGGGCACGGCAGTGTCGCCTGTAGGCCGGCGTGTCGTACTGGTCGCGCGTCTGCCCCCACCGGCGGCGTCCGGCAAAGGTCGTCTCCGGACAGGGCAGCTGAACGATCCCCCAGCCTTCTTTAATGAGCGGGAGGACCAACTCTTTCAGCGCGCCCGAATAGGATCCGTACCCGTCGACTTTGGCGCAGACGTTGAGAAGGCAGTGAGCCAGCACGACGTAGCCGGTTCGCTCGGGAAGCGCGGCCCTTTTCATTGCCGTTCCTCCGATTAGAACGCCTTGCGCGCCTCGAGGATTTCCTTCCACGCCTGAGCAGCCGCGTCGTCAAGTGCCTGCTTGATGGGCTTGTTCTCCAGCAGGATGGCGTCGAGAGCCTTGGACATATTGTCGTGGATGGCGTAGCCGTTGACGATCCGAGGATCGATGAAGCCGTTCTCAAACGCCGGCAGGGCGGCCAGCTTGCCCGGGTCTTCCTTCTCGGCAAAAGCCTTGAACTTGTCGCTCTTGAGGATCTGCCAGCTCAGCGGCAGATAGCCGGAGCGGGTTCCCCACTCCCACTGATTTTCGGGCTTCAGGAAGAACTTGAGGAACCGAAACGCCGCCTGACGGTCGGCTTCCGGGCAGGTGTTGAAGATGGCCACGTTGGTGCCGGAGAACAGGCTGGCGCTTCTGACGTCCTTCGGAAGCGGGGCCGCGCCGTATTCGATGCCGCCGGCCTTGCAGGCTTCGTTGATGTTGGGAAGCTGGGACATCTGGGTGATGCCCATCGCAGCTTCACCGCGGCCGAACGGGCCGGTGATGTACTTCTCTTCTCTGGCAATACGGGCGTAGCCGTTGCGGATCAGGCCGACCAAGAACTCGTAGGCTTTGACGCCCGGTTCCTCGTTGAAGGTGATCTTGTCGTTAGCCTCGTCGTACACGTGCCCGCCGGCCTGCTCGACCCACTGGCTGCCGTCGATCATAACCGACTGGTTGAACGCCAGCCCGTAGACCTTGTGTTCCGGGTCGGTCAGGGCCTTGGCCGCCGCTTCCAGCTCGGCCCACGTGGTCGGGACGGCAATGTGCTTGTCGGCCAACATCTTCTTATTGTACAGAAGGAGGAAGGTTCCCTTGTTGAACGGCAGGGCGTAATGCTTGCCGTCCCAGACGCTGGACTCGCGGAGAAATTCCGGAATGTCGGCCAGCTCTTCTTTGGTGAAGCCGTTTTTGGGATCGGCCATCATGTCGTCCAGCGGCTGAGCAAATCCGTTCAGCACGTAGGAGACGAGACGGTTGTTGTAAATCATCGCCAGAGCCGGCATGTTGTTCGCCTTGGCCGCGCCTTCCAGCTTGGCGAACAGATCCCGGTAGTGCCCTTGGAACACGAGCTCCACGTTGTACTCGTCCTGAGCGTTGAACTTGGCGGCGATGTCCTTCAAAACCGCCTCGTTCTCGCCGGTCATGGCGTGCCAGAACTGAATCGTCTTGCCGCCTTCCTTGGCCCACGCGCCGGCGGAGAACAGCCCGACCGCCGCTAAAACGACGCCTACTCCAGACAAAAACTTCTTCAACCTGATGACCTCCTGTAGAGTGCAAGATATCGTAACCCTTCCGTCGCCGAAAGGAGAAACTACCCTTTTGTTCCGGCCCTATCCACCGCCCGGAGAAAGTTCTTTTGAAACAGAAGATACAGCCCGATGATCGGCAGAATAATGACCGTCGCGGTCGCCATCAGAAGGTGGTACCGTATGCCCGCCTCGTTGGTGAAGACTGACAGGGCGACAGGCAGCGTCCGCATTTGGGGAAGATCAGTGACGATGAGCGGCCAGAGGAACTCGTTCCAGCTCAAAATGACCCGCAACAGCCCGATCGTTACCAGAGCGGGCCGAGCCAGCGGAACCATGATCTGGAAGAGAAACCGAATGTTCGAGCAGCCGTCAATCCGGGCGGCATTGTACAGGCTTTCCGGAACGGACAAGAAATACTGGCGCAGCAGGAAAATGCAGAACGCGCTGGCCGTCCACGGCAGAATAAGCGCCGTGTAGGTGTTCACCAGCCCCATCTTGGACAGGGTGACGTAGTTGGGGATCAGCAGCGCTTCGCCCGGAATCATCATCGTGGCCACGCAGAGGGCGAACAGGACGTCCCGACCGAAAAAGTGAAGCCGCGAAAAGCCAAACGCGGCGAAAATCGTCGTGACGAGCGTCCCAGCAGTCACGCAGACGGTGACGAAAAAGCTGTTGAACAGGTACGTCCACAGCGGAATTTCCTTCGCCACCTGCAAATAGTTTTCCCAGTGAAAGACCTGAGGGATAAAAATTGGCGGCATGGCGAACGCCTCGCCGGGCGTCTTGAGGGACGTGGATATCATCCAGACGAACGGCAGAAGGGTCAGAAACGCGCCAAGCAGCAGCACCGCGTACATTAAAAAGAGTCCCAGTCGTCTCATGGCCCGGCTCCTAATAGTGAACCCGCCGGCGGCCAATCCTGAACTGAATCAGGTTGCACGCCGAGATGACGGCGAAAAGCACCAGCACCGCCGCCGAGGCGATGCCGTAGTGGTGCTGGTTGTAGAACTTCTCGTAAACGTAGTACACCAACGTCATGCCGCAGCTCGACGGGCCGACGCTGTTTCGGAACAGCGTGTAGGACAGGTCGAACATCTTAAAGCACTGAATGGCCGATATGACGCTCACAAAAAGAAGCGTTGGTGAAAGGAGCGGCAGCGTCACGTACCAAGTTCGCTGCAGAAATCCGGCGCCGTCCAGAGCGGCCGAACGGCTGTACTGCTCGTCAATCGTCTGAAGTCCCGTCAGAAATATCAGCACGTTGTAGCCCGTGCTCTTCCACACGCCCAAGATGACGAGGGCCCACCGCGCCCAGTCGGGATCCTCAAGCCACGCCCTCGGGCTGATCCCGACCGACTCCAACAGGAAGTTGAGAAGCCCGTGGGTCGAGTGAAACATCCAGTTCCACACCAAAGCGACGGCCACCGACGAGGTGACAAACGGGAGAAAGTAGACGGTCTGAAACAGCCGCCGCAGGCGGGCCGGTCCGTTGAGAGCCAGAGCGATTCCCAGCCCGAACAGCACCGACAGCGGCAGCGTGAACCCGACGTAAAACAGGGTGTTGCGAACCGCCTTCCAGAAGTCCGGATCGTTCCACAGGTAAACGTAGTTGCTCAGTCCGCGCTCGAACACCGCGTCGCGGAAGTAGTTGTACCGGGCGTAAAAGCTCATATCCACAGTGCGCCCCGCGGGGTACAGGGTAAAAATCCCCAGCACGGCCAACGCCGGCAGAATCCAGAGCAGGCCGTAAAGGAACTTTTTCATCTCCTGTCCTCCCCAGCTCGGGCGCCGGACGAATCGAAAAAGTACGGCTCGTTTTTCAGAACGACGCCTTGTGTCGTCCCAACCGCCGGAACGCTGGCGCTGGACGTCAGAGCCGTCAGAGTCGACGAGAGGCACCGCACCCGGACCAAGCACTCCCGGCCGAGAATTTCCGCGCTGACGACCGTTCCCGAAAGGGGCGCGTCAGGGCAAAGCTCCAACATGTGAGGCCGAATGACCGCCGTGGCAGCCCGGGCCGGAAGGGCGCGGGGCTTCCACAAAAGGCCCAACTCGGCCGAACTGGTTTCAAGGACGTTGGCCGGCGGGTTGGAGAAAAACCGGGCCGTGAAGAGGTTGCGCGGCGCCATGTAAAGCTCTTTGGGCGTCCCCTCCTGCTGAAGCCGCCCGGCGTCCAGCAGGACGATTCGATCCGACAGGCTGAGCGCCTCTTCCTGGTCGTGGGTCACAAACAGCGCAGTAATGCCCGCCTCCTGTTGGATACGGCGAATTTCTTGGCGCATCTGAACCCGCAGGGCAGCGTCGAGGTTGGAAAGCGGCTCGTCCATCAGCAGCAGATCCGGCCCCTTCACGAGGGCCCGCGAGATGGCGACCCGCTGCTGCTGACCGCCTGAAAGCTGGGACGGCTTGCGGTCCAGCAGGTCGCCGATACGGGTCAGGCCGGCGATTTCCTTCACCGCGCGCTCTATGTCCCGGCGGCTTCGACGCTGAATCTTCAGCGGGAAAGCGATGTTGTCAAAAGCGGTCATGTGAGGGTAAAGGGCGTAGTTCTGAAAGACCATGCCCACGTTGCGCTTTTCGGGCGGCAAATCCTGAATCATCCGCTCGCCAAACCGAATATCGCCTGAGGCAGGCTTCAAGAATCCGGCCAAGGCGTTCAGCACCGTCGTTTTTCCCGACCCGCTGGGGCCCAAAAGCGATAGCAGACTCCCGGACGGAACGCGGAACGAAAGGTCCTCCACCACAGTTTTTCCGTCGTACCCGACCGAAAGATTGGATACCGTCAGATCCATCGTCGTCCTCCCATGTCCCTAAACAACTTTTTATGAATAAATATAATAATAATGCTTTATATTATTGAAGTCAACGCTCCTGCTGCTTCAAGCCTCCGCGCGAATGGCCCTCTTTCCTGCGTCGGCTGCCCCTGCGGCTCCTCGCCCGGCCCCGGCTCCGGCTGGACAGGTTAAAAGCGGCACGCTAAGATGTTAGCCGGAACGAGCTTCACAGAACCAATCAGGAGGGATTCAAGAAGTGAACCTTTTTACCCCGCAAATCGCCCGGGAACTCCAGCTCGCCCCTCAGGCAGTCGAAGCGGTCGCACAGCTGCTTGACGAGGGGGCGACCGTTCCTTTCATCGCCCGATACCGCAAGGAAAAGACCGGCAACTTGGATGAAGTCGCCATCACGGCCATTCGCGACGGCCTCGCCAAAGCGGCCGAGCTGGCGAGCCGCAAGGACGCCATCCTCAAGTCGCTGGCCGAGCGGAACCTGCTGACCGACGAGCTGAAAGCGGCCGTCGAAGGGGCGTCCACAATGACCGCCCTCGAGGACACTTACCTTCCCTACCGGCCCAAGCGGCGCACCCGCGCCACAGCCGCCCGGGAAGCGGGACTTGAGCCGCTGGCACGCCTCCTGTTCGCCCAAGGGGAAGACGACCCGCAGGCCGCCGCAGCGGCCTTTGTCAGCGAAGAAAAGGGCGTGGCCGACGTCGAAGCTGCCCTGTCAGGCGCCCGGGACATCATCGCCGAGTGGATCAGCGAAGACGTCAAGGCCCGACAGGAAATGCGCGGCGTTTTCGTCCGGTTCGGCCGGTGCGAGTCCACGGTCGTGGAGGCGAAAAAGGACGAGCCGGAAGCGGCGACGTACCAAGACTATTTCGACTGGTCGGACTCTCTTCGGTCCGTGCCGTCGCATCGCCTGCTGGCCGCCCTGCGCGGCGAGCGGGAGGGGTATCTGAGCGTGAGGATCAGGCCGAGCGACCAGGTGGCCCTGCTGACCCTTCGCCGGCTGTTCATCAAAGGCGAAGGCGCCGCGAGCGGTCAAGTCACGGCCGCTATTGAGGACAGCTACAAGCGCCTTCTGGGACCGTCGATGGAGAACGAGGCCCGGGCCATGCTCAAAAAACGCGCTGACACCGAGGCCATCGCGATTTTCGCCCGCAACCTGCGCCAGCTTCTCATGGCGTCGCCGTTCGGAGCCCGAGCTGTTCTGGCCGTCGACCCGGGCGTGCGCACCGGCTGCAAGGTCGTCGCGCTCGACGCGACCGGCGCCCTGTTGGCTCACGACGTGATTTTCATTCAGCGGGGGGCGGATCAGCTCGAAAAGGCCGCGGCGATTATCCGGCAGCTGATATCAAAGCACTCGCCGCTCGCCGTAGCGGTCGGCAACGGGACTGCCAGCCGAGATACGGTCGACTTCCTGAACGGACTGTCCCTCGATATCCCAGTCCTTGTGGTGAGCGAGAGCGGCGCGTCGGTCTACTCGGCGTCAGAAGAGGCCCGAAAGGAACTTCCCGACCAGGACGTGACGGTCCGCGGCGCCGTGTCGATCGGCCGCCGGCTGATGGACCCGCTGGCCGAGCTGGTCAAAATCGACCCGAAGGCCATCGGCGTGGGGCAATACCAGCACGACGTAGACCAAAAGCAACTCCGCGAGTCGCTGGACGACACGGTGATCTCGTGCGTCAACTCGGTTGGCGTGGACCTGAACACCGCCAGCCCGCGGCTGCTCTCCTACGTCTCCGGTCTGTCGGACAAGCTGGCCCGCGGCATTGTGGCCCACAGGGAAGCCAACGGTCCGTTCACGAGCCGAAGCGCCCTGCTGGATGTTCCTCGTTTAGGGCCGAAGACGTACCAACAGGCGGCGGGTTTCCTGCGGGTGCGGAACTCGATCAACCCGCTGGACGCCAGCGCCGTTCACCCGGAGAACTACAAGCTGGTGGGCCAGATGGCCAGCGACTGCGGCTGCACCGTCTCCGAGCTGATGAAGGACCGGAGCAAGCGAGAGATGATCGACGTGAACAAGTACGTCTCCGGTGACGTGGGCCTTCCCACCCTGAACGACATCATGGCCGAGCTGGAAAAGCCCGGGCGGGATCCCCGGCCCGCGATGGTCTTTTTCGCTTTCGACCCGTCGGTCAAAACGATGAAGGACCTCAAAACCGGCATGACTCTGCCCGGACTCGTCAGCAACGTCACGGCGTTCGGCGCGTTTGTTGACGTGGGAGTTCACACCGACGGGCTCGTCCACGTCAGCCAGATGGGCCGGCCGGTCAAGGACCCGTCGCAGCTGCTTCACCCCGGTCAGGCCGTGAGCGTCACGGTGCTTGACGTGGACTTGAAGCGCAACCGAATTTCCTTGGCCCTCGCCAAGACGAAGAAAGACTGTCCCAAAAACGATGCCCCGACTGACGCCCGCTGAGCTCATCAGCCTGTCGGCTTCGGCTCAGGAAGCGGTTCACGCCGCGTGGGAAACGGCGCGGCGGCACTTTCCACCCCTGCTGGTCTGCGACCGGCCGTCAGGAACACTGTCGGTTTCCGTCACCGGGACAACCTGCGCCCTCAACTGCGCCCACTGTGGCGGCCACTACCTCGAAGGGATGACGCCGGTTTCTAGGCTTGAAAGCGAGCTGTCCCGGGGGACTTATACCAGCTGCCTGATCTCCGGCGGCTGCACCCCGGCTGGTAAGGTGGAAGTCGCCCAGCGCGCCGAGCTGATCGCCGGGCTGAAAGCCCGGGGATTTAAAATCAACGTCCACGCCGGGCTGATCACCCAGGAAGAAATCGACGTGCTGGCGCCTTTGGCTGACGCGGTGTCGTTCGACATGGTCACCGACGAACAGACCATTCGGGACGTTTTCGGTCTGTCCCGAACCGGCAGCGACTACGTCAATACCTATAAGGCCTTGCGGAAAAGCGGCGCCAACGTGGTGCCCCACGTGTGCATCGGCCTGTGGGGCGGCGTTGTCCGCGGCGAGTTCGACGCACTGGAAACGCTGGCGCGTCTTGGTGCGCCCGGCGTCGTCTTCATCGTCCTGATTCCCACGCCCGGCACGGCGTTCGCCGACCGCCAGCCGCCCCGGCTGGAAGACGTGGCGGCCGTCTTAGTCCGCGCTCGGGAACTTTTCCCCGACAAGCCGCTCAACTTGGGCTGCATGAGGCCCAAAGGGCGCTACCGGGCCGAGCTGGACATGCTGGCCGTGGGCTCGGGCATCAACAGGATCGTCAACCCTACCGGCCCGGCACTCGAACTTGCCCATCGTCTGGGGTTGGAACTGATCGAACGAAAGGAGTGCTGCGTGCTGTGAGGATTCGCCTTTCTATCGGCACGGCCGCCGCCCTCGGCCTAGCGCAGCTCAAGACGGACGCCCCGACCACGACGGCGTACCTGATGGATATCGGCGGGCGCTGCGCTTACAACTGCGCCTTCTGCGCCCAAGCCCGAACCGCCACAGGCGGTGACGACAGGCTTTCCCGCGTCATTTGGCCAGCCTTTGAGTTGGCCGACGTGGTCGGCCCGCTCCGGATTGCCGCCGACGAGGGACGAATCATGCGGGCCTGCATTCAAGTCACCATGAACACTGGATCGTTCCAGCGCACTCTCGACATTCTCGACGCGGTAGCGCCGATTCTCTCCCTGCCGGTCAGCGTGTCCACCAACATACAGGCGGTCTCGCAGGTTCAAACCCTTTTCGCCCACGGAGCGGCGCGAGTGAGCATCGCCCTCGACGCGGCCACCCAGCCGCTTCACGATCGGGTCAAAGGAACGGGCTACAAGCACAAGATGGAGCTTCTAACCGAGTGCGCCGACCGCTACCCCGGCCGAATCTCGACCCACTTCATCGTCGGACTGGGCGAAAGCGAAGAAGACGTGATTCGGGCGATTGCCGCCATGTACGACCGACACGTCACGGTGGGCCTGTTCGCCTTTACCCCGCTCAAAGGAACTCGTATGGCCGACGCGCTGCCGCCTGAAGCGGGGACGTACCGGCGCGTCCAGCTGGCCAACTGGCTGATGAAGTTCCGCGGCGCCCGACCTGACGCCATGACGTTCCAAGACGGCCGGCTCGTGAGCCTCGGGAGCTGGCACGACGAAGCCCTGAAAGTCGCCCTGACCGGCGAGCCGTTCCGCACAGCCGGGTGCAAAAACTGCAACCGACCGTACTACAACGAGAACCCCGGACACGGCGTGATGTACAACTACCCGCGGGCGCTCAAAGCCGCAGAAGCCCTGAACGCCGCGAAAGAAACCGGCCTATTTTCGGGAGGTCTGAACGATGAAATGGAGATACGTTGACACCGGCACGTCGACCGGCGCGTGGAACATGGCCGCTGACGAGGCGATCATGCGCCATTGTGCGGCCGGCCTTGTGCCGCCGACCCTGCGCTTTTACCGCTGGTCTCCGGCGACTCTCACGCTGGGCTACTTCCAGCGGGCGGAGCGGGACGTGGACTTTGACGCCTGCCGCCGTCAGGGCATCGACGTGGTGCGCCGCCTCACCGGCGGCCGGGCCGTCCTGCACGATCACGAGCTCACCTACAGCATTATCATGGCCAAGGCGAACTGCCCCCTGCCCGAAAGCGTCACCGAGTCGTACCGAATCCTTTCGCGGGGGCTTGCCGAAGGCTTTCGGATTTTGAACCTGCCCGTGGCAATGACCCGCCCTGCTCCAAGAGCCGGCAAACTAGGCAGCTCGGGAGCGTGCTTTGACGCCCTTTCCGCTTGGGAATTAGCCGCCGACGGCAAAAAAATCGTCGGGAGCGCCCAAGCGCGGCGCTACGACGCGCTGGTTCAGCACGGCTCAATTCTGAACGACTTGGAGGCGGACTAAACTTTTTCGACCATGAAGGACGCCGATCCGCTGCGGCTCGCCCGGGCCAAGGAGACGTTCCTCGACAAAGCCACCAGCATCCGCCACCTGTTAGGTCATCCCCTTGAAATGGCCGACCTGATTTCCGCCTTCAAAGAGGGTTTTTTCCTCGCCCTCGGCCGAGACCTGAACGCCGAGTTTGAAGAGTCCCCGCTGACGCCCGGCGAACTGGAAATGACCGAACGGCTGGCCGCCGAAAAGTACCAGTCCGACGAGTGGAACATGATACGATAAGCGAGAAAATGCCGCCCTAACGGGCGGCGTTTTTTGTAACTGACAGCCCCCCAAAGCGGGCAGGAGCAAAGCTGGGCAAGTTACTTTTTTGTAGCAAAAAACTCTTAAGAGCAGACAGTCTGTTGATTAGCTTGATGAGCAAGGAGAAAAAGCCTCCCGAGAATATCAGATTTTGCCCTCAAACATTCCCCCAGCCCTCTTGACAGCTTAATTAGCAGTGCTAAACTTAGCATCATCAAATTAGCAGTTCTAAACTATCGGCTCGTGGTTTCTGGGCGCATCAAAAGGGCGTCCAGCATACGAAGCCTGTCGGGCCTGGAATTCAGCACTGGTGGAACATTCAGCATAGGAACATCCTCTCTGCGGTTTGTTTCAGCGGTGCCGAGAACTGAACGGCACGTCCGGGATAAGGAGACGGCATGATGCGGGAAAAGAGTATTTTTTGGCGCAGGTGGTCTTTCGGACTGTTAGTGCTGGCTGTCCTCTTCGTTCTCTTCTCAACGGCTCAGGACGCCTCGGCTGCAAAGAAGAAGAAATACGACTCGTGGAAAGACGTGGCCGCGGACATGGCCATTCAGTTCACCCAAGCCCGCGAAAACGTCGAAAAGGGCGACTACAAGGCGGCGTACAAGAACATGAACGACGCCTATTTCGGACACTACGAAATTCAGGGCTTCGAGAAGAACGTCATGTACGCCATTTCGCGCGACCGGGTCAACCTGATCGAAGGCAGATTCGCGGCAATTAAGCACGTTCTGCTGGGCAACAACAACTCAATGGACAAGGCAGCGCTGATCAGCGAGATTGAGGCGCTGAAGGTCAAGGTCTACAAGGACGCGATGGTGCTTGACGGCGATGCTTCGAGCACCGATCCAGACAGCATCGGCGAGGCCGTATACGGCGAGGCGGGAAAGCCCGCTGCTGTCACCGCGGCTGGGACGGAAGGGAAAACGGAGACCGTTGCGAAGACCGCCGAACCCGCGGAGCAGACGGCACAAACTGCGCCGGCCGCATCGGCTGCTGCCCCGACGGCGCCGAAGAAAGCACCTGTCAACAGGGATTGGGTGACGTTCCTGACTGCTTTCGGCCTGCTGATCCGCGAAGGTCTTGAAGCTATCCTCGTCATCGTCGCCATCGTGGCGTACCTGATAAAGACGAACAACAGCTCAATGCTCAAGAGCGTCTACTGGGGTTGCTTCGCGGCGATTCTGGCCAGCGCGGCTTTGGCGTGGGTCCTTGAGTACATGATGGGCGACGCCAGCGGCGTGGCGCGGGAGCTGCTCGAGGGCTGGACCATGTTCCTCGCCGTGGCGGTCCTGTTCTACGTGAGCAACTGGATGCTTTCCAAGGCAGACACAGAGCGCTGGGAAAGCTACATCGGCGGCAAGGTCCAACAGTCCATCGACAAGAAGAGCCAGTGGACGCTGATTTTCGCCGCGTTCATCGCCGTCATGCGCGAAGGCGCCGAGCTGATCCTGTTCTACAAGGCGGCATTTACCGACGGCATGGACAACACGACCTACATCGTTTACGGCATCGTCGCCGGAGCGGCCGTGTTGGTCGCCGTGTGGATCGCGTTCCGTTACTTCAGCGTCAAGCTGCCTCTGAAGCCTTTCTTCCTATTTACCAGCATCCTTCTTTTCCTGATGTGCATTTCCTTCATGGGCAAGGGAGTCCTTGAGCTCACAGAGGCCGACGTGATCACCGGCCGGACGGTTATCCCGTCGATGAACGGCTTCTCCATCGACATTCTGAACATCTACGACCGGGCCGAGACGCTGATTCCTCAGGTCATGATTCTCATCGCGTCGCTGTGGATTACCCTGCCCCACATGTTCCGGAAGAAGGATAAGGGCAACAAGTAGCTTTCACCTTTTGGAAGATTCCGCATGAGCGGAACTTTAATAGCAACATCATTTTATTTTCAGGGAGGTTTTTTGATGAAAAAGTCGTTTGTTGCGTTGCTTTCATGCTTTGCCGCTTTGGTTTTTGGCGCCTGCGCCATCGCTGCTCCTGCTGCTCCCGTTGCTGACAAGCCCGGCGAGAGCGGATTCGTTGAGATCCCCATCGGCGAGGAGCAGCAGGTCGGTCCGTACAACGTCGCAGCCGTGTATTTCCAGGCCGTTGATATGTACCCCGCTGGCAAGAACCCGTCCCGCGAGGAGTCCGATATGCACCTGGAAGCCGATATTCACCTGCAGCCTGAATCTGCCGCCCTGTACGGCTTCGGCAACGGCGAAAACATTTGGCCGCCCTATCTGACGGTGAAGTACGAGATCCTCAACAAGAAGAAGGACGTCGTGATGTCTGGCTCCTTCATGCCGATGAACGCTGATGACGGCCCGCACTACGGCGCCAACATCAAGAAGGGCCTCAAGGTCGGCACCTACACGCTGCGCCTGACCATCAACCCGCCCACGGATTACCTCTTCCACACTGACCCGGAGACCGGCGTGCCCGCAAAGGAAAACGCAAAGGATTTCTTCAAGTCCTACACCTGCGAGTTCGATTGGAAGTACACTGCTGAGCAGCTTCAGAACCGCTAAGCCATCAGCGTAAGCGTTAAAGAGTCTATATGTTCACACGGCGGGGAGCTGCTTTTCCTGAAATGGCAGGCAGCGCCCCGCTTTAGCTGTTTTTAGATCGGGGGCGCAGTCCCATTTTTAAATATCTTGTCGCGGTCACAGACCAGCTTGCTTCTCTCTCGTTTTTGACCGGCTTGATTCTCAGCTTCTCCCTGAAGGACAGAGAAAAAACTGGCCGCCTCTTTGCGTGGGCGGGCATCGTGGTCGGCCTTCTTGTCGGCGGCGTCCTGTTTGGCGTGCGCGCGCACGACCCAAAGGGCATGAACATCGCTCTGATACAGCTCAACCGCTGGCTTGTGGTGGCTGTCGCCGCGGCAGCCGGAACCGCGTTCCTCTGGTCACTGATCTCTCTGTTTCCCCGCCGAGTCTCCGGGATCTGGAAGTCGTTGGGAATCCTGCTGTTCGCCGTTCTCACGGCAGTAGCGTTTACCTATCTGATTCCGCCGGTCATTCAATTCACGCAGGAATTTGTCTACTTCGGCGAAAGCGGCATCAGCACGAAGGCGCTGCTGCGGGCCATCGGTTTCGCGCTCGGCCTTTTCCTCTGCCTGCTGCTGGCGCTCAGCTCCTTTAAAGTCCACCGAGCTCTCAGCCCTCGCGGCGCCGTCCTTTTCCTTGCCCTTTCTTCCCTGCTGTTCTTCGCTGAGTACGGCGTTCGAGCGGTCGCCTCGCTGCAGCGGCTGAAGGTCATTCCGCTGTCCGACTTCGTCTTCTCGATCATGGAATGGGGCGACGCGTTTGAAAACTCCTTCCTCTTCGCCCAGTTGGCCGTCGGTCTGGTCATGCTCCTGTGGGTCATCGCGAGCCACAGGCACCCGACCGGCGAGTTCCCCAACCGCGCCCTGCTCCGCAAGGAAAAAGCCCGGCTCCGCGGCTGCCGCCGCTGGTCTTGGGGGCTGCTCCTGTGGGGCGCGCTGGTCCTGACAACGGCCACCGTCCTTCGTTATTTTGACACTCGGCCGCCGGCAGAAGTCCAGCCGGAGGCTTACGAAATGCATGACGGGATCATTCAAATTGAGCTTGCTAAGGTTTCTGACGGCCACCTTCACAAGTTCTCATACGTCACGCCGAACGGCTATGACGTACGCTTCCTCGTCGTGAAGAAGCCTGCCGGCAACGCTTACGGCGTCGGATTGGACGCCTGCGAGATCTGCGGCATCGCCGGCTACTTTGAGCGGGGCGACGAAGTGATCTGCCGCCGGTGCGACGTGGTCATGAACAAGAACACAATCGGTTTTAAGGGCGGCTGCAACCCAATTCCTTTCCCCTATGACGTCAACTCGGGCCGGATCTACATCGACGTGAAGGAACTCGAGCGTCAAGAGAAGCGATTCAGATAGGAGGCGAGAGCTGATGTTCTGGAGAATGATTATGCAGACGCTGATCCGTCAAAAGAGCAAAATGCTGATGATCGCCTTCACTGTCGTCCTCGGCGTGTCACTGTCGACGGCCATGATGGACGTGATGCTCGGCGTTGGCGATAAGGTCAACCGAGAGCTGAAGGTCTACGGCGCCAACATCACGGTGCGCCACAAGGACGCCGCTCTGATGAACGACCTTTACGGGCTCCACGAGGGGCTCGGCGTGACGGATAAGTTCCTTTACGAAGAGGACGTCCTGAAGCTGAAGACGATCTTCTGGGGCTTCAACATCATCGACTTTGCCCCGCTTCTGACAGGCCGGGCCGACGTGGACGGCGCCGGAGAGGTTTCGGTCATCGGGACGTGGATGGAAAAGCACGCCCAGCTGAACACAGGCGAAGAGGTCAACACAGGCCTGCGCCCGCTGCGCAACTGGTGGCAGATTAGCCTGAAAGGCGACTGGATCGGCGAAAAAGACGACGGATTCGTCATGCTCGGCAGCGCCTTGGCCGCCCGGCTGAAAGCCGACGTCGGGTCAACGCTGACTTTAGTCAATAACGGCGTGACCAAGAAGGTCACGGTCAAGGGGATCTTCACCGACGGCGGGCCGGCAGACGGCCGGGTCTTCGGCACGCTCAAAATGGTTCAGGAGCTGATGAACCTTCCGGGCAAGGTCTCAAGCATTGAGGTTTCCGCTCTCACCACGCCAGACAACGACTTGGCCCGCAAGGCCTCTCAGGATTTCAAGAGCCTGACGCCTGAAGAGTACGAAACGTGGTACTGCACCGCCTACGTCAGCGCCATATGCCATCAGATTCAGGAAGTCATCCGCGACGGCGTGGCCCGCCCGGTTCGGCAGGTCGCCGAGTCAGAAGGGACGATCCTCAACAAGACGACGCTGCTGATGATCCTGATCACGATCCTCAGCGCCATCGGTTCGGCGCTGGCCATTTCCAACCTGATAACCGCCAGCGTGATCGAGCGAAGTCAGGAACTTGGCCTGCTGAAGGCCCTTGGAGCGCATAACTACCAGATCGTCCTGCTGGTGCTCGCTGAGGTCATGCTGACCAACTTATTCGGCGGCGTGGTAGGTTACGGGCTCGGAATCGGCTTCGCTCAGATCATCGGGCAGACCGTGTTCGGCTCCTACATCGAGATCGCCCAGATGGTCGTTGTGATTGTGGCTGTGATCCTCTTCTTTGTTACGCTGTTCGGCAGTATTCCGGCGATTCGCTATCTGCTGAACCTGAAACCTACGGAGGTCCTCCATGGCAAATAGAAGACAGAAGATGTACCTCAAGATGGTGACCAGTTCGCTGATCCGACGCGCCTCCCGGCTGATTATCGCCGTGCTGGCCATCGCCATCGGCGCCACCATCCTGTCAGGCCTGGTGACGATCTACTACGATATTCCCCGTCAGCTGGGACGCGAGTTCCGATCATATGGCGCCAACCTGCTGATCCTCCCGAAGGGCGATACCAAAATAAGCCGTGATGATCTCGTGCAGCTTCGCAGCCTGATCGGCAGCGACCGTATCGTGGGAATGGCGCCCTACCGCTATCAGACGGTGAAAATCAACGAACACCCCTATATCATCGCCGGCACAGACCTGCCGGAGGCAAAGAAAAATAGCCCGTTCTGGTACGTCGAAGGCTCTTGGGGAAATGCCGACGAGCCTGACAAGGTCATGGTCGGCAAGGAAATTGCCAAAACGCTGAACCTGTCGCTAGGCGATACCTTTACCGTGCTGGGAGTGAAGTACGGCAAGCACGCTGAGGCGTCGGGCCAGAACCTTTCCGCCGTGGAGAACCAGGAACGCGACGAGGGCGACCAGAACTTCTCCAAGAAGCTGTCCGTCTGCGGCATCGTCACCACCGGCGGCGCTGAAGAGGGCTTCATCTTCGCCGACGTCAACATGCTCGACAGCCTGATCGGCGACAGCTTTCACGGCGACGTGGTTGAGTGCAGCGTCGTCGCCGACGGCGAACAGATGGAGAAGCTCACTGGGACGCTGCAGGCAAAGATGTCTGACATTCAGCCCCGCTCGGTGCGGCGCTTGACCCAATCGCAGGATATCGTGCTGGGCAAGCTGCAGGCTTTGGTGCTGCTTGTCACCGTCGTCGTCCTGATTATCACCATGATCTCGGTCTACACGACCATGATGGCCATGGTGGCCGAGCGGCGGCGCGAAATCGCCTTAAAGAAAGCTCTCGGAGCTGAGAACCGGCTCGTCATGGGCGAACTGCTCGGCGAGGGCGCCTTTTTAGGCCTGATCGGCAGCGCCTTCGGCGTGTTCCTCGGGTTTGAATTTGCCCAGCGCGTCAGCCTGAACGTCTTCGGCCGGGCCATTAACTTCCCGTGGCCTATCATCCCCATTACCATCGCTGTCTTCATCGCGATCACCGTGCTCGCCTCAATCCTTCCCGTGCGCCGGGTAATGGACATTCACCCTGCCATTGTGCTCAGAGGAGAATAAAAGTGGCTACGATTCTTGAAATGAAGAACGTCTCAAAGATTTACGGCGACCTGCACGCCCTGTCGCACATCAACCTGAACGTGAACGAGGGCGACTGGGTGTCCATCATGGGGCCGTCCGGCTCGGGCAAGACGACCATGCTCAACATCATCGGCTGCATGGACACGCCCTCGGAAGGAAGCGTGGTTCTTGACGGCGTCGACATCAGCCGCGAGAACGCCAACAACCTGACCAAGATCCGCCGGGACAAGATAGGCCTGATCTTCCAGCAGTTCCACCTGATCAGCTACCTGTCCGCGCTGGAAAACGTCATGGTCGCTCAGTACTACCACAGCATGCCCGACAAGGACGAGGCCATGGAAGTGCTTGAGAAGGTCGGCCTTGGCCGCCGGGCTCATCACCTGCCCGCTCAGCTTTCGGGCGGCGAGCAGCAGCGCGTCTGCATCGCCCGCGCCCTGATCAACTCGCCTCGGCTGCTCCTCGGCGACGAGCCGACGGGCAACTTGGACGAGGAGAACGAGCGCATGGTGGTCGACATTTTCCGCCGCCTGCACAGCGAAGGAGCCACCATCATCGTGGTCACCCACGACCCGGAAGTGGGCGACGTGGCTCAGCGCAAGATCGTCCTCGAATACGGCAAAATTGTGCAGGACATAGACCAGCGCGCCAACTTCAGCGGCGTACTCAAAGTTTAGGAGGCCCAGCATGAAAAAAGTTTGGATTTCCATCGTCGCTTTGGTCGTAGTCCTCGCCGTTGTCTTCGCCCTGAAGGGGGGCATTTCCGGCAAAACCTACCGGGACGGCACCTACGAGGGCGCGTACGAGTCAAGCGACGGGCAGCGCACCAGCGTCACGCTGACCATTAAGGACAACAAAATCGTCGACTGCAAGCTGGACGCCCGCGACGCCTTGGGCAACGTCAAAGACGAGAACTACGGCAAGGGCGGGACGGCCGAGGATTTCCGGCGAGCCCAGCTTTCCGTGCGGGAGATGAAGAAATACCCCGACATGCTGCTCGAAACGCAGGATATCGACAAGATGGACGCCCTTTCCGGCGCGACGGTCACCTTTAAGGCGATGCAGATTGCGGTCCACGAGGCGCTGAAAAAGGCGAGGTAGGGCGTGAAGGATTTTATTTGTTTGGTCCGCAGGACGTTGCTCGAATGACCGCGGCCCTTGGAATTTTCAGCATCGCAAAAAAGAACATTCGGCGGCGGCCTTGGCGGAGTTTCTGCCTGACGGCGACCGTTCTGCTCCTCTCCTGCTTCCTCTTCGCGGGGACAGCGCTGACAGTCAGCCTTGCCCGCGGCGCCCAGAGCATGGGCGACCGCCTTGGAGCGGACATTATGGTCGTCCCAGCCGGCTTTGACCCGCATATCGACGATATTATCCTTTCGGGCAGGCCGTCGAGTTTTTACCTTCCTCACGACGTCATGGAACGGCTGAGCGCGATAGAAGGCATCGACCGGATGACGCCGCAGACGTTTCTTGCGACGCTCCGGGCTTCGTGCTGCTCCTACCCGCTCCAGCTGGTCGGCATCGACTACCAGACGGACTTTCTCATCAAGCCGTGGCTGAACGAGACGCTGCGGCGGGACCTGAAAAAGGGCGAGGCCATCCTTGGACACCGCGTTTCGGGCGAGCCGGGCGACACGCTCCACTTCTTCGGCGTCGACTTGAAAATCGCCGGCCGCCTGGAACAGACCGGCATGGGGTTCGACGCCACCGTCTTCATGACCCGCGAGACCATCGCGGACTTAGCAAAGGCGGCGGAGAAAATTTTTCAGCACCCGCTCAGCAAGGACGGCAGCCTGATTTCTACCGTCATGCTGAAGCTTCGGCCGGGGTACGACTCGGTCGCCGTGGCGCAGAAAATCAACGCCCAGCTGAACGACAGCGATATTTTCGCGCTGTTCAGCAAGAAGTTCGTGAACAGCATTACATCGTCGCTCACGCTGGTGTCGTGGATGATCCGCGGAGCCGTCGGCCTGATCTGGCTTCTAGCAGTGTTTATCATCGCGCTGCTCTTCTCCGTGACGGTCAACGAGCGAAAAACTGAGTTGGGCGTGCTTCGGGCCATCGGTGCGAGCAGGGGCAAACTGCTGCGGCTGGTACTGGCCGAAGCCTTTTTGATCAGCTTTTACGGCGCGACGACCGGCGCGGCTCTCGGCGCTTTGATCGTTGCCCTCGTCAGTCCAGCTGTGACGGCGGCGCTGAAACTGCCGTTCCTTCTGCCGTCCTTCGGCTCTTTAGCCGTCTTGCTTCTCGGCGCGGTCGCCGCGTCGGTGCTCACCGGCGTTTTCGGGGCAACTTTTTCCGCGCGCCAAGCCGCCAAGACGGACATTTACGAGACGCTTCGATCGTGATTCGCCAATCGAAGTGACTCCCTTTTTAACAAACAGCAACAAACCAAATCAAAACAAATAAAAACAA
The DNA here is from genome assembly GCF_000468895.1 of Jonquetella sp. BV3C21. Classification (NCBI taxonomy): domain Bacteria; kingdom Thermotogati; phylum Synergistota; class Synergistia; order Synergistales; family Dethiosulfovibrionaceae; genus Jonquetella; species Jonquetella sp. BV3C21. The sequence continues at coordinate 2,612 of NZ_AWWC01000025.1, read as the reverse complement.
TGCTTCGTTTTAATGGAAACGAGCCGATTTGCGTCAGCTCGCGCCGCTGCTGATTTTGCCGCGGCGCCTACGCGTTCCGGCGGGAATTTATTGGTGAAAAGAGGCGCCTGACGGACGAGGGGTCCTAAAAGTTACGACAGGGCGCCGCAAGACAGAGAGGGCTGTCCTTGCTTACAATGATGCTAAACGTTTCTTCTTTCAGCCAGCGCGCTGAAAATATCTCTCTCTTCTGAGGAGGATGGTTCAAATGCACAAGAAGCTCTCTCTGCTCCTTCTGGTTCTCGGAGTGATCCTCGCTTTGGCCTCGTTCGTCCTGTTCCCCATCTGCTCCAAGCTGATGGCTAACGGCGGGCACATGAAATGCTGGTATTCGGGGATCTTCGTCACCGTCATGGGCGGAGTTGTCGTCCTGTCGTCGCTGATCTCTTTGACCGGCCGCCTTCTGCCGCTGTGGTACATCGTTTCCGGCGCAGCCGCTTTGCTGTGCTGGCTGGTGCCGAGAGGGATCGTCAAAGTCGCCGGCGACGGCTGGGCCTGCGGCCTCTGCGGGAACCCCGAAATGGCCTGCCATGCGACCGCCGTTAAAGTGGACTGGATCGCCGGGGCAATCGTCCTCTTCTGCGTCATCGGGCTCCTGACCAGCTTTGTCCGCGGCAATCGGTAATATGATTCGGCTTACTCCCTTGGGGATCGCCCTGAAAAACATCCGGCGATCCCCTCGGCGTAGCCTGTGCCTGATTTTAACGGTACTGCTTCTGAGTTTCTTTATGTTCGCCGGATCTGTCGCGTTTTTCGCCATGTCCGACGGCATGAAGAGCGTGTCAGATCGGCTTGGCGCCGACCTGATCGTCGTTCCTATGGACTACACCGCCAAGGTTGAGAACTTGCTTCTCACCGGGGCTCCGAGCACGTTTTTCCTTCCTAAGGACGCAGAAGAACAGCTGAAACGTTTTAGCGACGTCATCGAAGCCTCGACGCCGCAGGTTTTCTTGGCCACTCTCAGCGCGTCCTGCTGTGCCTCCCCGCTTCAACTGATGGGAATTGACAGCAAGACTGACTTTCTCATCAAGCCGTGGCTCGTCTCCTCCACATCCCGAGAGCTGGAGGACGGGCAAATTATCGTTGGCAACAACGTCAACGCGGAAACAGGCGGCACGCTGAAGTTCTTTAACCGCCCCTACACGGTGGCCGGCAAGCTCGCCAAAACCGGCATGGGCTTTGACGACTCGGTCTTTATGACCCGGAATACGCTCTGTCAGGCTGCCGTTGACGCCAGTTTCCTGCTCAACTCGCCGTTGGCAAAGGATAAGTCGCTGGTATCCGCCGTGATGGTCCGCCTCAAGCCGGGACAAGACGCCGCTGACCTCGCTATGGACATGAACCGAGCCCTGAACCGCGGCGGCCTGTACATCATGTGCAGCCACAGCTTCATCAATGGCATGAGTGTGACGCTTCGGGGCGCGGCCAAATTCGCCCTGTGGGGCGGCGCGATTCTCTGGCTTTTGGCTGCCTGCGTGATCTCGCTGCTCTTTTCAGTCAGCCTGAACGAGCGCCGCTCTGAAATGGCCATGCTGCGGACCGTCGGTGCCAGCAGCAGCCAGCTGACCTGCATGATTTTGGACGAAGTGCTGATTTTGTGCCTTGAAGGAGCCGTTTTAGGTCTTTTGCTCGGCGCTTTTGCGGCCACCCTGAGCGCGCCGCGTGCCGCAGAGGCCCTCAAACTGCCTTTTTTGCTGCCCCAGCTCAGCGTCCTCCTATTGATCGCGGGAGCGACCGTGCTCCTTTCGGTTTTGACCGGACTGCTTGCAGCGTACCGCGCTGCCCGGCGAGTCAGCAAAGCCGATATTTACTCTACGCTGAGGGGGAACTAAATTGACGCCTATACTGAATCTGAAGGATCTGTGCAAGGAATACACCCGCGGCGGAGGGAAGTTTTTTGCCGTCGACCACGTCTCGCTGACCGTCGAGCCCGGCGACTACGTGAACATCATCGGCCGTTCCGGCGGCGGCAAGTCGACGCTGCTGAACATCGCGGCGGGGATGCTTGCCGCCAGTTCCGGCACGGTAGAGCTGAACGGCGTGAGCCTTGCGGGCAAGAAGGACGCAGAGCTTTCCAGAATCCGCAACGAGCAGATTGGATTTATCCCCCAAGGCGCCTCCGCCCTGCCCAACCTGACCGTGCTGGAAAACGTGCTCCTTCCCTTTTGTCTCTACCCGCGGGGCGGCGACGGAGAAGGCTCGGCCCGACTGCTTCTGGAGCGTTTCGGTATTGAGAACATGGCCGATGCCTACCCGAGCGAGCTTTCCGGCGGCGAGTTGCGGCGCGCGCTCATTGCCCGCGCGTTGGTCAACCACCCGCAGCTCCTCATCGCCGACGAACCCACGTCCGACTTGGACGTCGAGTCGACTCAAGGCATCATGGAAGAGTTTTCCCGGCTGAACGCCGAGGGCATGACGATCCTGATCGTCTCCCACGACTTGGACACGCTGCGGTACGGCAAGCGCGTCTACAGCATGTCCGAGGGAAAACTGACCGAGGGCAACCTGTTCGCACCGCTCTCCAACTAGACAAAATAACAATTAGACAAATAACAAAGGCGCTGCTCAAAAAA